>JBIQKU010000081.1:0-14229 GCA_044506225.1 Rubrivivax sp. | reverse complement strand
CCCCGGGAGCAAAAAAAGAAGAGGGGGCGGGATCGCCCCGCGACCCGTCCGCCGGGATGACAGCGAAGGGTTTCAGCGTCCGGACTTGCGCCGGCGCGCCACCCAGCCGACGGCTCCCAGGCCCAGCAACATCAGGGCATAGGTTTCCGGCTCGGGAATCGCGCCCACGATTTCTCGGCCGATCTTGGTGCGCACGGCCAGATCGAAGTCGGCGAAATCGGCGGCCGGCTGCAGGAAGCCGCCCGCTGTGATGACGTTGTTCTGATAGAACGCCTCGATCGCGGCACCACCGATGGGCAGGCCGTTGATGACGATGCCTGCGGCCGCAGCGGCGTCGCGGGCGGCCTGGGTCGGGCCGACTCCGCTCGCGCCGTCGCCCGAGACGTCCATCACCAGCCGCGCGCCTTCGAAGCCGTTGTTGTCGAACAGCGGCGCCGCGAAGTTGATCGCCGCGTCGATGTTGGTGCCGCCGCTGAACGGCCGCCCGGCCGCGTTGATCGCGTTGGCGAAGCTGGTGGCCGAAGCGGCGTCCGTGAGCAGGCTCCAGCCGACCGCGATGGACTGCTGCGCGGCGCTGGACCAGTAGATCAGCGTCGCGGCCACGCCGCCGCCGTTGGTGATCGAGTTCTGGATGCCGGCGTCGAGAAAGGCGTTGGCATAGCCGCTGCGCTGGAGGTTGAACTCGCTGGCGCTGACGCTGCCGGACACGTCGACCAGCAAGGCCAGCTCGACGCTCACCGGGATGGCATGGGCCGGTGCCGCGGCAAGACCGCCGAAGGCGATCGCCAGTGCGCCGGCGGTGGTGGACAGTTTCATCTGTTGTTCTCCCCTGACTGCGAGCCGGGTCCGCATCCTCGCGAGCCGCGCGCGGCGGATCGACGACCCAGATTGGCGGCTCGGGGCAGTCTAGGACTGCGAATCCGCGGCAAGCCGCTTCCCCACCGGGGCGTCGTGGCGTTGTTACGTCTGTCACAGGGGGTCCCGCGAAGTGGGCGTAGGCGCCCTCCGACGGGGGCGTTCCGCCGAGGGGCGCCCGCCGGTGCCCTGCTCCGTCCTAGGCGGGATTCGTGCGTGTGGCGCGTGTCGGAACACTGCGGCGCACAACAGCCACCCTGGGAGACGCTCATGTCCAAGCCGCCTGCACCGATTGCCACCTCGTCGCCGAAGCTGCCGCCGTGGCCGCCGCAGGCCGTGCCGGTGCGCCTCGCCGGCTGGTCGGAGTCGAGCTGGGACCTGGCTTGCGGTCTCACCGTGCTCGAAGGCCTGCCCGCGGATGCGAGCCTCGCCGAATGGTTGGGCGCGTCGCTGCTTTCGCCCGCGCTCAGCGCGTGCGCTTGACGGCCTCGCCCAGTGAGATCACCGCCAGCGCGTAGTAGCTCGACCAGTTGTAGCGGGTGATGGCGTAGAAGTTGGCCGTGCCCGCCACGTAGCTGGGCGCGGCCTCGCCGTTGAAGAGCTCGACCAGCGCCAGCGGACCTTCATGCGCCAGCCCTTCGCGCGAGAGCACCGCGCCATGGGCGCTGAATTCGGCCGCGGTGAAGCTGGGCAGGATGTCGGGCGCCAGCAGCACGGCACGCTGCGCCGCATCGGCGGGCGGCTGCACCTCGTAGTGCGTGGGCATGCCGCGTTGCCAGCCCGATTGCGCGAGGTAGTGCGCGACGCTGCCGATGACGTCCGCGGTGCTCGCGTGCAGGTCGATGTGGCCGTTGCCGTCGAAGTCCACCGCCATGCGGTTGATGCTCGACGGCATGAACTGCGGCATGCCGATCGCGCCGGCGTAGCTGCCCAGCAGCTCCCGCGGGTCCAGCCCCTCGCGGTCGCACAGCAGCAGGTAGTTTTCGAGCTCCTCGCGGAAGAAGGCGCTGCGGTCGCTGCGGCCCGACGGGAAGTCGAAGCTCAGTGTGGCGAGCGCGTCCAGCACGCGGAAGTTGCCCATGTGGCGGCCGTAGATGGTCTCCACGCCGACGATGCCCACCACGATCTCCGGCGGCACGCCGTAGCGCTCCTCGGCCAGACGCAACCAGGCCTCGTTGGCGGCCCAGAACTCGGCACCGGCGCGGATGCGCACCGGCTCGACGAAGCGGTCGTGGTACGCCGCCCAGTTCTTCGCCGTGGCTACCGGCGGCGGCATGATGAGCTGCGCCACGCGCGGCAGGTAGCGCGCATCGGCCAGGGCGGCCTGTGCCCAGGCGGTATCGAGCCGGTGGCGTTGCGCGGCCTCGACGGCAAAGCGCATCACGTCGTCGCGGGGGCCGTAGGCGGGGGTGCTGGCGGTGGTGGCCGGGCGCTTCTTGCTCGCCTGTGCCGTGGGCAGGGCCGTCAGGGCGAGTGCGGCGAGCAGCGCCGCGGCCAGGCCGGTGCGGTGGATTCGTGGCATGGGCAGGGGGTACGGCAGGGTCGCGGCGATTATCGAGGGCGCTTCGCCTGGCGGGCGGCGGCAAGGAAGCGGCGCGTCAGCGCCGAGTCGGGACGTCGGCGCGCCTCGCGTCCGTAGCGCTGCTGCTCGAGGCGGCGCAGCAGGGTGGCCAGCGGCTCGGCCTGCGCGCCCAGCTGTTCTTCGGCGCGGCGCGCGAGCAGGCCCGGGCCTTCGTGCGCCGCGGCCGTCACGCCCAGCGCTTGCAGCCGTGCGCGCAGCGTGTGCATCTGCCGCGTCCAGGGGTCGATCCGGTGACGGTCCCACCACGCCCAGCCGGCGGCGGCGAGCGCCAGCGTGCTGAGCGCGCCCACCAGCAGCACCGACAGGTCCTCCCAGCTCGGCGCCTCGAAGCCAAGCCGCGACAGCAGGTCGAGCTGCTGGCCGCGCGAATAGTTCAGCACCCACTGGTTCCAGCGGTTGTTCACCAGTTCCCAACCGCTGCGCAGGCGTTCCAGCAGGGCCGGGCTGACGGCGCCCAGCGCCCCGGCCATGGCGCCCGGCGGCGGCGCGAGGCGGCTGCTGCGCTCGATGCGTTCGGGCGCGACCACGGCGGTCGGGTCGGCGCGCACCCAGCCGCGTCCGGGCTGCCAGTATTCGGCCCAGGCGTGCGCGGAGCTCTGGCGAACGATGTAGTAGCCGTCGATGGGCAAGGGGTCGGTGCCCTGGTAGCCGGTGACCACGCGCGCCGGCACGTCCATCGCCCGCATCACCACCACGAAGGCGGCGGCGAAGTGCTCGCAGAAGCCGAGCTTGCGGTCCAGCCAGAACTCGTCGATGGCCCCGCGTGCGTCCTGCTCGCCGTAGGCGCCGGGTGCCAGTGTGTAGCCGTAGCCGCCGCGGCGGATGTGCCGCAGCACCGCGCGCGCCAGCGTATCGGCATCGGCGCCTGCCAACGCCGGCTGCGCGCGCAGCGCCTCGGCCCAGGCCACCGTGCGCGGGCTGCTGTCGGGCGGCAGCTCCAGGTAATCGCGCAGCGCCGGCACCATCCGCCCGGGCCCATGGCGGAAGTCCAGGTGCGCCTCGGCGGTGAAGCGCAGCCGCTCGGTGACGGGGCGGTGCGTGCGCCATTGCAGGTCGCTGCTGCCGCGCACGCGGTAGCCGTCGAGCTGCGGTGCGTCGGCCGCCGCCTCCAGCAGCGGCAGGGTGCGCAGCCGCGAAGGCTCGAGCGTCATCTCATAGCGCCAGGGGGCATCGCGCACTTCCAGCGTGCGCGGCATGGCGGCGGCCATGGACAGCGGCGACACCGGCGTCCATTCGCGCCCGTCGAAGTTGCCCAGGACCGGGCCGCGGAAGTACATCGCCTGCGGCGGCGGCACGCGGTCCTCGAAGCGCAGGCGAAAGGCGATGCTGTCGTCGATCGCGAGCTCCGCCACCGAACCCATGCGCATGCTGTCCGACAGGCCCGTGGCCGACATCGCATCGTGCGGCAGCCCCCACAGCGGCCCGATGCGCGGGAACAGCAGGAACAGCAGCACCATGATGGGCGCACCCAGCAGCGCCGTGCGCGCCGCGAGCCGCCCGGCCTGGCGCAGCCCCGGCTGACCCACCGGCATGTGCGCCAGCACGAGTGCCGTCATCAGCCCCCATACCGCGCCCAGCATCGCGAGCGCCACGAACAGCGACTGCGAATACAGGAAGTTGGTGAGGATGAGGAAGAAGCCGAGGAAGAACACCACGAAGGCATCGCGCCGGGCGCGCAGTTCCAGCGTCTTGAGCGCCATCAAGACGACGGCCATCGTGACGCCGGCCTCCTTGCCGAGCAGCGTGCCGTGCGTCCACCAGGTGAGCGCGCCCGCCGCGAGCAGCACGCCCACGAGCACCCAGCGCCCCGGCAGCGCCGCGTTCGCCAGCGCCAGCCGGCCGCGCCACAGCAGCACGGCGGCGGTGAGCAGCAGGCACCACGCCGGCAGGTGCGGCAGGTGCGGCAGCACCGTCCAGGCGATGACGCCGAGCAGGAACAGCGTGTCGCGCGTGTCGCGCGGCAGGTGGCGCCAGCCGGGCCAGGCGACGGGCTCGATCAGCGGCACAGCGCCAGTGCCTCCAGGCAGGCGCGCCGGTGGGCGTCGCCGTGGTCGGTGGGCAGCTCGGCGCCGGGAATGCGCAGCGCGTAGTGCACGCCCGCGGCGTCGGCGGCCAGCACCCAGGCCGTAAGGCGCGACAGCCGCTCCTCGCTCGAGCGGCCGGAAGCGGCCTGCCAGTCGAGCACCAGCTCGCGCTGCGCGGCGGCGCTGGTGTCGCGGCTGACGAGCTCGCCGCCGGCCTCCATCGCCTTGGCGGCCTTCTTCCACACCACCATCTTGAGCGGGTCGCCGCGGCGGTAGGCGCGGATGCCCTCGGTGTCGCCGCCGCTGCCGCTGCGCGCGCGCGCCTGGCCGCCGGCGAGCGGGCTGGCCGGCGGCAGCGGCGCGGCGGGCTGCTCGGGCCGGGGGTAGACGAGGGCGCGGCTCGCCGGCCGCCAGATCGACCAGGCGCGGAACAGGCCGAGCGGGAAGCGCGTCTCGACGCTGAGCGTGGGCAGCTCGTGCAGGCCGCGGCGCTCGGGCACGAAGCTCACCCGCGCCGCGGCCTGGCCGCCGGCCGGCACGTCGACCCAGGTGAGCGTGGCGCTGTCCGCCGACTCGATCTTCAGGCCGATGCCGTGGCGCGCGCCGCCGCCGCTGGACAGCACCGCTTCGAGCGCGGCCGCCTCGCCGGCGAACACCGGCGCCACCGGCTTGAGCCGCAGCGTCAGCCCGCGCAGCGTGCCGTGCGTGACGTGCATCGAGACGATGCCGCTGCCGGCCAGCAGGAAGGTCAGCACGTAGCCGAGGTTGAGCTGGTAGTTGATCGAGGCGACGAGCAGCGTGAGCAGCGTGGCGGCGAACAGCAGGCCCGCGCGCGAGGGCAGGATGAAGATGTTGCCCTGCGTCAGCCGCTGCGTGTCGGTGCGCGGCAGCCGGGCCTGCCACCAGGCGCGGAAGCACCGCCGCACCCAGCCGAGCGGCGCCGGCCAGGCGCGGCGCCGCGCGGGGCCGTTGCGGCGGGCCGGGGGCGGCGCGGCGGCGGCCTTCATCGCGCCGGGACGATGCGCGCGCCGTGCCTCACGGCAGCGGCACCGCCTCGATCATGGCGCGCACCTGCTCGATGCGCCCGCGGCCGGCGCCCGCGGCCGGCACCAGCCGGTGCGCCGCCGCCTGCGGCAGGATGGCCTGGATGTCGTCGGGCGCCACGTAGTCGCGCCGCGCCATCAGCGCGCGCGCCTTGGCCGCGCGCAGGATGGCGATGCCCGCGCGCGGGCTCAGGCCCTCGACGAACCAGGCGCCCGAGCGCGTGGCGGCGATCAGCGCCTGCAGGTAGTCGAGCAGCGCGTCCGAGGCGTGGATGGCGAGCACCGCCTGCTGCGCCTGCGCGAGCTCGCCCGGCGTCATCACCGCCTGCAGGTGGTGGATGGCCTCGCGCCGGTCCTGCCCCGCCAGCAGCGCCCGCTCGCTCGCGCGGTCGGGGTAGCCGAGGGTGATGCACATCAAGAAGCGGTCGAGCTGCGACTCGGGCAGCGCGTAGGTGCCGAGCTGGTCGCTCGGGTTCTGCGTGGCGATGACGAAGAAGGGCCGCGGCAGCGGGCGCGTCTCGCCTTCGACGCTCACCTGCTGCTCCTCCATCGACTCGAGCAGCGCGCTCTGCGTCTTGGGACCCGCGCGGTTGATCTCGTCGGCCAGCAACACCTGCGCGAACACCGGGCCGGGGTGGAAGACGAAGGCCTCCTTGCTGCGCTCGTACACGCTCACGCCGATGAGGTCCGACGGCATCAGGTCGGCAGTGAACTGCACCCGGGAAAAGCGCAGGCCGAGCGACACGGCGATGGCATGCGCCAGCGTGGTCTTGCCCACGCCGGGCACGTCCTCGATGAGCAGATGGCCGCCCGCCAGCAGGCATGCCACGGAGTCCTCGATCTGCCGGCGCTTGCCGACGATGATCGTGCTAATCTGGTCCACCAGTTGTGAGAGGTGCTCGGCGAGCGGCTGTCGGGGCGGTCGATTCACGGGGCGGACTCCTCGCCGCACCTTACCCGAAATCAACCGCAGGCCACCGATGCCGACCGCCTTCTACAGCCACCCCGACTGCCGTTTGCACGACATGGGCGCGGGCCATCCCGAGTGCCCCGCGCGGCTCGATGCCATCGACGATCACCTCATCGCCACCGGCCTCGACGTCGCGCTCGAACGCCGCGAAGCGCCGCCTGCCGAGATCGCCTCGCTCGAGCGTGCCCACACCGCCAACTACGTCGCCACGCTTCGCGACCGCCTGGAGCGCCTGGCCGCCAGCGGCGAATCCGTCGCGCTCGATCCCGACACCACCGCCTGCCCCGCGACCTGGCCCGCCGCATTGCGGGCGGCCGGTGCGGCGGTCGCGGCCACCGATGCGGTGATCGACGGCGAGGTGGACAACGCCTTCTGCAGCGTGCGCCCGCCGGGCCACCATGCGACGCGCGACCAGGCGATGGGTTTCTGCTTCTTCAACAACGTGGCGGTTGCCGCGCGCCATGCGCTCGACGTGCGCGGCCTGAAGCGCGTGGCCATCATCGACTTCGACGTGCACCACGGCAACGGCACCGAAGACATCATCGCCGGCGACGAGCGCGTGCTGATGGCCAGCATCTTCCAGCACCCGCTGTATCCCGAGAGCGGCGCGCTGCCGAAGGGCACGAACATGGTCAACGTGCCCGTGCCGCCCTACACCCGCGGCATGGAGGTGCGCGAGATCGTCGAGGCGATGTGGATGCCGCGGCTCGAGCAGTTCCGGCCGCAGATGATCTTCGTGTCCGCCGGCTTCGATGCGCACCGGGAGGACGAGCTCGCCCAGCTGGGCCTGGTCGAGGCCGACTACGAATGGATCACGCTGCGCATCAAGGACCTCGCCGAGCGCCATGCCAAGGGGCGCATCGTCTCCTGCCTCGAAGGCGGCTATGCGCTGGGCGCGCTGGCGCGCAGCGTGGGCGCGCACCTGCGGGTGCTGGCCGGCGTGTAGGACCGGTTCAGGCCTCGCGCAGCGCTTTCGACACCGCGCCCAGCAGCTCGGCGAGCTGAAAGGGCTTGCGCAGCAGCCGGGCGCCGGCGGCGGCCGCTTCCAGGGCGCGGGTGTCGGCATGGCCGCTCAGGAAGATCACCGGCAGCCCCGGATGCAGCGCACGGGCATGCGCGGCCACTTCGGCGCCGTCGATCTCCGGCATGGCGAAGTCGACGATGAGCAGGTCGGGCCGCGTGACGGCCAGGGCCTCGAGCGCGAGCGTGCCACCGCCGGCGGTATGCACCTCGTAGCCGCTGTCGCGCAGCAGCACGGAGACGGTCTGCAGCACGTCGGCATCGTCGTCGACCAGCAGGATGGATTGGCCGCCACCGTGCAGCGCCCCGGGCACGGTGCGCGTGTCGTCCGCGGCGCGCGGCGTCGCAGCCGGCAGCCACAGCGACACCGTGGTGCCGCGGCCTTCGGCGCTGTCCAGGCGCGCCAGGCCGCGCGACTGTTTCGCGAGGCCGTACACCTGCGCCAGGCCCAGGCCCGTGCCGTGGCCCACGGGCTTGGTGCTATAGAACGGGTCGAAGGCACGCAGCGCCACTTCCGGGGGCATGCCGCGGCCGTTGTCCGACACCGACACCACCACATAGTCGCCGGCCGGCAGGTCCGGGTCGTCGGGCGGGACCACGGCGGCGCGTGTCTCGACGCGGATGGCGCCACCGTCGGGCATGGCGTCGCGCGAGTTGATCACCAGGTTGAGCACCGCCAGCTCGAGCTGGTTGGCGTCGGTGGAGGCGACGAGGCCCGCTTCGGCCGGGGCGATCTCGACACGGATGCCTGAGCCCGCCGACTGCACCAGCAGGTCCTTGATCGATGCGAGGAGCGGGCCGACCTCGACCGCCTCCACCTGCAGCGCCTGGCTGCGCGAGAACGCGAGCAGGCGGGTGGTGAGCTTGCTGCCGCGCTCGGCCACGCCGAGCGCCTTGCCGATCAGCGTCGCGGTCTCGGCATCGGCCGTCTTGCGCCGCGCCAGGTGCAGGTAGCCGGTGAGGGCGGCCAGCAGGTTGTTGAAATCATGTGCGATGGCGCCGGTGAGCTGGCCGACGGCTTCCATCTTCTGCGCCTGCACCAGGGCGGCCTCGGCGCGCTCGCGCTGAGCGATCTGCTGCAGCAGCTGCACGTTGGTTTCGTGCAGCGCCCGTGTGCGTTCGGCGATGCGCTGTTCCAGCGACTCCTTGGCTGCATGCGCGGCCGATTCGGCTGCGTGCAGGCGCAGCAGCGCGCGCACGCCGGCGACCAGTTCGTCCGGATCGACCGGCTGCACCAGGTAGGCATCGGCGCCGGCGTCCAGTCCCCGCGTGCGGTCGCTCGCGCTGACGAAGGTGGCCGATGTCTGCAGCACCATGGTCGACGGCCACTTCTCCTTGATGATGCGGCACACCTCCGAGCCGTTGATGTCGGGCAGGCGCACGTCCAGCAGAACCAGTGCCGGGCGCAGCCGTTCCATCGCTTCCAGCGCCTCGCGGCCGGTGGCCGCCTCGACCACCTCGTAGCCGGCATGGCGCAGCGTGCGCGTTTTGGCGTAGCGCGCGGCTTCGGTGTCGTCGACGTTGAGCAGCGTCGTGCCGTTGCCGTGGTTCATGTGCGGTGCTCCTCGCGGGGCGAGGCGGCGCGCAACAGCCCGGCCAGCCCGTCGCGCGAGACGTCGTGCTTGGGCACGATGGCGTAGGCGCTGGCCAGGGCGCGCTTCTGGTCGAGGCTGAGCATCTGCGAGGTGCAGACGATGACCGGCGTGTCGGCCAGCGCCGCGTCGGTGCGCAGCTGAGCAAGCACGCCGAAGCCGTCCAGGCGCGGCATGCCGAGGTCGAGCACGATGAGATCCGGATGCAGCCGGCGTGCGTCGGCCAGGCCGGCGTCGCCGTCGGCGGCTTCGTGCACCGCGAAGCCGCTGTCCTGGGCGATGTGGCGCACCACGTAGCGAAAGGATTCCTCGTCGTCGATCACCAGCACGAGCGGGCCGCGCTCGGGCGTGCCGGCCGCTGGCGGCGCACTCTGCTGCCCGAAGCGCACCGGCACTGCCAGCGAGAACACCGAGCCCACGCCCGGCTCGCTGTGCATCGTGACTTCGCCGCCCAGCAGCGTTGCCAGCCGGCGCGACAGCGGCAGGCCGAGCCCGGTGCCACTGCCGGCGTGTTGCGGACGGTCGGCCACTTGGCCGAACTCCTCGAAGATGTGCGCATGGAACTCGGGCGCGATGCCCACGCCCGTGTCCTTGACGCTGAAGGTGACGAAGCCGCGGGCCGCATCGTGCACCGCGCTCACCCGCACCTCGCCGCGCTCCGTGAACTTCAGCGCGTTGGCGATGAAATTGCGCAGCACCTGCGCCACCTTGGGCTGGTCGGTGACGAGCTCGGGCAGGTGGTCCACCGGCTCGAACACCAGGTCCACGTCGGGGTGCACCTGCAGCGGCTTGAGCGAGCCGCGCAGCGCCCGCATCATCTCCACGGCGCTGAAGGGCTGTGCCTTCACTTCCAGCCGCCCCGCCTCGGCCTTGGCGAGGTCGAGCAGGTCGTTGACCATCTCGAGCAGTTCCTGCGCCGCGCGGCGGATGTAGTCGACCTGGCGAGCCTGCTCGGCGGTGAGTGGCCCATCCATGCGGTCGGCGAGCAGGCGCGACAGCGCGAGGATGGAGTTCAGCGGCGTGCGGAACTCGTGGCTCATGTGCGAGAGGAAGCGCGACTTCAGGTCGCTGACCTGGCGCAGTTGCTCGGCGCGCTCGTCCAGCTCGGAGTACAGCGCGACGACACCGCGGTTGGTTTCCTCGAGCTCCGTGTTCAGGCGCAGCGCCTCGTCCTGGCGTTCACTCAGGTCGGTGAGGCTTTCGGCGAGTTCGCGGTTCTGCTCGTGCACCACGGCCAACGGATCCATGCGCTGGCCGAGAAGCGCTGCGGCTGCGGCGGCCAGGCGCGCCGCATCGAGCTGTGCGGCGGCATGGCGTGCGATGCGCTGGCCGATGCGCACGCGCACGCCGCGGCCGGGCGCTGATTGCAGGTCGAACTCGTCGACCAGCCGGCGCGCGCTGCGCAGCCCGAGCGGCGCGACGGTGCGCGGTGGCTCGCTGCCTTCGGCCGGCATGCCGGGGCCGCTGTCGCGGATGTGCACGACCAGCGTCGCAGCGCGGGCGCCGGTCTCGACGGCGAACTCGATCTCCCCGCCGCCGCCGTGCTCCACCGCATTGCGTGCGATCTCCGAGACGGCAGTGGCGATGCGCGTCTGCTCGCGCCGCTCCAGGCCCAGCATCTCGGCCAGCCGGCGTGCGTTCAGCCGGGCCGAGACGACCTCGGCGTCGCTGCGCAGGGGCAGGGTGGCGATGCTGCGGTTCATGACCGCAGGCTGCGCGCGACGAGCACGGCGGCGTCGTCGCGGCCGCGTGCTGCATCGCGGTGGATGACCGCGGCGACGAGGCGCGGTGGCATCAGCGCGAGACCCGGGTAGGGGTCCAGGGACCAGTTGTTGGAGACACCATCGCTGTGCATCACGATCAGCCCTTCGCTGCAAGGATAGTCGAAGGACTGGATGCGACGGGCCGTGTGCCCTGCGGTGCCGTTGTGCGAGACCATGCGCTTGGCGGCGCCCTGCAAGGGGTGGATCACGCCGGCGATGTTGCCGAGGCCCGCGAAGGCGACGGTGGCGCTCGCCCACTCGACGCGGGCCACAGCGATCGCGCCGCCACGCGTGGCCCGCAGAGCCTCGTGCACCGCCTCGACGATGTGCGCGACCGGGGCGCTGCGATGCTTCTGGAAGGCCAGCACCGCTTCATGCGCCGCGCGTGCGGCCTCGGGGCCGTGGCCGATGCCGTCGACGACGAAAAGGGTGCGGCCCTCGCTGTCCTCGTGGCAGCTCCACCCGTCGCCGCAGGCTTCCTCGCCGGGCTTGGGCATCACCACGGCGGCGATCGGCGCGGGCGCGGGCGCGCTGCCCACATGCGCCAGCAGCGCGCTGCCGCGGCCCGGCCAGGAGCCGATGTGCAGCTTCTGCGACAGCCGCCGCACGGCGCCCAGGCCGTGGCCGGGCGTGCCGCTGCTGGAGTAGCCGTCGGCCAGGCAGGCGTTCACGTCGGCCATGCCGGGGCCGCGGTCCAGCGCGATCACGTCGATGCCGGGCCCGGCGATGCAGGCCAGCAGGTCGCCACCGCCCGCATGCTTGAGCACGTTGGTGCCGAGTTCGGTCACCACCAGGTCGAGGCGGCCGAGGCTCTTCTCGTCCAGGCCGATGCTTTCGCCGAGCGCGTGCGCGCCGCGCCGCGCCTGCGCCACGCCGGTGCTGTCGCCGATGCGAACCGCCTTCATGCCTTCCAGCGTGCGATGCGCACCCGCGTGCCCTGGCCAGGGGCCGATTCGATGTGGAATTCGTTGGACAGGCGCTTGGCCCCGCCCAGCCCGAGACCCAGGCCCGAGCCGGATGTGAAGCCGTCGCGCAGCGCGGCGTTCACGTCGGGAATGCCCGGCCCCTGGTCGACGAATTCCAGCCGCACGCCGCGCCGCGGGCCGTTCAGAAGCTCGAGGGTCATTCGGCCGCCCCCGCCGTAGTCCAGCGCATTGCGGGCGAGCTCACTGGCGGCGGTGACGAGCTTGGTCTGGTCGACCAGGCCGAGCCCGGCTTCGACCGCGGCGGCCCGCACCCGCTGCCGAACGCGTACCACGTCGTCCGACGAGCGGATGTCGAGGCTGTCACTCACGATGGTCTTCGGGTTCGTCGTCGTCCTCGGGGTCTTCGAGGAAGTCCGAGTGGCCGATGAGCGCCATGCCGCGCTCGACGTTCAGGGCCGTCTTCACCCCGTTGAGCGACAGGCCCAGCTCCACCAGCGTGATGGCCACCGCCGGGCGCATGCCCACGACCACGGTGTCGGCGTCGAGCACGCGGGAGACCGCGGCGATGTTGTCCAGCATGCGGCCGATGAAGCTGTCGACGATCTCGAGCGCCGAGATGTCGATCAGCACGCCGCGCGCGCCGGTCTCGACGATGCGCGTGCTCAGGTCTTCTTCGAGGGCGGTCGCCACGCTGTCATGCATGTCGACCTGGATGGTGACGAGCAGCGCCCGCCCCAGCTTGAGAATCGGGATTCGCTCCACGCGGGCTCCTCAGCGCGGCGCCGGCGCGTCGGCCGGCTTGCGCAGCCGGGTCACCGCGCGGCCCTGGCGTGCAAGCGCGACGCCGAAGGCGTCGGCCAGCGTCGCCTTGGACACCACCGACAGCTCAACGCCAAGGTGCACCATGGTCTGCGCGATCTGCGGGCGGATGCCGCTGATGATGCAGTCCGCTCCCATCAGGCGCGCGGCCGCCACCGTCTTCAGCAGATGCTGCGCGGTCAGCGTGTCGACCGTGGGCACGCCGGTGATGTCGATGATGGCGATCTCGGCGCTCTGCGCGACGATGGCCTCCAGCAACTTCTCCATCACCACCTGGGTGCGCTGGCTGTCCAGCGTGCCGATGAGCGGCAGGGCCAGCACGCCGTGCCACAGCTTGATGACGGGGGTGGAGAGCTCGGCCAGCTCCTCCTGCTGGCGCACGATGAGTTCCTCGCGGCTGCGCTGGAAGGTCTCCATCGTGTGCAGGCCCAGCCGGTCGACGACTGCGGTGACCTGTTCACTGGCCGCAAGCGCCTGTTCGGCGCTGAGCTGCCGCACGGCCGCGATGCCGGCGAACAGCGGGCGCTTCAGCGAGAAGACGAACAGAGCCGTTTCCCGAGGCGTGAAGCCCTGGACCGCGCGTGTGTGCGACAGGTCGGCGAGAAAGTCCCGGATCGGGTCGTAGGCCGCGTCGTCCACATTGCCGGCCGCGGCCTGCACCGCGCCGCGCAGCAGATTCAGGAAGTTGGTGCATTGCGCGCGCAGTTCGGCTTCGCGGATGCGGCCACTGTCGAGCGCGCCATCGCGGGTGAGTTGCTCGAGCCAGGCGGCGGCGAGGTCGTGGTCGGTGTTGCCGAGCACCTGGGCAACGAGGGAGTCAGTGTCCGTGGGCATGGGTCGCGGTCGAGTGGCCGAAGGCTGGCATCATCGCACGCCATCGGCGCGCGCCGGCCGCGCCGCCAAGCCTCTTCACCCTCGCATTCCCTCCCATGGCACAGGCTCCGGCCCCCGCGGATCTGCAACAACTGCTCGCGGCACTGGTGCGCCCGAGCGCGCTCGTCGAGCTCGGCGTGCTGCTGGTGATCGCGCTGCTGTCGGCGCTCATCGTGCGTGCGGTGCGCGGCCCGCATGCGCCGGCGCGCTCCGTGTGGTTCGGTCGCCGCCTCGGCGACGGGCTGCTGTTCCTGCTGGTGATGCTGGTGCTGGTGATGCTGGTCAGCCTGCCGCTCGAGGGCCACATCGAGCTCGCGGTCTTCCGGCTCGCGGTGCCGATCCTCGTGTCGTTCGCCGTGGTGCGGCTGGTGCTGCGTGTGCTCGACACCAGCTTTCCCGATGCCGCGTGGACGCGCAGCTTCGGCCGCGCCCTGGTGTGGATGGGCGCCTTCGCCGTGCTGCTGTGGATCACCGGCGTGCTGCCGGCCGTGCTGGCGCGGCTGGACCAGATGCGCTGGAAGGTCGGCTCGGTGCAGCTGTCGCTGCGCACCATGGTCGAGGGCGGCTTTACCGCCTGCGTGGTGATGGTGATCGCGCTGTGGATCTCGAGCGCGGTGGAGAAGCAGCTCATCAAGGGCACCGGCGACGACCTGTCGATGCGCATGGTCGCAGCCAACCTCATCCGCGCCGTGCTGCTGCTGGCCGGCGCGATGCTGGGCCTGACCTCGCTGGGCATCGACCTCACCACGCTCAGCGTGCTGG
>JBIQKU010000080.1:0-14230 GCA_044506225.1 Rubrivivax sp. | reverse complement strand
TTCATGGCCGACGAGGTGCTGGTGATGAAGGACGGCGAGGTGGTCGAGCAGGCCGACGCCCGGCAGATCCTCGAGCGCCCGGCCCAGGACTACACCCGCCGGCTGATGGCGGCGGTGCCGCGGGGGTACCAGCCGGCCACGGCATGAGCACCGGCGCCTCGGGTCATCCCTGAGTCGCGCGCCGCCGCAGCGCCGGCTGCGGCGCACGCTGCAAACAAAGTCACGCCGACCCCGTCCGCCTGCACCGCAGATCGCCCGCGACGCCGTGACGCGGACATTCCACGGCAACACGAGCAGCCATGCCGCCGCCCGCGCAGTGGTGGTTCACTTGGATGCAGACACGCGCGGTCAGGGCTGTAACAGACAAACACTTTTCGACCGTGTTTAGGGCCCTGGCGGTCGGACGGGGACGCAATTTGTCTGCTCGCCGGCCCGAAAGCTGCGAGCGCCGGCGCCGGGCGGCATGGCATGGAAGCTGCGCATGAGAGAGCACGGTCGCCGACCACCTGCCGTACGGCGCCACAGCACAAGGACGTTGTTGTATGCCCAGCTTCTCTCGCCAGCGTTCAGGGTCCGAAGCCAGCCCGAGCCAGCCGGTGCGCCGTGCGGCGCCGCGCTGCCGCGGTGGTGCGTCGTCGCTGCTGCGCCTGGCCCAGCCCGCGCAATCACGCCTGCCCACGCCGGCCAGCCTCGGCGGCTGGATGAACCGCGCCGCCAAGGCGCTGCAACCCACGCCGCTGCCGGCCTTCGCGCCCAGCGAGCTGCACTCTGCCTGAGGAGACCGCCGTGGCCGCGCCGCTCATGCCCCGTTCCCTGCTGATTCCCAACGCCCGCGCGCCCGAAGTGCCGCGCCGCGTGCTGCCGGCGGCCACGCCGGTGGTGCGCCAGCAGGTGCTGCAGACCGGCCGTGCGCCGGCACAGCTGAGCCTTTTCCTGCGCCCCGGCGCAATCGGCGTCAAGTGATTCGGTCACTGTTGGATTGACGTCCAAGGGGAGCGGGCAAACCGGGGTAGGAGAGAGCGAGTCCCCGGAGCCTTTGTCCCGCTCCCCTCTTTTTTTCGGCGCCAGGCCGAGACACGACGCTTGCGCGGGCCGCGGTCCGCCCCCTGAGTCCCGCTGCGCGGCACCGCAGCCGCCATCGCATGCGCGCTGGCTGCGCGGCATGCGCTGCTTCGCCGGGCGCACGCGCGCGCCGGCGAACCTACACTTCCACGCCGCGCCGTTCGATGCGTGGTGCATGCCGCCCGGCATGCCGAACCACCATGAAGAGGACCCCATGAGCCTGATTCCCGCCTGGCGCATCGCCGATGCGCAACCCGGTCGCGTCGTCGCGCCCGACGAGCGCCTGCCCTGGCCGCAGACCACTGCGCTGGGCGTGCAGCATGTGATCGCGATGTTCGGTGCCACGGTGCTCGCGCCCATCCTCATGGGCTTCGACACCAATGTCGCCATCCTGATGAGCGGCATCGGCACGCTGATCTTCTTCTTCATCGTCGGCGGCAAGGTGCCCAGCTACCTCGGGTCGAGCTTCGCCTTCATCGGCGTGGTGATCGCCGCGACCGGCTATGCAGGGCCCGGCGCCAACGCCAACATCGCGGTCGCGCTCGGCGGCATCATCGCCGCGGGCGTGGCGGTCACGCTCGTCGGCCTCATCGTGGCCTCGGTGGGCACGCGCTGGATCGAGACGCAGATGCCGCCGGTGGTGACCGGCGCGGTGGTGGCGGTGATCGGGCTCAACCTGGCGGGCATCCCGATCAAGAACATGGCGCCCACCGCCTTCGACGCGTGGATGCAGGCCGTCACCTTCGTGAGCGTGGGCCTGGTGGCGGTGTACACCCGTGGCATGACGCAGCGCCTGCTCATCCTCGTCGGCCTCATCGTTGCGAGCCTGGTCTACGCGCTGCTCACCAACGGCCTGGGCTGGGGCAAGCCCATCGACCTGTCGGGCGTGGCCAATGCGGCCTGGTTCGGCGTGCCGCAGTTCGTGGCACCGGTGTTCCGCGCCGAGGCGATGCTGCTGATCGCGCCGGTGGCGGTGATCCTCGTGGCCGAGAACCTCGGCCACATCAAGGCGGTGAGCGCGATGACCGGGCGCAACCTCGACCCGCTGATGGGCCGCGCCTTCATCGGCGACGGTGTGGCCACCATCGTCAGCGGCTCGGCCGGCGGCACGGGCGTGACCACCTATGCCGAGAACATCGGCGTGATGGCGGCCACCAAGATCTATTCGACCGCGATGTTCGTGGTGGCGGCGCTGATCGCCATCGTGCTCGGCTTCAGCCCCAAGTTCGGCGCGCTCATCCAGGCGATCCCGCTGGCGGTGATGGGCGGCGTGAGCATCGTGGTGTTCGGCCTGATCGCCGTGGCCGGCGCCAAGATCTGGGTGGACAACCGGGTGGATTTCTCGAACAACACCAACCTGATCGTCGCCGCGGTGACGCTCATCCTCGGCACCGGGGACTACACGCTCAAGGTCGGCAGTTTTGCGCTGGGCGGCATCGGGACGGCGACCTTCGGGGCCATCCTGCTGCATGCGCTGCTGCGGGGTGGTCGCAAGTAAGAGGGGTCGGGCGGGGTGGCGAGGCTGTGGGCCCTCACCCCAGCCCTCTCCCAGGGGGAGAGGGGGCCGGCCCGGTGTGCACCGGCGTTCTTGTTGTATTGCCTCTTCCTTGGGAGAGAGCCATCTTCCACGCGCGGGCGGTCTTGTGCATTGCTCCCTCTCCCTGTGGGAGAGGGCCGGGGTGAGGGCCGCGGCCTCCCCCGAACGCCCGCCGAAACCTACTTCTCCACGAACGCCCGCTCGATCACGTAGTCGCCCTGCTCCCCCTGGCGCGGGCTGATCTGGAAGCCGAGTGCGTCCAGCATGGCGCTGGTGTCCTTCAGCATGGCGGCGCTGCCGCAGATCATGGCGCGGTCGAGCTTGGGGTCCAGCGGCGGCAGGCCGGTGTCGCTGAACAGGCGGCCCGAGCCGATGACGTCGGTGAGGCGCCCCTGATTGCGGAACGGCTCGCGCGTGACCGTCGGGTAGTACACCAGCTTCTCGCGCACCATCTCGCCCAGGTATTCGTCCTCGGGCAGCTGCTTGGTGATGAGGTCGGCATAGGCCAGCTCACTCACCCAGCGCACGCCGTGGATCAGCACCACCTTCTCGAAGCGCTCGTAGGTCTCGGGGTCGCGGATGATGCTCATGAAGGGCGCGAGACCCGTGCCCGTGGACAGCAGGTAGACGTTGCGCCCCGGGCGCAGGTCGTCGAGCACCAGGCTGCCCACCGGCTTGCGCCCGACCATTACCTCGTCGCCCGGCTTCAGGTGCTGCAGCCGCGAGGTCAGCGGGCCGTCCGGCACCTTGATGCTGAAGAACTCGAGGTGCTCGTCGTGGTTGGCGCTGGCCACGCTGTAGGCGCGCATCAGCGGCTTGCCTTCCACCGGCAGGCCGAGCATCACGAAGTGCCCGTTGCGGAACCGCAGCCCCGGCGCGCGCGTGGTGCGGAAGGAAAAGAGGGTGTCGTTCCAGTGGTGGACGTGCAGGACCTTCTCGGTGGCGATGTTCGACATGACGGAGGCAAAAAGTCGTCTGACCGCCAAGGCCACGCGAGGACGATGCGCTGCTGGCGGAGGGTTGCGGGACGGGGGAAGCTACGTATTTTCCCTTGTCCGGCGCCGCCCGCCGGCATCAGGGTGTTGCCGCGCCGCCGGCACCGCCCGGACGGGGGTGGTCAGAACTTGGTGTAGCCGCCGTCGATCACGAACTGCTCGCCCG
This sequence comes from Rubrivivax sp., assembly GCA_044506225.1. GTDB lineage: Bacteria > Pseudomonadota > Gammaproteobacteria > Burkholderiales > Burkholderiaceae_C > JAKFDI01. The sequence continues at coordinate 10,470 of JBIQKU010000080.1, read as the reverse complement.
TGGCATAGGCCGAGGCGTCGCTCGCGAGATAGACCGCGATGCCGCCGAAGTCCTCGATCGCGCCCCAGCGCCGCGCCGGGATGCGGGGCATCACCGCGTCGGCGAACTTCGGGTTGGCGACCGAGCGCTCGGTCATGTCGGTGACGATCCAGCCCGGCAGGACCGAGTTCACGCGGATGCGGTGGCGGGCGAGTTCCACCGCCAGCGCGCGCACGTAGGAGGTGACCGCGCCCTTGGAGGCGCCGTAGTGGCTGTTGCGCGCCGCGCCCTCGAGCGCGGCGGTGCTGGCGGTGGCGACGAGCGAGCCGCCCTGGCCGTGGGCCACCATGTGGCGCGCCGCGGCGCGGAAGGTGAGGAACACGCCCTCGACGTTGATGCGCTGCACCCGGCGGAAGTCCTCGAGCGTCATGTCCATCACCGTCGCGCCCTTGCCGCCGACGCCGGCGTTGGCGAAGCAGGCGTCGACGCGGCCGAGCGCCGCCACCGAGTCGGCGAACGCGGCCTCGACCTGCGCCTCGTCGCCCACGTCGCAGACGAAGGCGTGCACGCGCGAGGCGTCCGGCGCCTGGGCCGCGAGCGACTCCCGGGCGCGCGCGGTCTTGTCGGGGTTGGAGCCCCAGATCGCCACCGAGGCGCCGGCCGCCAGCAGCGCCTGCGCCATGCCGTAGCCGATGCCGCCGTTGCCGCCGGTGACGACCACGCCGCGGCCGTTCAGATCGAAGGGTGAATACATCGCAAGATCTCCTGAGGACGAAGGTCGTTGAATGCGCTCAGCCGGCGGCTTGCAGCGCAGGAAGGGGCAGGCGGTAGACCGCCGCGGCGGTTCCGGCGAACAGTGCGTGCTTGTCGGCTGCGCTCGCGCCCGCGGCGATGCGCTTGAAGGCATTCCACAGGGTTGCGTAGCTGCAGGTGCCGAGATCGACGGGGAAGTTGCTCTCGAACATGCAGCGCGCGGGGCCGAAGGCCTCGATGCAGGTCTCGATGTAGGGCCGCCACAGCGTGGCCAGGCGTTCGCTGGGCAGCGCCTCCGGGCTCATGAAGCCCTCGAAGCCGCCGAAGGGCATGGCCAGGCCGCCGAGCTTCACATGCACGTTCTGTGATGCCGACGCCAGCTCGCGGATGTGGCTGCGCCATGCGGAAAACGCCTCGTCGCGCCGCCCGGCATGCCGGCCGATGCCCAGCGGCGTGCCGACATGGTCGAGCACCAGCGTGGTGTCGGGAAAGTCGCGGGCCAGCGCGATCACCTCGGGCAGCTGTGGCGCGAGCACCCAGGCATCGAAGGACAGGCCATGGCGGGCCAGCTGCGCGAAGCCGGCGCGGAATTCGGGCGTGCCGTACAGCCCCGGCGCGTGGCGTGCGAGCGGGCCCAGCACGCTGGTGTCCTCGTCGTGCGAACCGCTGTGGCGGATGCCGCGAAAGCGCCCGTTGCCCGCGGCGATGTGCGCCTGCAGCACCTCGGCCACCGCCGCGCCGAGCCTTAGGTCGGCATGGCCGACGATGCCGGCGCAGGCCAGCGTCTCGCCGTACAGGCCGCTTGCGGCCATCGCGGCCACGCCGTTGACGAACTCGGTCTCGCCCACCGGCTTCAGCGCGGCGGGGCCGCTCGCGCGGTACATGGAGCGGCATTCCACATACACGGTCGCCAGCACGCGGTGGCCGCTGTCGGTATCCGCGAGCAGTTCGTCGAGCAGGTAGCGCGGCGACAGGCGCAGCACCGCCTCGAAGGCATGTGCGGGCGGGGCATCCACCGAGGCCGAGCGCCGGTCCCACAAATGGTGGTGCGGGTCGACGATGGGCAGCTCGGGTTCGAGGACGGGCTCGCACGCGCGCGCGGCAAGCAGCGGATGAAGGGCGGGCGTGGCGGTCATCAGGGTCAAGGCAGCAGGGCTGTGCGCAGTGTGCGTTGCATCCGCGCGGGGTGCGATGGGTGAAGCCCCGCGTCGAGCGGCAGGCGCGCGCGCAGGCGCTGTCGGTCGCGTCCTACAGGCACGCACATTGCCGGTTCTTCATGCCGTCGGCCGCCGTGGCCGTCGCACATTCTTGACTGCAAATGAAGGGAACGTGACATGAACATCATTCGTACCAGCCTCATCGCCGCTGTCTCCGCCCTGTCGCTGGCCGGCGCGGCGAACGCCCAGTCCGCCTCCGACAGCCGCACCGAGATGGACCGTGGCGTGCCCGGTGTGGACGTGGACGCCGGCCGCAACGCCCAAGGTGCCATCGACGTGAACCGTGCCGATACCGAACGCGCGCGCGGTGTGCCGGGTGTCGATGTGGACACCGGTCGCAACGCCCGTGGCGCGGTCGATGTGGATGCCGGCAGCGCGCGCAACGACAACAGCCGCGACTGGAACAACAGCGGCATGCGCGAGCCGCGCGCGGATCGCAACTGATCGCCGCTGCTGAGCGCTTGAGCCGGCGCCTTCATGCGCCGGTGATGCAACGGCTCTCTCGCCATCGGCGGGAGAGCCGTTGTCGATCACAGGCGCGCCGCTGCGCGGCACGCTCAGCGGTAGAAGGCCTCGACCTGGCCCTTGAGCTTGATGAGCAGCGGCTGGCCCCGCCGGTCGCGCGTCTTGCCGGCGGGCACTTTCACCCAGCCTTCGCTGATGCAGTACTCCTCGACGTCCGAGCGTTCCTGGCCATTCAGGCGAATGCCGATGTCGTGCTCGAACACCGCGGCCACATGAAACGGGCTGCGCGGGTCGGCCGACAGGTGATCGGGAAGCTCCGGGCGGGCGGTGGCGTCGGTCATGGCGTGCAGAAGATGATGGACAGCGAACGGGGCATTCTCCCGGATCACCGGGACGTGGCTTGAGCATGTGCCGTTGGACGGTTCGACTCGCGGTGACGCTCGCGACCATGTGGGCCGCTGCAGCGACCGCGGCGCCGTCGGCCGACACGCTGCAGGCACGCCATGCCGAACTCGCGTCGGCACTGTCCGCCAGCCCCTTCGGCCGCCCGTTGCTGGTGCAGGCCGGCGACGACCCCCGGCAGCCACGCGGCGAGGTGCACGCCGTGCTCGACCATGGGTTCGACGCGGTGCGTGATGTGCTGCGGGACGCCAGGCGCTGGTGCGAAGTGCTGCTGCTGCAGACCAACATCCAGCGCTGCGAGCCGCACGGCGCGGGCACGGCGCAGCAGCTGGAAGTGGCGGTGGCGCGCCGCTACACCGACCCGGTGGCGCAGGCCCAGCGCATCGTCTTTCGTTACGAGCTGCAGGCGGCGGACGGGCAGCAGCTGGCCGTGCGACTGAGCGCGGACGAAGGCCCGCTCGGCACGCGCCACTACCGGCTGCAGCTGCACGCCGTGCCGCTCGGCGTGGGTCGCAGCTTCGTGCAGCTCTCGTATGCGTACGAGCCCGGCCTGCTTGCGCAGCTCGCCACCAGCGCCTACCTGGCGAGCGCCGGGCGCGACAAGATCGGCTTCAGCATCGTCGGCCAGGATGCGCAGGGGCGGCCGCTGCATGTGCGCGGCATTCGCGGCGTGGCCGAGCGCAACACCATGCGCTACTTCCTCGCCATCGAGGCCGTGCTTGCCACGCATGCCCTGCCGCCGGGCGAGCGGCTGGAGCGCCGCCTGCGCCACTTCCATGCCGCGCTGGAGCGCCATCCGGCGCAGTTGCACGAGACCACGCTGCAGGAGTACCTGGCGCTGAAGCGACCCTGAGCCCCCACACCCGAACGGCTGGCCGTGGGTGTCTGGCGCCGGCGCGCCACCGCCTCAGTGCACCTGCCCGCCCGGCGCACGTGTCTCACCATGGGCCAGCGCCAGCCAGTGCGCATGCGCCTCGCCGAGGGCGGCGCGCATCAGGCCCGGCGCTTGCGGGTGGTGCGAGACCACGTAGAGGTCGGCGACGATGCGCTGCGCCAGCGTCTCGCGCCGCGCGGCCTGCGCGGCGGCGTCGCCGCCGGCTTCGGCCCACATCGTCATCAGCGCGACGGTGCTGGTCATCAGGGCGTCGAAGCTGCACAGCGGCGACGGTTCGACGGCGTCGGGGGCGGCATGGCGGCGAGGTTTCATCGCGGCTCCGGGGCGTTGGCGCCGTGGCCGCAGTCGCCCACGGGCAAGGTGTCCAGCGCCCGCTGCAGACTGGTGGCGCTCGGGTTCTCGACGAACAGGCAACGTGTGCCGGTGCGCCGGCAATGCGACTTCACGCGCCAGTACGCGTCGTGGCTCAGGCAGCCGGTCTGGCAGATCACCAGGTCGGCGGCGAGCAGCGTCGCGTCCAGGCGGGCGGCGCTGTCCTCGTCGCCGCCGTCGTGTTGCAGAAAGCGCCCGCCCACGCGCTCGATCAGCGCCCGGTACACCGGCACGCTGGCGCGCCGCCCGCCGACGCACAGCACGGCATGGCGGGCGAGAGGCAGGCGGGTCGTGCCGGTGGAGGTGGTCTTGCCGGCGGGCCCGGTGCTGTCCTCACACGCCTGGGCATCGGGCGGTGTGTGCGGTACGGCCGCCGGCGGGTGGCCGCGGCGTGCCTGGGGCAGTGCCAGCTCGGCACGCTGCAGCGCGCGCTGCAGCTGCTGCACACGCTCGAGCTGGTGCCGGTTGTCGTCGCGCAGCGCCAGGCGGCTTTCCAGCCCGGGCGCCGCGGCTTCGAGCTGGCGCAGCCGCTGCTCGAGCGCGCTGATGCGCGAGTCACGCCCGATGAGTTCGGCGCGCAGCTGCACCGCCGTCGACTCTGCTTGCTCGATCCGCCGCGCCTGGGCTTGCGCTGCGGTGCTGCTTCGCTCGCGCAGCCGGGCCAGTTCGTGTTCGAGCGCGGCGTGCCGCCGCTGCAGCGCGTCCAGCCGGCGCAGGTCGGCGCGCGCGGCAGCGCCCACCTGGTGCTGCAGCATGTGCATGTCGCGCAGCACCTGCTCCTCGAGCGCCGCATCGCAGCGCGCATGGCTGAGCACCGCCCACAGCGCGCCGGCCACGTCGCCGCGCGCCGGTGCGCCGGCCCACCAGTCGGCCAGCGCTTCGGCATGCTTGCACGATGCGGCGCCGCGCAGGGCCGTGGCATGGCGGCGGTCGAGCTCGCGCTGCACCGCTTCGGCGATCGGGCCGCGCTGCTTGCACTCGGCGATGACGCCGCAGTGCAGCTCGTAGTCGCTCGCCAGCGCCTCGCCGTCCAGCACCCGGTCGACCAGGCGGCGCAGCGCCTGCACCGGCAGGCACACGCCGATCACCGGGCAATAGGCGTGTTCGGCCAGCTCCCACACGCGGCGGCGGCGCGAGCCGCCTGGCGGGCGTTCAGGCAGTCCGGGCGCGGCCGGCGGCTGCAGCGCCGCGCCGTTCAGCGCCGCGGCCTGCCCGCACATGGCGCACCTCCGGTGGATTCGGTGACAGCGGGGCGCCGGGTCGGCGCCGGGGGTAAGAGAGCGGTCGTGGACATCGGTGCGTTCGTCTTCCGACAAAGGCGCACGGCTGGCGACGGGCTGGCATGTGCGGTGGACGAAGCCCCGGCGGGCCGGGGCGCAAAGGCGTGCCGCCTGGCTACTTGGTGAGGATCAACTTCCCCAGCGAGGTGAGGCGCAGGCGGTAGGTCGTGCCTTCATGGCTGATGTGCGCCTCGCGCTGGCCGCCGAGCAGCTGGCTGCTCGACCAGCACGGTGCCTCAGCGGCAGCCGGCGCTTGGCCCGTCACGGGTGTGGCGCTGCCGGGCGGGTGCGACGGTGGTGGCAACACGGACGGCTCGAGGGGCGACATGAGGGCAGTATAAATGCGAAGCATTCGCATTTGCAATCGACAATCCAGAGGCGGCGACGGGGTCTGACGCCCCCACGCCGCAGGGCCGGTCCACCGATGACGGCCACCCTCGGTCCGAGAACTACCGCAGCGAACTGTCGGCCTTCGGCATCGAGGTGTGCATCGTCGAGCCGGGCGGTTATGCGACGACCTTCATGGACCACCTGCTGCGCCCTTCCGACACGGTCTGCGCCACCAGCTACGGCGAGATGGCGCAGGCCCCGCAGGCGGCGCTCGAGGGCTTCGCGCAGTTGCTGGCGGCGACCCCGGCGCAGGATCCCCAGGGCGTGGCCGACGCCATCGCTGCCCTGGTGAAGACGCCGGCGGGCCGGCGGCCTTTTCGCACCACCGTCGACACCTTGGGCATGGGCAGTGCCATCGAGGGCTACAACCGCGCGCTGGCCGACGTGACGCAAGGGCTGTACCGCCATCTGGGCATCGAACACATGCTGGCGGTGCAGCCGGGTTGACGGTGTCCTGATCCGGCGTGCGGTCTTCCTTCTTCGCCTGCGCCATCGCCCCCGCCCCAGCATCGACGAAGGGCCGCGGCCGTGCCGCAGGATCGTGCAGGGCGTGGACGACGCTCCTCGGGTGAAGCGCCCACGCCAGCACCTCGTGCCGGCGCGGGCGCCAGCGAATGAATCGACCCCGTCGGCCGCGCCCGATCGGCACAATCCGCCGATGCCGCGCCTTCTGCACCGCCTGCCGTCGACGCTGATCAACGGCGTGGGTGTCGCCCTCGGCATCGGCCTGGTGCAGCTGCTGGCCGCTTGGCTGGGCGGGAGCGGCGCGATGCTCGCGGCCACCTCGGGCGCGGTGTTCGCGCACCTGGCCGACCTGCCCAACCCGCCGCAGCGCGGCTGGAAGCGCGTGCTGGCCTCGGCGCTCGCCGGCTGCGTCACCAGCGTGCTGGTGACGCTGTTGCGGCCCCATCCGCTGGCGCTGGGCGCGGCCATCGGCGGCATCGGCTTCGTCTCCGCGCTGGTGCTGGCCTGGGGGCCGCGCGCCGGGCCGCTGTCCTTTGTCGCGCTGCTCGCCTTCGTCTTCACCATGGCCTCGCCGCCGCCCGCCGATGCGGCGGCGCTGGCGCTGCACACCGTCTGGATGCTGCTGGGCGCGGCGCTCTACCTCGGCTGGTCGGTGACGGTGGCCGTGGTGATGCAGGCGCGCTACCGCACGCTCGCGCTCACGGCGGCGTTGTCGGCGGTGGCGCATTTGCTGCGTTCGCGTGCCGCGGTGCTGGGTGCCGGCTCCATGCAGGCCGACGGCGCCGGGCGTCTGCAGGCCTGGATCGAGCAGGAGGCGCGGCTGGACGAACGCCTGCAGGCCGCGCGCGACCTGCTGTTCGCCGCACCCGCGGGCGACGAGGCCGACCGCCACAACGCGCTGCTGCTGCTCGCCATCGACCTGCGCGACACCATGCTGCTGTGCAACCTCGACCTCGACCTGCTGGGCGAGGACGCTCCCGCCACGCTGGTGCGCGCCACGCTCGGCGAGGCGCTCGGCCGCGTGGCCGACGAGCTGCACGCCGTGGCCGAGGCGCTGCGCTTGGCGCAGCCGCTGCCCTACACCGGCACGCCGCAGGCGGCGAACGCGCTCGCGTCGCTGGCCACGCTGCAGGTGTTCCCGCCGGCCGAGGAGCGTGCCCGGCTGGTGCCGGTGCTGGCGCTGCGCGTGCGCCACATGGGCGAGGACCTGTCGCGCATGCAGGCGCTGATGCACGGCGAGGCGCCGCGCACGGCGCTCGACCGCGAGGCGCTGCAGCTGTTCGTCACGCTGGACGCCTGGCCGCTCGCCGCGTTCCGCCCGCACCTGAGCCTGCGCTCACCGGTGATGCGCCATGCGCTGCGCCTGGGCGTGGCGCTGTCGTGTGCCTACTTCATCGGCATCGCCCTGCCCTGGGCGGCGCATCCCTATTGGCTGGTGCTGAGCGTGGCCGTGGTGCTGCGCGGCAGCCTCGAGCAGACGCTGTCGCGGCGCAACGCGCGGGTCATCGGCACGGCGGCCGGCTGCGTGCTGGTGCTGGCGCTGACGCAGGCGCGCGCCGAATGGCTGGCGGCCGGCATCTTCCTCGCCGCGGTGGGCACCGCGCACGCCTTCGTGACGACGCGCTACGGCGTGACCAGCGCCGCCGGCGCGGTGATGGCGCTGCTGCAGGCACAGATGGCGCACGGCCTGACCGACATGGCGGTGATCGAGCGCATCGCCGACACGGTGCTCGGCGCCGGCCTCGCCTGGGGCTTCAGCTATGTGCTGCCGTCGTGGGAGCGTGTCGGCCTGCCGCGCCTGCTGGACCGGGTGACGCGCGCGCTGTCGACGCTGGCCGGCGAGGCGCTGCAACTGCGCGAGCCGGGCGATCCGGAGATCGCGCTGCGCCTGGCGCGCCGCGAAGCCTATGGCGCGCTGGACGGCCTGGCCGCCGCCGCACAGCGCAGCCGCGTCGAACCCCGGCGTGTGCGGGTCCCGCTGCAGGAGATGGCCGCGCTGCTCGCGCGCGGCCATGCGCTGCTCGCGCAGGTGGCGGCGGTGAAGCTGATGCTCACGCGCCGCGGCAGCGAGCTGGACCGGGAACGCGCCGAGCAGGCCCTGCGCAATGCACGCGCCGCGCTGCTGCGCGCCTTCGACGATGCGGTGGCGACGCCGCCCGGTGGCCTGCGCGAGCAGGCGAGCGCCGGCGCCGACTTCCGTGCGCCGGCCCTGCCCTCCGAGGTGCCGGCGCATGCACTGCAGCCCTGGCTGGAACACCGGCTGGAAGGCACGGTGCGTGCCGCACGGCGTGTGGCGGTCACGGCCGCCGGCCTGCGCGAGGCGGCGCTGCGCTGAGGGCCTCGTGCCTCAGTTCGCCACCGACAGGTCCAGTGTCACCCGCGGTGTCCAGGGCTCGTTGCCGTCGGCCGGGCCATGCAACGTCGGCGCGGCGAGAAACACGCGTTCGCCCGCCAGGCCGCGCGCCAGCAGCGCATCGCGCACCGCGAGGCCGCGCTGCAGGGCGAGTTCGCGCACGAACTCGTCGCTCACCGTCACATGCCGCAGCAGCAGCGCCTCCATCTCCTCGGGCGGCAGGCGGCTGGCGAAGCCGAGGCGGTTGCGTGGCTTGTCGGGCAGCTCGGTCTCGCGGTAGAGCTGGCGCAGCAGCGCCGCACGTTCCTCTGCGCTGGGCGGCGTGGTCGCCGCTGCATTGCCGGCGCGCAGGTTCTCGCGTCGGCGTTCGTTCATCAGCCGCTCCTCGAGGATGCGCCGCTGCGTCGCCTCGCGTTCGAGCACCGGGTCGGCCGAGCCGGTCAGCGTCAGCGCGAGCTGCGGGCGTTCGGCGAGGGCCTTGGCCACCGTGTCCAGCGCCGCGGCGTGTTCCGCGGCGAGCGTGGCGCTGCCCGGCGCGAACTCGATGTGTCGCAGGTCGGCGCCCTGCGCATCGCCGCCGCCCAGGCCTGCGAGCAGCGAGAAGGGCGAACTCACCACCTTGAGCAGCAGCTTGCCGACCAGCCGCCCGATCAGGCTGCCGAGGCTGAACTCCGGATCCTCGAGGCTGCCGCTGACCGGCAGGTCGATGTCGATGACGCCGTTGCGGTCCTTGAGCAGCGCCACCGCCAGCTGCACCGGCAGCTTGGTGGCGCTGGGCGACTCGATGCGCTCGCCGAAGGCGAGCTGGTTGATGACGATGCGGTTGCTCGCCTCCAGCTGGCCGTCGGCGTCGATCTTGTAGCTCACGTCGGCGCTCAGCTTGCCGCGCTCGATCGCATAGCCCGCGTACTTGCCGGCATAGGGTGAGAGCGGCGCGAGCTCGAGGTCCTTGGCCTGCGCGCGGATGTCCAACGCCGGCGGGCTCACCATGGGGTTGAGCGCGCCGGTGATCTCCAGCAGCGCGGTGCCCGCGGCGCGCCCGCGCACCGTGAGCGGCGCCATCTCGCGCGAGCCCGATTGCAGCGTGCCGAGTTCGCCATTCAGTTCGGTGAGCGCGGCGCTGTAGTTGGGCGTGACGAAGCGGTCGGCAAAGTCGATGCGGCCGTTGACGAAGCGGGTCACGCCCACGCGCAGGTCCACGGGCAGCGGCGCGTCGTCGGCGGCCGGGGCGCTGGCTGCCGGCGCGGGCGGCGCGGCGCGCTCGGCGACACCGTCGCCCTCGGTCGCCCCGGCTTCGTTGCCGTCCTCGGCGACATCACCGTCGCGGCCGATGTCCTGCAGGTTGAAGTGCCCGTCCTCGGTCACCACCAGGCGCGAATAGAAGTCGCTGAGCGTCACCTCGGCGATGTCGATGGCCGGCCGTTCGCCCGGCGCGAGCGCGAGCGTCATCTGCTGCAGCGCGAGCGACTGCCAGTTGGCCAGGCCCTCGCCGGCCTCGCTGGCCCCGTCGTCGGTGTCGGCGGCGGCCAGGGTGTCGATGCGCACGTCGCCGAGCAGCACGTCGCCGGTCGCCTTCAGCTGCATGCCGGCGTCCGGCATGCGCAGGTCGATGTCGCCGCGGTAGCCGGCTTCGGCCCGCACCAGAGCCACCGGCAGCGCCTGCGCGAAATAGGGCGCGAAGGCATGCACCGGCACACGCACGATCTGCAACTCGCCCTTCGCGGACACCGGCGCCAGCGCCAGCTCGCCGCGCCAGCGCAGCGTGCCCGCCGGACGCGACGGGTCGCGCGCGATGCCGGGCGTGCCAAGCCGCGCGTCCAGCGCGAGGCGCGCCGGCGGCGTGCCGGCGGCCACCGGCCAGGCGAAACCCTGCAGCTCGGCGTTCAGCGCGTCCACCTC
>JBIQKU010000079.1:0-14314 GCA_044506225.1 Rubrivivax sp. | reverse complement strand
AACAACGACGGGCCGCTCGGCACCTTCTTCCGCTACATCTGCGACAACGGCACCTACATCGCGCGCTACGACGACCTCGTCAACGGCAAGGAAGAGCCGATCGACGTCTCCAAGGTCGACGTGTCGATGAACGGCATCGAACTGCAGGACCGCGAGTTCTTCGCCGCCATCCGCGAAGGCCGCGAGCCGAACGCCAGCGTGGCCAAGGTGCTGCCCTGCTATCGCGTGCTGCACCAGCTGGAGCAGCAGCTCAACGCGGCAGGATGACCGGCGCCATGCAACAACGCCCCCTCGGCCCCTTCAACGTCACCGCCCTCGGCCTGGGCTGCATGAACCTGAGCCATGCCTACGGCAGCCCGCCGCCGTTCGAGCAAGCGCAGGCCTTGCTGCTGCATGCGCTGGACCGGGGCGTGACCTTCTTCGACACGGCGGCGCTCTACGGCTTCGGCGCGAACGAGGAACTGGTCGGCAAGGTGCTGGCGCCGCACCGCGCGAAGTTCATCCTCGCCAGCAAGTGCGGCATGCAGGGCGTGGACGGCAAGCGTGTGATCGACGGGCGGCCGGCGACGCTCAAGCGCAGTTGCGAAGACAGCCTGCGTCGCCTGCGCACGGACGTCATCGACCTGTTCTACCTGCACCGCTGGGACAAGCAGGTGCCCATCGAGGACAGCGTCGGCGCGATGAGCGATCTGGTGCGCGAGGGCAAGGTGCGCACGCTGGGCCTGTCGGAGGTGTCGGCCGAGACGCTGCGGCGTGCGCATGCGGTGCATCCGATCACCGCGCTGCAGACCGAGTATTCGCTGTGGACGCGCAACCCCGAGATCGCCGTGCTCGAGGCCTGCCGCGACATCGGCGCCGCCTTCGTCGCCTTCAGCCCGCTGGGCCGGGGCTGGCTCACTGCCGAGCTGCCGGCCTTCGACGCGCTGGAGCCACGCGACATCCGCCGCACCATGCCGCGCTTCCAGCCGGAGAACGCCGCCGCCAACGAGCCGCTGCGCGCGCGCTTCCTTGCGCTGGCGGCCGAGCTGGGCATCACGCCGGCGCAGCTCGCGCTCGCCTGGGTGCTGGCGCAGGCGCCGCATGTGCTCGCGATTCCGGGCACACGCAGCATCGCCCACCTCGATGACGACCTGGGCGCCGACGGCATCACCCTGAGCGCCGGCACGCTTTCGCGGCTGGACGAGATGTTCCGCCCCGGCGCGGTGGCCGGCCCGCGCTACATCGCCGCCACGCAGGCCGAAGTCGATACCGAAGAGTTCGCCGACAGCACCCGCGGCTGAGGCCTGGCGACTGACAGGTTGCGCCCGCGCGAGGCGGGCGCGCCTTCGGCCGTCAGCGGCAGTTCAGCACCACGCCCTGCATGGTGCACACGCCGCGCGGGCCGATCAGCTCGGTGCCGAAGCGCTGCAGACGCGAGCCGTCGTTCGTCCAGCAGCCGGCCGCGTCGCAGGTGGTGATGGTCAGCGGCGCCTGCGGCAGCGCCGCCGGCGGGCTGGTCGGTGGCGGCACGCCCGGTGCGACCGGCGCCGCGGGGATGGGGATGCGCGGCGTGCCGGCTGACGGTGCGGCCGGCACATGCGGCGAGCGCGGCGGCCCGGCTTGATCGGGCCCGCCCAGGCAGGCGCGGGCGGCTTCCTGGCGGTGCTGGGCCAGGGCGTTGGCCGGGGCGGCGCCGGGCGGGGCCGCCAGCAACCTGTCCTCGGCGACCTCGAGCGCGGCCAGGGCCTGACGGCAATCGGCCGACTGCAAGGGGTCGGCGGGCTGCGCACCGGCCGTGCCGGCGGCGACCAGGCCGATGAGCGCGATGACGAGGCGGTGCATTCCGCTTCGACCTGCGCAGGATGGGCGAGTTCGCCGGCCAGCGCGCACTGTTGAGATTCTCTGAATGGAGCGTTGAACCGCGGGTGGCTGCTCGCGGCGGCTGGGACGCCTAAAGTAATGCCTATCGATGAGGCGAATACTCGCTCTCACCGAGCCGGATACTCAGGACCCGACGGAAAGGGTTTGATTCCGGACCTGCAAACCATTTCCAAGGAGATACCTCATGAACATCAAGTCCACTGTTTTCGCGTCCGCTTTCGCCCTGGCCGGTTTCGGCGCCGTCGCCCAGGAAGCCACGCCCCTGCCCGAGTTTCCCCAAAGCACCATGACCCGCGCCGAAGTGAAGGCCGAACTGGCTGACGCCCAAGCCCACGGTTTTGCGGTGCGTGGCGGTGAAGCGACGATCTTTGCCGACCGCGGAAGCGTCGGCAGCCGTGACCGTGCCGAGGTTCGCGCCGAAGCGCTGGATCTGCTGGCAGACCCGTCCGCCAAGCAGCGCTATTACGTCGGCAGCTGAATCAGCCGCACCTCTACTGTGAACCATCAGGCCGCCTTCGGGCGGCCTTTTTCGTGATTTGCGCCTTTTCAAGGCGAGCAGGCCCAGAGCTTCACATATTCTGAATGCTGCGTTGAAGCGCGAGTGATTCATCGGCGCACGGGGGCGGCCTAAACTATTCCTTATCGATCAACCAATCGAATGCTTGACGAGCCGGAATCACTTTTCGACCGAACAAACACAAGGATTCCGGGAATTCAGATCATTGTTCAAAGGAGATACCTCATGAATATCAAGTCCACCGTTCTTGCCTCCGCCCTCGCACTTGCCGGTTTCGGCGCCGTCGCACAGGAAGCCACGCCGCTGCCCGAGTTTCCGCAAAGCACCCTGAGCCGCGCCGAAGTGAAGGCCGACCTGGCCGAGGCGAAGGCCAAGGGCTTCGCGGTGCGGGGTGGTGAAGCCACCATCTTTGCCGACCGCGGCAACGTGGGCAGCCGTGACCGCGCCGAGGTCCGGGCCGAAGCGCTGCAACTGCTGGCCGATCCGTCCGCCAAGCACCGCTACTACGTCGGCGGCTAAGCCCGCGTCGGTTCTCTTGTGAGCCACAAGCCGCCCCCGGGGCGGCTTTTTCGTGGCCGCCTCGCGCTCAGGCCTGAAGGCGCACGTGGGCAAAGCCCAGGTGGTGCATCAACTCGCGCAGGATGAGCAGCGCCGCCGCCACGGCCGGATCGGCCAGCGCCGGCTCCTGCGACAGCGGCCGGCCCTGGGAGACGGCCGCGAGCCGGTCGAAGGCACGTTCGACGGTGTCGATGTCGTGCGGCGCGTCGGGCGCGGCCGCATCGCCATCCAGCAACGCCCGAAGCGGCAGGGACGGCGGCAGGTGCATCACCAGTTCGGCATTCGCCGGCAACAGCCGGTGCAGCGGCATGACCACGTCCTCGACCGCCTCGATGGCCGCTTCCAGCTCGAGCGGCGTGGGCGGCGCATGGCGCAGGTGCCGAGCAAGCAGCGCCTGCACGCCCAGATCCAGTGTGTGCACCTGCGGCGCATCGCCCGCGCGGCCGATGGCCAGCGCGCTGTGCGTCTCGCCGAGATGCAGCACGGCGAGCAGCGCACCCTGCGGCGACTGCGCCAGCGCGACCCGATGTGCCTCGCGCGCCTGCGCGGCGGCGTGCTGCGAAGGGGAAGGCGACGGATCGTTCACGGCAGGCGCCTCAGGTCGCTCAGCCCGCCAGCGGCCGATCAGAGCAGGGCATAGGTGGTTGTTGCGTGCGCCGCCAGCTTGCCGTCGGGCGTGGCGATTTCCACCTCGCCGAAGGACAGCGACTTGCCGCGCCGCAGGACGCGGCAGGTGACGTGCACCTCTTTGGCGTCGGCCGGCACCGGGCGCAGGAAGCTGGTCTGCAACTGCACCGTCGTCATCGGCTGGAAGCCGCCGAGTGCCGCGGTCATCGCCATGAGCATGGCCGTGTCGGCCACGGCCAGCGTCGCCTGGCCGCACATCACGCCGCCGGCGTGCACGAGATCGGGCGTGACCGGCAGGGTCATCACCACGGTGTCGGCGCTCGCCTCGACCACACGCAGGTTCAGGCGCTGGATGAAGGGGGCGGCGATGCGTTGCAGGTCGGCCTGCAGGCTGGCGACGAGGGACATGGGGTCTCCGGTGAAGGGCGGCATGGCGCCCGCGTGCATGGGTGGGCCGGGATTGTCGGCGCTCGGCTACAGCGTGCCGACGTAGCTGCGGTTCCAGGTGGGGCTGATGATGAGCTGGTTGATGCACGCATGCGCCGGCATCTCGGCCACGAAGCGGATGGTCGCGCCCAGGTCCTCGGGCTGCAGCATGCGCGCACGGTCTTCGACGCTAGGCGGCAGCGGCCGGCGGTCCATGATGGGCGTGGCCACCTCGCCCGGGCAGATGGCGCAGGCGCGGATGCCGTTCATGCACTCTTCCATGTTGATGGTCTCGGTCAGCGCCGTGACCGCATGCTTGCTGCTGTTGTAGGCCGCGCCGGTGAACTTCGGGTGATGCACGCCGGCCCAGGACGAGATGTTGATGATGAGCCCGCCGTTCTGCGCCCGCATGGCCGGCAGCACGGCGTGCACCGCGTTGAAGGTGCCGTCGAGGTTGATGGCCACCACCTCGCGCCAGCCGGCGGGCGTCTGATCCTTCCAGAAGCGGGTCGGCGAGTTCAGCCCGGCGCTGTTGACCAGGATGTCGATGCGTCCGTGGCGCGCGAGGATGCGACGGCCCACCTCGGCCACGGCGGTGGCGTCGCTCACGTCCAGTACCTCGGCCTCGGCGCGGCCGCCTGCATCGCGGATCGCCTGGGCGTGTTGCGCGAGCAGCGCCTCGCGCCGGCCCGACATCACCACGGTCGCGCCGGCCTGCGCCAGCGCCATGGCGCCCGCGAGGCCGATGCCGGAGCCCGCGCCGGTGATCCAGGCGATCTTGTGGGCGAGTGTCATGGTGGGTGCTCCTGTGCCGATGTCGCCGGCGAACTTAGCACCGGCGCGCGCCGCCTGCAGACGCGCCGCTACAGCCGCATGCGCGCCACGTACCCCGTCATCTCGAGGTAGCCGCGGCCCACCGCACGGCCTTGCTCGTCCTGCAGCTCGCACAGGCCTTCCCAGTACACCGTGCCGGTGCTGGCGCGGCTGTCGAGCTCCTGCGCATCGGCCACCGGTTGCACGCGAAAGCGCCCCGCCGGCGTGTGCAGCGTCCACTCGACGGGATAGCTGGCGCGTGTGGCCGGGCTGGTCCAGCGCCGCCCGGGCACGAAGCGCAGCTCATCGCTGCCGAAGGCGCGTGCCTGCACGTCGCCCGCGGCACGGAAGCTGCCGCCGGCCCACAGGCTCCCGCCGTCGGGCAGGCGGATGCGAAACGCGGTGAGGGCGCTGCCGTCGAAGAGGTTCATGCCGACCCAGTCCCAGCCGACGGCGCGCGGGTCCAGCACCGTCTCGCTCCATTCATGGTCCAGCCAGGCCGTGCCGCGCATCGGCTGCGCGCGGCCGTCCAGACTCAGCGTGCCGCTCACCGCGAGCTGCGGCTCGCTGTAGTAGTGGCTGGCCTGCGCCTCCTGCGGGCCCTTGCGCGAGAAACCGGCATCGCCTTGCAGCAGCACCGGCTGGGTGGCGGCGAGTTGCAGGTCAAGTGCGAAGCGCCCGGCCTCGCTCGCCGCCTGCGCGGTGTAGCGGCTGCGGCCGGTCGGGCCGTCGCGGCGGAACTGCCAGTCGCGCAGCACCACCGCCGTGTCCTCGGTGCTCGCCTCGGCGATGCCGAAGCCGGCACGTGCGATGCGCTGGTCGTGGCGCAGCGTCTTCGCCGCCACCTCGGTGACGGCGGCATGCGCGAACACCAGCTGCTGCGCGGCAAAGGCGCTCGCATGCGACGCCGGCACATCGGTGCGCGAGCGGAAGAAGGTGACCTGGAAGCCGTGGGTGGGCGTCGTCTGCGCAGGGTCGTCGATCGGTGCCTCGCCGGCACGCAGCCAGCCGGTGACGTACCACCATTCGGTGCGTGTGTCCGGGTGGGCGCCGAAGTCGCGCGGGAACACCAGCGTGCGCCGGCCGACGCCGGTCTGCGCCGTGGCGAGCGGCGGCCGGGCCAGCGCGGCCAGTGCCGCGGCGTGGATCAAGGCACGCCGGCGCATCACCAGTCCTCCTTCACCGCCAGCGCCATGTCGCGCCCGGCGGCGCGGCGCGCGGCCAGCCAGGCCGTGGCGGTGCCGGCGACCATCACTGCGGCGCACAGCGCGGCCAGGCGGCCGGTGGGCAGCAGCAGGTCCATGGTCCAGTGAAAGCTCTGCGGGTTCACCACCTTCACCAGCACCATGCTCACCGCGATGCCCAGCGCCAGGCCCAGCAGCGCGCCGGCGGCCGTCCACACCGCGCCTTCGGCGGCCACCACGGTGAGCACGTCGCGCCGCGTCAGGCCCAGGTGCGACAGCAGCCCGAACTCCTTGCGCCGCGCCAGCACCTGGGCCGAGAAGCTGGCCGCGATGCCGAACAGGCCGATGCCGATGGCCACCGCCTGCAGCCAGTAGGTGACGGCGAAGCTGCGGTCGAAGATGCGCAGCGACTGCGCGCGGATCTCGCCGGGTGAGGCGAATTCCAGCAGGGTGTCGTCGAAGCCGGCCTGCGCGGCGAGCGCGCGGATGGCGGACTGCAGCTGCGGCACATCCGCATCCGGCGCCAGCCACAGTGCCAGGTCGTTGCTGCGCTCGTCGCCCGACAGGCGCCGGTAGTCCGCCGCGTCCAGCAGCACCGCGCCGTGCTGGCGGGCGTAGTCGCGCCACACGCCGCGCACGAACACCGTCACCCGCGTGCCGTTGGGCAGCGGCAGCTCGAACCGCGTGCCGGGGTCGGCGTGGTAGAGGCTCACCATGGCTTCGCTCACGTAGGCGGCGACGGCGCCCGGCGGCGCGTCGACCAGCTCGCCGGTCAGCGGCAGGCTGCGTGCCGGATCGGCCAGCGGGCGGGCGATGAGCGCAATCGCCGGGCGGCGTGGGTCGAGCACGGCGGTGGTGACACGCTGTGCCTGCATACGGTCCACGCCGGGCAGCGTCGCGGCCGCGTGCACCAGCCCCGGCGGCAGGCTCACCACGTCGCCTTGCGCGGTGCCGGCGTCGGCCTGCACGTACAGGTCGGCGGGCAGCACGGTGTCCAGCCACTGCGTGACCGAGTCGCGAAAGCTCGCGACCATCACCGTCAGCGCCACGGCGAGGCTCAGGCTGGCCACCACGCCGGCCACTGCGATGGTCGCGGCATGGCGCTCATGGCGTGCGCGCTCCACCGCCAGCAGCGTGAGCGCGTGCCGGGCCGACGGCATGAACGCGAGCAGCGCGGCCACGCCCGAAGGCACCCAGGCGATGCCGCCCACCAGCAGGCAGGCGACCGAGACGTAGGCGGCCAGCGGCACGCCTGCGATCGGCGGCGCGAAGGCGAGCGCGATGCCGAGCGCAATGAGCGCCGGCGCGAGCCAGGCACGCGCCGGCCCGCTGTGGCGGCTGCCCAGGCCCTTGAGCGCCTGGGCCGGCGCAAGCCGCTGCGCATCACGCGCCGGCAGCCAGCCGCCGACCACCGCCGCCGCCACGCCGAGCAGGCCGTAGACCAGCGCGGCACCGGCGCTGAACTGCAGCGTGGGCGTGACCCCCGGGAAGTAGCCGCCGCCCAGATCCCCCGCCAACAGCCGCAGCGCGGCGGCCGCGAGGACGGTGCCGAGCGCGAGCCCGAGCACGCTGCCCGCCGCGCCCAGCCAGGCCGATTCAGCCAGCACCAGCGCCAGCCGTTCGCGCGCGGACAGGCCGAGCACGCCCAGCAGCGCGAACTGCGTCTGCCGCTGCGCCACCGTCAGCGCGAGGATGGAAAACACGAGGAACGCGCCGGTGAAGAGGGCGACCAGCGCCAGCACCGTGAGGTTGACCCGGTAGGCGCGCGAGACGTTGGACACCCGCATTGCCGCGTCGTCGGGCGAGACCGCATGCACGCCGGGCGGCAGGGCGAGCTCGCGCAGCAGCGTGTCGCGATCGGCGCCGGGCGCGAGGCGCACGTCGATGCGGCTCAGCCGCCCGAGGAAGCCGAAGTTCGCCTGGGCGCCGGCGATGTCCATCACCGCGAGCGGCGGGCCCCCGGCGGCCACGCCGCCGAGCACCGGGATCTCCATGCGGCCTTGCGACGTCTGCAGCGCGAGCGTCGTCACATCTCCCCATTGCTCGCGCGCCGCCGGGTTCAGGAACAGCGCCTGCGGATCGACGAGCGCGAGCCGGCCGGCGTCCTCGTGCGGCTGCGGCGCCAGGCCCGGCGCGAGGCGTGGCGCGACCAGGGCATCCAGCCCGACGATGCGCAGAGGCAGGCGCTCACCGCCGGGGCCGAGCGCGAGGGTGTCGATCTCCACCACCGGGCTGGCCAGTGCAACCCGCGGGTGGGTGGCGACCCGCCCGTACAGCGCCTCGTCGAATCCGCCACGCTGCGCGCGCAGCTCGAAGTCGGGCGCGCCGTCGATGGAGCGCACCGCGGCGCTGAACTCGCTGAGCGCCGACTGGTTGATCAACTGCACCGAGAACGCCAGCGCCACGCCCAGAACGACCGCGAGCAGCGCAGACAGATGCCGCCAGGGATGGTGGCGCAGCTCGGGCCAGGAGAGGTGGCGCAGGAGGGCGGTCATGCGGATGGATGATGGCCAGCGGTGCCGAGCGCACGCGCCTTTTGATACCTCAGGGCGAACGGGGTGTTGGTCGACGAGCGCTTCGACAGGCTCAGCGCGAACGGGGTCTTCATGTGAGAGCGCCCTTCATGGTCCTGCCGATGTCGAACGCCGGGCGCATGAATGCAAACATCCCGTTCGCCCTGAGCTTGCCGAAGGGCTCGCACCGCGCGCCCGTTCTTCGCGAGGTGTAGAAGGACTGCACTGCATGCAAACCCGTTCGCGCTGAGCGCTGTCGAAGCGCCCCCCGTTCGTCCTGAGGTATCGAAGGACGCGTACAAACGCACCGTTCGCCCTGAGCTTGTCGAAGGGCGCTCGCACCACCCGCCGTTCGTCCTGAGGTATCGAAGGACCGGGCTGAGGTATCGAAGCCCTGGGCATTGGCGCGCGCCCTTCGATACCTCAGGGCGAACGGGGTGTTGTTCGACGAGCGCTTCGACAGGCTCAGCGCGAACGGGAGGGTTGCCCGTGCGCTGTTCGGCACTCTCGAGCACTCCCACATCCTCAAGCACTTCCACACTCGCAGGCGCTTCGACAAGCTCAGGGCGAACGGACGTTCCCGACACACGAACCCGAACCCGAAGCCGCTCACCCGGGCGCGCCCCCACCCGCCACCATCCCTCCCGCCGTCAACACCATCACCCGATCCGCCCGCGCCGCGGCTGCGCGCGAATGCGTCACCAGCACGCACCCGGCCCCCTCGTGCCGCACCTGCGCCGCCAGCACGTCCATCGCGCGTTCGGCCGTCGCCGGATCCAGGTTGCCCGTGGGTTCGTCGGCCAGCAGCAGCTTCGGCCGGTGCACCAGCGCACGCGCGATCGCCACGCGCTGCAGTTGGCCGCCGGAAAGCGTCTGCGGCAGCCGGGCGCGCATGCCTTGCAGGCCCACGGCTTCCAGCACCGCCCGCACCCGTGCGGCATCCGGGCGGCGCAGCAGCAGCAGGGGCAGGCCGACGTTGGCTTCCACGGTCAGGTGGGGGAGCACATGGAAGGCCTGGAACACGAAGCCGAGGTGCGCGCGGCGGAAGTGCGCCTGTGCGGCTTCGTCGGCGGTGGTGATCTCCGTGCCGGCGATGCGCACGCTGCCGGCGTCCACGGTGTCCAGCCCCGCGATGCAGTTGAGCAGCGTGGACTTGCCCACACCCGATTCGCCCAGGATGGCGATGAACTCGCCCGGCGCGAGCCGCAGGTCGACCTGCGAGAAGACGGTGGTCTCGCCGTAGCGCTTGGCGAGCGCGCTGACCTCGAGCAGGGGCGTGTCGGCGGCCATCGTGTTCAGCCGATCAACGTCAGCGCGCGCCGCACCAGCTGCGCGGTCGCATCCGGCGCATCGCAGGCCACCACCTCGCGCTGCGGGAGGCTGCGCAGCCAGGTGATCTGGCGCTTGGCCAGTTGGCGCGTGGCGGCGATGCCGCGTTCGGCCATGGCGGCCAGCGGCTCGCCGCGGTCCAGCGCCTCCCAGGCCTGGCGGTAGCCCACGCAGCGCATGGAGGGCAGGCCGAGATGCAGGTCGCCGCGCGCGCGCAAGGCATGCACCTCGTCCATGAAACCCGCCTCCAGCATGGCGTGGAAGCGCTGCGCGATGCGCCGGTGCAGCCAGCCGCGGTCCTGCGGCTCGAGCGACAGCAGGGGTGCATGCGGCGCCGTACGTTCGCCCCGACGGTGGAAGGCGGAGATCGGCTGCCCGCTGATGCGCCACACCTCCAGCGCGCGCTGGATGCGCTGCGCATCGCCGGGCGCGAGCCGTGCGGCCGTGGCCGGGTCGATGGCTGCAAGCTGCGCATGCATCGCCGGCCAGCCGTGCTGCGCCGCCTCGGCGTCGATGGCGGCGCGCACCGCCGGCTCGGACGCCGGCATGGCGTCGATGCCGTCGAACAGGGCTTTGAAGTACAGCATGGTGCCGCCCACCAGCAGCGGCAGCCGGCCGCGGCCACGGATGTCGTCGATGAGGCGCTGCGCATCGGCAACGAACGCGGCGGCCGAATAGGCCCGCGTCGGCTCGAGGATGTCGATCAGGTGATGCGCCACGGCCGCACGTTCGGCAGCGCCCGGCTTGGCGGTGCCGATGTCCATGCCGCGGTAGACGAGCGCCGAGTCGACGCTCACGATTTCCACCGCATGGTGGGCCGCAAGCGCATCGGCCAGCGCCAGCGCCGCCTCGGTCTTGCCGGCGGCGGTCGGGCCGGCAATGCACAGGTAGGCCGTGGTGTGCGTCATGCGCGGCGTCGTCTCAGGCGGGTCGCGGCCGGGCCGCCGGCTCGCCGTGGCGCTGCACCAGGGTCCATGCCACCGTCGCGGTCACCGCCGCCATGGCCGCAATGCCCAGCGTCAGCGGGTAGACCGTGCCGTCGTTGCGGCCGGCCAGCCACAGGCTCGCGACGAACGCGCCCAGCGTCATCAGAAAGCCCGACATCGCCGCCGCCGCGCCGGCCTTCTCGGGGAACGGCCCGACCGCGCCCGCCTGCCCGCAGGGCTGGTGGATGCCGTGGGCCAGGCTGTAGAGCCACATCGGCACGAGGATGGCGAGCGGCTGGTGCACGCCGGCAAACGCCAGCCCGGCCAGCATTAGCCCGCCGGCGAGCGTGAAGCCGCCCGCCAGGCGCACCGTGCGGCGCAGCCCCCACGCGGCCAGCAGGCGCCGGCACAGCATGGTGCCGCCGACGTAGGCGATGGAGTTGGTCGCCATCAGCAGGCCGTAGCTCGCGCGGGACACGCCCAGCACCTCGGTGAACACGAAGGACGAGCCGGCGAGGAAGAGGAACAGCCCCGCGTAGGTGAAGGAGGCGAGTGCTGTCCACGCGCGAAAGGTCGGGTCCGCGAGCACGGCGCGGCCGTTGCGCCACAGCATGCGCGGCTGCAGCGCCTGCGGGTTGCGCTGCGGCACCGTCTCCTCGAAGCGCCAGGCGATGAAGGCGAGCGTGGCCGCGCCGAACAGCGCCAGCACCAGCAGCGCCGCATGCCAGTCGATCCACTGCACCGCCAGCCCGCCGACGATGGGGCTGGCGATGGCGATGAGGCCGAGGCCGGTGAGCGCGCGCGACAGCATCCTCGCGCCCTCGTGCGGCGGAAACAGGTCGCGAACGATGGAACGCCCGCAGGTCACCGCCGCCGCCATGGTCGCGCCCTGCAGCGCGCGCCACAGGATCAGCCATTCGATGCTCGGCGCGAACGCACTCAGCACACTGGCAACCGCATACAGCGCCATGCCGACCAGCAGCACCGGGCGGCGCCCGAAGCGGTCGGCCAGCGGCCCGCACACCAGCTGCGCGAGACCGAAGCAGATGATCAGCACCGACAGCGTGAGCTGCGTCGCCCCGGCGCTGGCGTCGAGCGCCCGGGCGATGGTGGGCAGGGCGGGGAGGTAGAGGTCGGTGGTGACCGGCTGCAGGCCCATCAGCAGCGTGAGCAGCAGCACGATGACCGCAGGACTCATCACCGTGCGGTCGGTTGAAGACGACAACATCGCGGGAGCCTAGCAGGTTCGTCCTCGCCGCTTGACCCGCTGCGATGGCGCGTCGTGGGCCGCGTTGCAACTGCTGACGCGGCCTCACGCAGCGCCGCTAGCATGGGCCGGTTCCGGCCCGCCCGGGACCGCCGAGCAACCCATCACACCCGCATCCCGGAGCGCACCATGACACCCACCCGCCGCCTTCTCGCCAGCACCCTGGCTGCCAGCATTGCCTTCGTCGGCGTTCTGCAGCCGGTGCAGGCGGCCTCCCTGATCAGCACCGAAGCGGTCGCCGAGAGCGTGGGCGTGCGCAGCGACAGCGCCGCGCGAGCGCAGCTGCTGGCCACGCTCGAGCGCAGCGACGTGGCGGCGGCGCTGGTCGAGCGCGGGGTGAGCCTCGAGCAGGCGCGCGAACGTGTGGCCGCGCTCACCGACGCCGAAGCGGCGCATGTGGCCGCGCAGATCGACGCCGCCCCGGCCGGCGCCGCGGATGTGCTGGGCACCATCGTCTTCATCTTCGTGCTGCTGCTGATCACCGACATCCTCGGCTTCACCAAGATCTTCCCGTTCACCCGCTCGGTGCGTTGAGCGCGCGCGCGGCGCCGGTGCGCCGCATGGCCGCCGCGCTGCTGCTGGCGTTGCTGTGGCTGCTCGGCGGCTGCGCGGTGCAGACGGCCGCGCTGCAGGCGCAGCGGCCTGCCGGCCTGCCGGGCGCAGTGGAACTGGCCGACACCCCGTTTTTCCCCCAGACTGCCTACCACTGTGGCCCGGCGGCGCTCGCGACCGCGCTGCGCGCGGCCGGCCTGCCCGCGTCACCGCAGACGCTGGCCGAGCGTGTCTTCCTGCCCGCGCGCCAGGGCACGCTGCAGGCCGAGATGCTGGCCGGTGCGCGCCGTGGCGGCGCGGTGGCCACGCGGCTCGCGCCGTCGCTCGAAAGCCTGCTGCGCGAAGTGGCGGCCGGCCATCCGGTGGTGGTGCTGCAGAACCTCGGGCTGGCCGTGGCGCCGCTGTGGCATTACGCGGTGGTGATCGGCTACGACCTCGCGGCGAACGAACTGCTGCTGCGCTCGGGCACCACGCGGCGTGCGGTGATGGCCTTGCGCACCTTCGAGCACACCTGGAAACGTTCGGGCCACTGGGCTTTCGTCGCGCTGCCGCCGGGCCAGTGGCCGGCCACCGCCACACGCGAGGCGGTGATCGAGGCGGCCGTGGGTTTCGAGCGGGCGGCAGCGCCGGCGCAGGCGGTGCAGGTCTACCGCAGCGCGCTCGCACGCTGGCCGGGCGACCTCAGCCTGGCCATGGGCCTGGGCAACACGCTGTACGCCGCGGGCGACAAGCACGCCGCTGCCGAAGCGTTCCGCCGTGTGGCGACAGCGCATCGCAGCGCGCCGGCATGGGTCAATCTCTCGGCCACCTTGCTGGACCTGGGCGATGCGCGCGCTGCGCTCGATGCGGCGCAAGAGGCCAAGGCGGTCGGTGACCCGGCCTGGGCGGCCCAGGTGCAGGCGATGCTCGACCAAGCCTCGCGTGCCGCAGGTTCCGCACCCCGTTCGCCCTGAGCTTGTCGAAGGGCTTCGACAGGCTCAGCCCGAACGGATCGATGTGTGACGGGGACCCGCCTCAGCCGAAGCGTTCGTCCGCCCGCAGATAGCGCCACTGCCCCGGCGGCAGGTCGCCCAGCATCACCTGGCCGATGCGCACACGCTTCAGGCCGGTCACCTTCAGTCCCACGAGTTCGCACATGCGGCGGATCTGGCGCTTCTTGCCTTCGCGCAGCACGAAGCGCAGCTGGTCCTCGTTGACCCATTCCACCTGCGCCGGGCGCAGCGGCTCTCCATCGAGCGAGAGGCCGTGGTTGAGCAGCGGCAGGGCGTCGTCGGCCACCGGGCCGCCGTCTACGGTCTCCACGCGCACCAGGTATTCCTTGTCGATCTCGCTGTCCTCGCCGATGAGCTGCTTGGCGATGCGCCCGTCCTGGGTCAGCACCAGCAGGCCCACCGAGTCGATGTCCAGCCGGCCGGCGGGCGCCAGGCCGCGCAGGTGCTGCGGCAGGAAGCGGATGCCCGAGCGGTCCTCGCGCCACTGGTTGGCGGCGGTCACGAGCACCGAGGCGGGCTCGTAGCCGTCTTCGGCCTGTCCGCTCACATAGCCCACCGGCTTGTGGATGAGCACGGTCACCCGCTGTGCCTGCTGGTGGCGCGCCTGCGCATCGACCGAGATGTGCTGGCCGGGCAGCACGCGCGAGCCGAGTTCCTTGACCACCTGGCCGTCCACACGCACCCAGCCCTTGGCAATCCATTCGTCGGCCTCGCGGCGCGAGGCGATGCCCAGTTCGCTCATGCGCTTGG
>JBIQKU010000304.1:0-2175 GCA_044506225.1 Rubrivivax sp. | reverse complement strand
CCGAACGCTCGGGCGTCGCGGTCAGGCCGAGCAGGAAGCGCGGCTCGAAGTGATCAATCAGGCGCCGTTACGTTGCGGCCGATGCATGGTGGAATTCGTCGACAACGATGTAGTCGAACGCGCGCGGATCGATTCGGCGCAGGTGCTCGTTGCGGCTCAACGTCTGGATCGGCGCAAACAGGATGTCGGCGTCCACATCCCGTTCCGGTGTCCTCCAATCCGCGCAAGCTGATCACGCTTCGGCTGCCTGCCGACGTCATCGAACGATGGCGTGCCACGGGCCCGGGGTGGCAGACGCGGATGGCGGAGCGGATCAGCCGCGGGCCGCCCGCTGGTGCAAAGGGCGATAAGCTGCCGTAGCGGCTACTCCTTCTCGTCACCTTCCCGCGGCGGAACACCGCCCCGCAATTGGGAGCAGGGAAACGCTTTCCGACTGGCACGGCAAGGTCCCTGCTGAAGGTGCTCGACAAGGTGCCGAAGGCGGCCTTGAGCGCACTGGGCCAACCCGCATGAGCCCCAAACCCGGACGCAACGACCCCTGCCCCTGCGGCAGCGGGCGCAAGTACAAGCACTGCCATGGCGGCGCTCGAGCAACGGACGGCGAGCACCAGGCAGCCGACACTCATGCGGGGGCCGTACAGCGCGTGCTCGATTGGTTGTTTTCACGCCATCGCCATGCGATGCAGACCGCAGTCGGCGATCTGTTGTTCGCGGATCTCTGGCCAAAGGGCGGCCTTGACCCCTAGGAGATCGGATATGAGAGGCATTGCTGCGTCGAGCGTACGGATCGCACTCCCCGCACTCACGCCGCCGCCTGCATCCGCAACCGCCGCGCCGCCTCCTCGTCCCGTGCATCATCGATCTCGCGCATCACGCTGCCCACGTCCGCCCTGCGAGTGTCGTGCACGAAGCGGCCGGTGAGCGCGGCGTCGGGGCTCAGCGCGCCACGACTATAGAGATCCCAGATCTCGTGCCCGTAGTCGGTTTCGAGCAACTCGGGCGCGAAGCGGCCGAAGAAATTGCGCAGGTTCGCGACGTCGCGCAGCAGCATGCGCGGGGCGTGGTTGTTGCCGGCGGCGTCCACCGCCTGCGGCAGATCGATGATCACCGGGCCGTCGGTGCCGAGCAGGATGTTGAACTCCGACAGGTCGCCGTGCACGACGCCGGCGCACAGCATGCGCACCACTTCGACGAGCAGCGTCGCATGGTGCGTGTGCGCTTCGTCCGGCGTGAAGGCCACGTCGTTCAGGCGCGGCGCGGCGTCGCCGTTCTCGTCGGTGACCAGGTCCATCAGCAGCACGCCGTCGCAGAAATTGCGCGGCGCGGGTACGCGCACACCGGCGGCGGCCAGTCGATGGAGCGCATCGACCTCGGCGCTCTGCCATGCAGACTCGGTGGCCTGCTTGCCGAAGCGCGTGCCCTTGGCCATCGCGCGGGCCTGGCGGCTGTTGCGAACCTTGCGGTTCTCGGTGTAATCGACCGCTTGGCGGAAGCTGCGTTCGGTGGCGGCCTTGTAGACCTTCGCGCAAAGCGTCTCGCCGCCGCGGCGCACGACGTAGACGGCCGCTTCCTTGCCGCTCATCAACGGGCGCACGACCTGGTCGATCAGGCCTTCGTCGATCAGCGACTGCAGTCTCTCGGGTGATCTCATGGGGGCGCATTGTGCGCCTCTGCCACAATTCGGGATGACCGATACCGCTTTCGACGTCCTCCCCCTCTCTGCCGCCGCGCTGGCCAACCTGGAGCAGCTCGGCTACGAGCGCATGACTCCCATCCAGGCCGCCAGCCTGCCGCTGGCGCTGGCCGGTCACGATCTCATCGCGCAGGCGAAGACCGGCAGCGGCAAGACGACGGCGTTCGCGCTGCCGCTGCTCGCGAGGCTCGACGTCCGGCGCTTCGCGGTGCAGGCGCTGGTGCTGTGCCCGACGCGCGAGCTTGCCGTGCAGGTCGCGCGCGAGATCCGTCGCCTGGCACGTGCGGAGGACAACATCAAGGTGCTGGTCCTGTGCGGCGGCTCGACGATGCGACCGCAGATCGCGAGCCTGGCGCACGGCGCGCACATCGTCGTCGGCACGCCGGGACGCATCGTCGATCATCTGGCACGCGAAACCCTGTCGCTCGGCGCACTGAACACGCTGGTGCTCGACGAAGCCGATCGCATGCTCGACATGGGTT
>JBIQKU010000078.1:0-14515 GCA_044506225.1 Rubrivivax sp. | reverse complement strand
GGCGCGTGCGCGAGGAGCGCAGCAGGTAGCGCAGCCGCCCGGCGAGCAGGCTCCACTGTGTGGACTTGACGAAGAAGTCGGTGGCGCCGACCTCGTAGGCGCGGTTGATCGAGGCGTCGTCGTCCAGCCCGGTGAGCATCAGCACCGGCATGGATTCGAAGCCGGGCAGGTTGCGCATGGCGCGGCAAGTCTCGAAACCGTCCATGCCGGGCATCAGCGCATCGAGCACCACCACGTCGGGCAGCCAGTCGGCCAGCACCTGGATGGCACGCTCGCCGCTCGTCGCCTCGGTGATCGAGAAACCGCGCTCGCGCAAGGCGATGGAGGTGAGCAGCAGGTTCACCTCGTCGTCGTCGACGAGCAGCACCTTGGGCTGCAGCAGCGGATCGTCGTCCGGCAACGCCGTGCGCGTGGGGCTCATGTGCGCCCCTCGTCCGATGAGTACATCGGCCGGTCCGCCAAGCGGACGCGGGCCGGCTTGGGAGCGGCCCGGCGCTCGGCCCGCCGACAGCTTGACACTGTGTGTCTCATGGAGTCTGGTTCAGCAATTGCTTCAGGGCTTGTAGCACGATCTCGCTTTCGCGGCAGATGTCGTCGACCGCCGTACCGAGGCTTTCGGCACGCTCCTGCCGAATCATTGATTCGGTCTGCGCGCACAGCTGGGACAGCTTCAGCGCCCCGACGCTCGCCGAGGAGGATTTGAGCGTGTGCGCCACGTGGCGGATGCCCGCCATGTCACCCGCACGCTGCGCGTCCTGCAGTTGCGGCAGCAGCCGCCCGACCGAGGTCTCGAAGGCGCTCACCACCCGCTCGATCAGGCGGCTTTCACCGCGCGGGTCGAGTTCGCGCAGGCGCTCGATCGCGCCGGCATCGAGCACCGAGGCATCGGCCGCCGCGGCCGGCTCAACCGCCGGGGCGGCCTCGGGCGCGGGCGGCACACCGTCGGCATCGGTCTGGGCATGTAGGCGTTTGGACAGCATGGCGAGCAACTGGCTTTGGCGGAAGGGTTTGGACAGGTAGTCGTCGAATCCGAGCGCGAGATACCGCTCCTCGTCGCCGCCCAGCGCGTTGGCGGTCACGGCGACGACCGGGGTGGCCGGCGGCGTGAGGAAGTCGAAGCGCCCGCCCGGGCCGCGGCGGAACCACGTGAGCGCTTCCACACCGTCCATGCCGGGCATCTGGATGTCCATCAGCACGAGGTCGAAGTGTGCCTCACACAGGGCCCGCAGCCCCTGCATCGCGCTGCCCGCCACGCGCACGGCCAGGCCGAGCTGGCGCAGCATCTGGCCGATGACCTCCTGGTTCACCGGATTGTCCTCGACCACCAGCACGCTGCCCCGCAGGGCGACGCGCGGCGCGGCCTCCTCGGCGCCGCCGGCCATGACGCCGAGCATGGCCTGGCGCAGTTCCGCGCGGCGCACCGGCTTGGCGATGAAGCGGCCGAAGCCGGCCTGCTGCGCGTCGCGCACGTCGCCGGCCGTGGAGGCGCTGGACAGCAGCAGCAGCCGCATCCCCGGCGCCAGCCTCTCCTGCGCCAGCGCGCGGGCCAGGCCCAGGCCGTCCAGGCGCGGCATGCGCAGGTCGACGAGGGCAAGGTCGAAGGCCGCGCCGGCGCGCAGCAGGCCGAGCGCCTGCAGGCCGTCCTCGGCGAGCACCACCTCCATGCCCCAGGCGGCGAGCGTGTTCTCGAGCACGGTGCGGTTGATCTCGTGGTCGTCGACCACCAGCACGCGCCGCCCGTTCAGCTCGGCCAGCCCGGCCTCGCGGCAGGCGCCGCCCGAGCTGGCAGGCGCGAGCGGCACCCGCACGATGAACTCGGAGCCGATGCCGGGCCGGCTCTGCGCCTCGATCCGCCCGCCCATCAGCTCGGTGAGCTGGCGCGCGATGGCCAGCCCGAGGCCGGTGCCGCCGTGGCGGCGCGTGTTGTCGCCCTGCGCCTGCGAGAAGGCCTCGAACAGCCGCGGCATGTACTCGGGCGCGATGCCCATGCCGGTGTCGCGCACGCTGAACTGCACCGTGCCGGGCGGGGCATCGGGCGCCGCGCGCAGGCTCACCACCACCTCGCCGCGGTCGGTGAACTTGACCGCATTGGCCACCAGGTGCGTCAGCACCTGGCGCAGGCGCAGCGGGTCGCCGTGCACCACCGGCGGCAGGCCGGGCGCTTCGAGGAAGCCCAGCTCCAGCCCCTTCTCGTGGGCGCGCGGCGCCAGCAGCTCGAGCGTGTCCTCGACCACGCCGCGCAGCGCGAAGTCCGCATTGGCCAGCTCGAGCCGGCCGGCCTCGATCTTCGAGAAGTCGAGGATGTCGCCGATCACGTCGAGCAGCGACTCGCCGGAGTTGTAGACGGCGCGGGCGAAGCCGCGCTGGCGCGCGTCCAGCGGCGTGCCCAGCAGCAGCTCGGTCATGCCGAGGATGCCGTTCATCGGCGTGCGGATCTCGTGGCTCATGTTGGCCATGAACTGGCTCTTGGCCTCGCTGGCCGCCTTGGCCTCGGCCAGCGCCCGCTGCAGCGCCGCCTCGTGTTCGTGCTCGTGCGTCACGTCGGCGAGCACGCCGTACACACGCAGCGAGCCGTCGGGGCGGCGCCGGGTGCGGGTGCGGGTGCGCATCCAGCGCAGACCGAGCTGCGGATGGTGGATGCGAAAGCGCAAATCCACTGGCTCCAGCCGGCGCTCGCGCGCCAGGCGCTCGTCGAGCAGGTGGCGGTCTTCGTCGATGACGAAATCCAGGCATTGGCGGCCGTAGGCCTCGCATTGCTCGGGCGTCAGGCCGGCGGCGGCCTGGCCGCCGAAGAAATAGAAGCGGCTGCGTTCGGGGTCGGTGATGAACAGCGTGTCTTCGGAGCTGGCGGCGAACTCGCCGATGCCGGTTTCCGACTCCCACAGCCGGCGCGCCGCGCGGCGCTCCTCGGTGACGTCACGCGGCAGGGCGATCTGCAGCAGCGGCGCTCCGCCCGCGTCGCGCAGCACGGCATGGCGCGCCCGCACCACATGCTCGCGGCCGTCGGCATCGCGCCATTCGAATTCGCCATCCACCGTATCGGTCTCGCGTTCGGCACGCTGCATGAGCGGGGTGACCTGAGCGACCAGCTGCGGGTGGAAGGCCTCCGCAAAAAGGCGCCCGACCACGGCCGAGCGCTCGAGCCCGAATTCGATCTCGGCATGCCGGTTGATCGCCAGCACCCGATGCACGCCCGGCTCGATCACGAACAGGCTCATCGGGAGGTTCTCGGCGATGACGCTGAGCAAGCCGAGCGACGAGGCGCCTTGCAGCGGCCCGGATGCGGCCGCCGGCGCCGGCGGCGCGGCAATGGATTCAGCCAGCGCATCCAGTCGCGCACGCACCGCTTCCAGCAGATGCAGCAGCGCCGCAGGCCGCACCGGCATTTCACAGTCGCCCAGTTCGAGCAGTGCCACGACCTGGCCGCCGCGTCGCACCGGCACCGCATATCCGATCTGCGGCCCGCCGGCGGCCTGCTCGCTGCGCACCGCCTCCTCGCTGGCACGACGGACGAGCTGCGGCACGCTGCCGTCGTGATTGCGCAGCAGCTCGCGCACGCTCGCGCCGGCCATGCCGAGTTCGTGCACCAGCACATCGCCGGCCGAGCGCATGGCCTCGTCCAGCGACGGCTCGTCGGCGGTGCGCCGGTCGATGCGCTCCAGCACCTCGAGCAGCGCGATCGCGTCCAGCGGATCGCCGCCGGGTGCCGTGGCCTGCGGCGGCGGCGCCGGCCTGAAACGCTGCAGCCACCACGACACCGCCAGGCAGGCAATCGCCACGCCCACCAGCAGCGTCGCCGGCGAACCCGTCACGAACAGCGAGGCCGCCGCCGCAAGTGCCGCCACACAGAGGGAAAGCCTGGAGAGCAAAGGCAGCATGCGCGGGGTCGGGGAACCGGTGAAGCCGCGCCTTCCCCATGAAGGCGCGAACGCCGCAGCGCGCACGCCGGGTGCGCTGCGCCTACGGCAATGTCGGCGCGCTGCCGCGGAACTTGATGTCGCAGGCCGCATGCCCCTCATCAGCAAGCCGGCGGCCCGGGTGGCAAGCGCCTGTGCATGGGTCTGCCCGGACAGGCGCGCGACATGCCGTTCGTACAATGAGCCGCATGACCGACCCCGCAGCCCGCCCCGGCACGGCGCAGATCTGCGCGCTGGTCGCGGCGATGGCTTCGGCCCCCTGCATCGCCGCCGACGGAGCACCCGCCGCGGCCTCGGACCATCCCTCCCTCGCCCTTCCCCTGGCCATTCTGGCGCTGCTGCTTGCCGGCTCGCTCATCGCCTGCGCCTGGCTGGCACGCCGCCATCTGCGCCTGCGTGATGAACTGCACACCACCCGCGAGCAGGCGCGCCAGCTCGCCGACCTGCTGGACGTCTGGCACTGGCGCAGCGGCCCCGACCATCGCCTGACCACGCTGCGTCCGCCGCAGGGCACTGCGGTGGGTGACTGGCCGGGCGCCTCGTCGGCCCTGCTGTGGGAGCAGTTCGACAGCAGCGATGCCGCCGCGCTGCAGGCCTGCGCCCAGACGGGGGCGCCGATCGCCGACGTCGCGGTGAACCTGCAGACGCCCCAGGGTGCGCTCCCCTGCCGCCTGCGCGGCAGCGCCGTGCTCGACGCCGAGGGCCGCTTCCAGGGCTATGTCGGCATCGCGCGCGTGCTCGCCGGCGACAGCAAGGCACCGGTGCCGCAGGCTGACGGCACCGCCGCATCCGCACGCGCGGTGGCACCGGCGCCGAGCGAGCGCGACTCCTTCGCTTACACCGTGTCGCACGACCTGCGCGCGCCCATCCGCGTGGTCGAGGGCTTCACCAAGATCCTCAAGGAGGACTACGGCCGGCTGCTCGACCGCATCGGCAACGACCACCTCGACCGCATCCTCGGCGCCGCCTCGCGCATGAACAGCATGATCGACGCGCTGCTCGCGCTGTCGCAGCTGTCCACGCAGCCGCTGGCGCGCCAGCCGGTGAACCTGTCGCAGCTCGCCGGCTTCGTGGCCGACGACCTGCAGCGCGAATCGCCGCAGCGCCGGGTGCAGCTCACCATCGAGCCCGGCCTGCAGGTGCAGGGCGACCCGACGCTGCTGCGTGTGCTGCTGGAGAACCTGCTCGGCAATGCGTGGAAGTACACCGCCCGCACCGGCGAGCCGCAGATC
Organism: Rubrivivax sp.; assembly: GCA_044506225.1. Taxonomy (GTDB): domain Bacteria; phylum Pseudomonadota; class Gammaproteobacteria; order Burkholderiales; family Burkholderiaceae_C; genus JAKFDI01. The sequence continues at coordinate 9,366 of JBIQKU010000078.1, read as the reverse complement.
CGCTTCGGGCGCGAGCGCACGCCGCGCGGCGAGGTGTTCGTGGTGAGCGACAACGGCGCCGGTTTCGACATGCGCTTCGCCGACCGCCTCTTCGGCGTGTTCCAGCGCCTGCACAGCGCCAGCGACTTCAAGGGCACGGGCGTGGGGCTCGCCTCGGTGCGCCGCATCGTGCGCCGGCACGGCGGCGACATCTGGGCCGAGGCCGAGGTGGAGCGCGGCGCGAGCTTCTACTTCACCTTGGGCTGACGTCCCCCCCTCGCGCTTCGCGCGCCCCCCAGGGGGCACACCAGCGGACCGGCGAAGCCGGATCCGCGGCGTTGGCTTGATCCCTGAGCGATGTCGTCAGGTGTTGGCGGCGGGCAGCGCGAGCAGTTCCACCGCGTCGAGCACGCGCGCGGCCTGGTCGGCGAGGGAGCGGTGCTCGTTCTCGGCCAGCCGCTGCAGCTGCGCCAGCGCCTGCACGCGGGTGAGCGAGTAGCGGTGCATCAGCACCCCCACGGCCATGGCCACCGGCTCGGGCAGGGGCCCGCTCGCCGCCGCCGGCTCGTCGCCGCGCGGCGGCAGGTGCGCGAACGCCGCCTCGACCGCCGGCACGATCTGGTGGATGTCCAGCGGCTTGACCAGGTAGGCCACGGCGCCGAGCGCCTTGACCTGGCGCACCGTCTCGTCGTCGGTGAAGGCCGACAGGAACATGAAGGGGATGCGCAGGTACTCGCGCAGGTAGGCCGCCACGTCGAAGCCGCTCTTGCCTTCCATGCGGATGTCCAGCAGCGCCAGCAGCGGCCGGTGCTCGCGCGCGGCGAGGATGGCGTCGTCGCCGTTGTCGGCGTCGATCACGTCGTAGCCGGCCTGGGCGAGGCCGTGGGTCAGCGTGGCGAGCACCAGCCGGTCGTCGTCGACCACGAGAATCTTTCCCTTGTCCTGCGCCACAGCGTTTCCTCCGGCCGCCCCGTGCGTCGCCGCGGCCCGGACGCCGCCTGCCGCACGCGAGAAGGGGTTCATTCTCGGCGAAGCGGCGCCCGGCGATGGCCCGGTGTGCGCCGCCGAGGCCGTCCACATCGACCGTTCACGGCTTCCGCGGGTGCGCCGGCCCTCGTCACCGCTCGTGCCGCCGGATACCGGGCGGCACCAGCACCACCGTGGTGAGCACGTCCTCGCCCCGCTGCTCGATGGTGAGCGTGGCGCTGCGGCGCGGCAGCAGCGAGCGCACGAGGCCGAGGCCCGACACCCCGCCGCGGAAGCGCGACACGTCGAAGCCTTCGGCCAGCCGCGCCCGGTTGGCGATGGTCATGGTCACGCGCTGTGCGCCGAAGACCAGCCGGCAGCGCACCCCGTCCTCCTGCGGCGCGCGGCGGTGCTTGACGGCGTTGGTGAGCAGCTCGTTGAAGCTGAGCGCGATCGGGATGGACTCGCCCTCGGGCAGCAGCCAGGCGTCGGCGTCGCCGCCCTCCAGCGACAGCGCGATGGGGCAGCCGAAAGTGCGCTGCACCGAGCCGGCGATGGCCTCGGCCACGCTGCGCAGCAGCAGCGGGCCGGCATTGCCCACCTGCAGCCCGTAGACCTGCGCGATGGCCTGCACCTGGCCCACGACCTCGGCGATGGCGCCGGCCATCTCGGGCTTGCGCTGCGCGATCTGCTGCAGCAGCCCGGCCACGCCCTGCAGGTTGTTCTTGATGCGGTGGTGCACTTCCTTGACCAGCATCTCGCGCTGCGTGAGCGCGGCGGCGAAGCGCGCCTCCTGCGCGGCCCGCTGCTCGGTCACGTCGGTGGCCACGGTGAGCAGCTGGTCGGGCGCGCCGCCGCCGCCGGCCAGCGGCAGGTAGCGCGCGTCCCACAGCCGGGTCTCGCCGTTCGCCTCCTCGCGGTATTCGGCCTGCACCAGCTCGCCGCTGGCGAGCGAGCGCGCCATGTCGGCGCGCCGCGCCGCCGCCACGTCCGCCGGGTAGATGTCCTCGGGCGTGCGGCCGATCAGCGCCGCCGGCGTGCTGCCGACGGCGGCGCCGGCGACCTCGTTGGCCTGCAGCACGCGCAGGCTGCGCGCGTCGCGCAGCACGATGGCCATCGGCGCGGCCTCGATGATGCGCTGCAGCGAGGCCTGCGCCTCGGCGATGCGCGCCTCGGCCTGGCGGCGGTGCTCGATGTCGAGCAGGGCGTAAGTCAGCTGGCGCCCGGCCGATTCGCCGCCGGTGACGACCGCATTGCCCACCACCCAGAACTCGCGGCCGTCCAGCGCCTTGACCTGGCATTCGAAGGTCTCGGCGAGGCCCTCGGGCAGTTCGTCGAGGTAGCGGCTGCGGCGAAACGGATGGTCGGGCTCGTCGGTGGCGACCCGGCCGATGGGCTCGCCGATGAAGTCGGACAGTTCGCCGCCGAACATGCGGCGCGCCGAACGGTTCATCCATTCGATGCCGCCCGCGCCGACGGTGACGATGCCCACCAGCACCGAATCGAGGACGGCGCGGGTGCGCGCGGCCTGCAGCGCCACCGACTGCTCGGCGCGGTGGCGGTCGTCCACATTGACGTAGGAGGCGATGGTGCCGCCGTCCGGGTCGCCGTCGACCACCAGGCGCATGCTGACCTGCACCCAGATCAGCCGGCCGTCGCGCCGGCGGATCTGCTGCTCGCCGGTCCAGCGGCCGAACAGGCGCAGCGCCTCGGCCCGGCTGCGGCGCCCGCCATCGTCGTCGCCGTCCTGCAGCAGGCGCCCGAGCGGCAGGCCGCTGAGCTCGGCGGTGGTGTAGCCGCACAGCTGGGCGAGCGCATCGTTGGCCTGCTGCAGCACGTCGCCGCGCAGGTAGGCGATGCCCACGTCGGACAGGCTGAACATCAGCTCGCGGTCGCGCGCGAGCAGCTGCAGCTCGGTCTGCTGCGCCTTCAGCCGGGTGATGTCCGACAGCACGGCGATCGCCTCGATCGGGCCGCTGGCCGCGCCGTCCAGCCGCCCGGCGCGGCCGCTGTGGCGCACCGACAGTGCGTACCACAGGCCGTCGCCGCCGTCGACCGGGAGCTGAAACTCGGTCTCGTAGATCGCGCCCTCGCTGAGCGACTGCAGCGCCTCGGCGGCGATGCGCCGGCCCTGCGGCGATTCGCCGAAGAGCTCGTTCACGCCGCGCCCGGCCGCGCCGCGCCGGCCCAGGCCCAGCATGGTCTCGAAGCGGCGGTTGCAGCGCACCAGCACATCACCGCGGATGTAGGCGATGCCTGCGCTCGTGCTCTCGAGAATCGTGGTGAGCTCGTGCAGCAGCTGCTCGCTGCGCTGCTGCGTCTGGTGCTGCTCGGTGATGTCCAGCGTGACCACCGAGGTCGTCTGCTGGCCCGACGCCAGCCGTGCCGGCTCCACCCGCGTCTGCAGCCAGCGCTGGCCGAGCTCGGGGTGGCGCACCGCATAGCGCACGTCGGCGCGTTCACCGCGGCGCAGCGCCTGCTGCAGGCGTTCGTACTCGGGCAGGGATTCGGGTAGCACGATGTCGCGGCTGATGGACTGCAGCGCCGCCGAGGCCGCGGCCGGCGCCTCGCTGGCCGGCGCCTGTCGGTGCCGCACCCAGCCGGAGGATTCCTGGAAGGTGGCGAGCCCGAGGCCCGCGGTGTCCATCAGCGCGCCGATCTGCATCTGCGCGAGGTCGCGTTCCTCCTCGATGCTGCGGTCCTCGACGATGGCCATGTAGCGCCGCTGCCCGCCGGGCGTGCGGTAGCAGCGCAGCGTGGCGCGCAGCCTGCGGTGGCCGCCGCCGGGCTGGGGCAGCCAGGCCTGCGTGGCCATCGGGCTGGAGCCCGGCTGCAGCTGGGGTGAGGGCGCGCCGTTCTCCCAGAACAGCAGCGCCTGCAGCACCGGCGACGCCTCGGCCAGCAGCACCGGCACCGTGCCCACCAGCGCCTCGAAGGCCGGGTTGGTGCGCACCAAGAGGCCGGTCTCGTCGAACAGCACCATGCCGATCGGGCTCAGGTCGAACCAGTTGTCCAGCTCGCCGGCCGAACGTTCGGCGCGTTCGCGCGCGGCGTGTTCGGCCGTGGTGTCCTGCAGCACGGACAGGCGCACCGTGCGCCCGCGCGGATCGATCAGCGCGCTGTGCGCCACGCGGTACCAGCGCTCGCGCCCGCCGGCGTCGACGAGGCGCCGCTCGGCCAGCCCCGGCGGCAGCTCGCCGTCGTGGCCGGGGTTGCCGTAGCGCAGGCGCTGGGCGCGGTTGCGGGCGCGGTCTTCCTCGGGCTGCAGCTCGATCGGGTCGGTGCCGCGCAGGCGCTCGCGCGTGAAGCCGGTGAACTCGAGGTAGGCCTGATTGACGTCGAGGATGCGGAAGTCGCCGTCCTGCAGCGTGACGGGGAACGGCGAGTCCCAGAACACGCTCAGCAGCTCGGGCATGGCCTCGCCGCCGAGCCGCGGCGCCGGCCGGGGCGCCGGGGCCGGCGCGGGGGCGAGCTGCAGCCGCAGGGTGGCGCTGGCACCGTCGTCCAGCGGCTGGAAGGCGAGCCGCGCCTGGCGGCCGTCGGCGAGCACGGCCAGCGGCGGCGAGGGGGCCGCGGTGCCCCGGCCCAGGCTGCGCTGCGCCCAGTCGACGGCGGCCGCGCCGATGGCGTCGCGCAGCTGCGCGAGCGGCATGCCGGCCTCGCAGCCGAGCAGGCGCAGCGCGGCGCCGTTGGCGAAGGTGATGCGCCCGCGCGCGTCGAGCAGCAGCAGCGCGTCGGACAGCTGGTCGAAGAGCTGGCGCAGCGTGTGGGCGCCGGCGCGGGGTTCGGCAGGCGTCACGCCCGGGCCTTCCGCGGGGAAGCCCCGTGGATCATTCGAGCTGGGCAGCCGACGTCAGCGCACGCAGTTCCGCGCGGTTGATTTCCGTCACGCTGACCATCAGCGCGTCGGCGGCGGCGGTCACGTCGTACAGCGACTCGGACTCGATGGCGCGCACCAGCTCGAAGTACGGCTGGTACGGGCCGGTGTTCTGCGCCAGCGCCTGGAATACGCGCTCGGGCACGGGGATGGTCTTGAGCAGCTCGTCGAAGGGCTGGCGGAACATGCGGTCGAGCAGCGAGAACACGCCGCAGATGAACATCTCGTTGCGCATCTCGTCGTCGCCGGTGCTGCGCACCAGCTCTTCCATCAGCAGCCCGCGGCGCACGGCGGCGAACATCACCGGCTTGAAGTTGGCGTCCTTGCTCGCGGTGGCCAGCAGCAGCGCGAGCCAGCGCTTCAGGCGCTGGTAGCCCAGCATCATGATGGCGTGGCGGAAGGAGCTGATCTCCACCGAGAGGCCGAAGGCCGGCGAGTTGATGTAGCGCATCAGCTTGAAAGCCAGCGTCGGGTCGCGCTTGAGCGTGGCTTCCAGCCGGTCGATCGGTTCCTGCTGGTCGACGCGGTGGATCAGCTCCACGATCACCTGCAGGTCGGCCTGGCCGGCCTTGGTGCCGCGCGCCTCGGAGGAGGACAGCACGTCGTCGATCGGCCAGCCCAGCACCGCCGCGGCCCCGCGGCCGAAGCTCGCGTCGAGCTCGATCATGTTGGTGATGCCCGACTGCACGTACTCGATGCTGCGCTTCACGCCTTGCGGCGCGGCGGTCTCGCCGAGCCGGCGGTCCTCGCTGAGCGGAACGATCGCGTACTTGAAGCACGGCAGCACCTCGCGCGGCAGCTCCTTGATCGGGCGGCCCTTGATGAGCATGGTGTTGCCCGCGCGGTGCAGCGTGGTGATGGCCTCGACATTGGCCTCTTCCGCGGCCATGAAGGCCGGGATCTCGATCATCACGTTGGTGGCCGGCTGCGAGTTCATCAGGTCCTGCAGCAGGCTTTCGCTGGCGACGTTGAGCGACACGCGCCCGCCTTCGGGCGGCCACACGCCGGTCACGGCAGCCAGCAATTGGGCGGCATCGAGCCGGGCATCGGGGCGCAGCGGGAAGACCGTCAGGCGGGTGGCGGTGACCGCGCGGTTGCGGTCGATGAACGGGGAATAGCCCAGGGCCACCTGGCCCAGGATTGCGTCACTCACGCAGGTACTCCGAGATGTGAGGAAAGGTGCCCTGAACCTCTTAGCCCAGGTAGTCGAAGAGCGACAGCTTCTGCACCATCGAGTAGCTCTTGAGCGCAGCATCGTAGCCGGTTTGCCGGTTCGCAAACTCCGACAGAGCGTGCACCATGTCCAGATCTTCGGCTTCGCTTCGCGCCGTCTGGCTGGCGAGCTTCTGCGCACCGAGCCGGTCGCTCACGTTGTCGATGCGGTTGAGCGTTTCGCCGAGCTGCGAACGCACCGCCTGCAGTTGGTTCATCACCGCATCCATGTGCGTGAGGTCGCGCGCGTTGGTCTGCGCGATCTGCGAGCCGCTTCGAAGTGGCTGCGACAGGTCGGCCACCGCCTGGTCGATCACGTCGAACACGCTCATGCCCGGCTGCGAGGGCCGCATCTCGAAGGCGTCCCCATCGGCCGGATCGCCGTTGAGCGTGGCCGAACGCCCGGCGACCTCGATCGACTGCCCCGGGCGGAACGGCTGGGCCGGGTCGATCACCGTGCCGTCGCGCAGCACGGTGTAGTGGGTGACGCCGGCGACGACGCTGATCTCCACGCGGTAGGTGGCGCCGTCGATGGCGGCCGGGTCGGTGACGGTGCCGCTGTCGATCCAGGCGCTGCCGGTGTTGCCGGCGGCCGGCGCGGTCTCGAACACGCCGTTGCCGGTGCGCGCATGCATCCACACCCGCTCGCCGTCGAGCGTGAGCGCGAGTTCGTCGTCGGTGGCCGCCTGCAGATGGCCCTGCACGCCGCGGAACACCACGCCGCCGGGTGCGTCGATGAAGGGCGCCTGGGTCACGCCCTGCCCGCCGAACACATGGTTGCCCGAGCCGTCGGCGCGGTTGGCCACGTCCAGCAACTGGTTGCGCAGGCCACGCAGCTTGTCGGCCAGGCCGCGGCGCTCGGCATCGCTGTAGGCCGGGTTGCCGGCGGCGACCATGGTCTCGCGCACCTGCTGCATCAGCTCGACGGCGTCGCCGACCGCGCTTTCGGTGAGCGCCATCGCGTTCATGCTGGCGTCCACACCGCGCAAGGTGGCGGTGGTGCGGGCCTCGGCCGCCAAGGCGCGTTCGGCACGCGCCGCGGCGGCGGGGTCGTCGCTCGCGCGGTTCACGCGCTTGCCGGTGGTCAGCTGCTGCTGCGACTTGGCCAGCTCGCTCTGGCGGCGCATCAGGGCGTCGAGCGAGTTGTCGTAGGCGTTGGCGGTGGCGATTCGCATCAAGAATCCTCGAAACCCGGGCGTCAGCGCATCTGCTGCAGCAGCGTGTCGAACACCGACTGCGCCACCTGCAGCATCTTGGCCGCCGCCTGGTAGCTCTGCTGGTACTGGATGAGCCGGGCAGCCTCCTCGTCGAGGTTCACGCCCGCCTTGTTCGCGCGCGTCGCCTCGGCATCCATGGCCACCGAGGAAGAGATGCCGGCCGCGGTGGTCGCGCTCTGCACGCGCACGCCGATGTCGGCCAGCGCGCCGGCATAGGCGTCGGTGATGGTCTTGCCCGGCACGAGCGAGCCGCCCGGGCCCTGGTAGGCGCCGACGAAGCCGACCTTGGCCAGCTCGACGAAGGCTGCAGCGTTGCCGTTGTTGCCGGCGACGGCGGTGGTCGGCGCCACGCGCAGGTCGTCGCCCGGCACGGCCACGCCGCCTTCGGTGCGATCGCCGCGCGGCACGCCTTCGATCATCAGCTCGAAGCCGTTCAGACGGATGGGCTGGCCGGGCGTCCATTGCGCCGAGCCGCTGCTCACGACGGTGCCGAAGGGATCGACGAGCTGCCAGTCGTAGGCGCCGGTGTCGTTGGTGAAATGGATGTCGGCGGTGAGCGTGCGGTCCAGCGCGGCGCTGTCCACCGCACGCGCGGACACGATGGAGGCCGAGCCGGTGTTGCCCGCGCCGAGGCTGGCCGACACCGGCGAGGCCGCGGCGATGGACGCCGGCTCGGTGAGCACCGCGCGCATGTCCTGCGCGGCGGTGGCCACCGGCTGCAGCAGGAAGCGGTCGCCGGCGAGCGCCGTGCCGGCATTGAGCTGCAGCCGCAGGCCATCGACCTCGATGCCGCCGAACAGCGCCGCCGGGGTGTAGGGGCTGCCCGGCATCTCGGCGCCGTCCGACAGCCGGGTGAGCGCATAGCGGCTGCCGTCGAAGCGCAGTTCGTAGTCGCTCGGCTGCACCAGCGCGCCGTCGGCCACGCTGAGCGTCAGCGCCGCATTGCCGCCGTTGCCGGCCGCAGGCAGCACGCGGGCGTCGCCCACCGCGAACATGGGCGCGCCGGGGCGGGCCGGCGTGCCGAGATCCAGGCCGAGCGACTGCTGTTCGTTGACCGCCGCGCTGATGGCCACGGCGAGCTGGCCGACGAGGTTGCGCGCATGGGTCAGGTCTTCGTTCTGGAAGCGCAGCGCGCCGGCGATGGCACCGCCCGACAGCGAATCGGTCGGCACCAGCCGGCTGGTGCCGCCTTCGCGCATCGCGAGCTGCCGCCTGGCGGGGTCGTAGGTGTCGGGGATGGCGGCCAGCGAGTTCGCCGTGGCGCCCAGCACCAGGTTGTGGCCGCCGCCGATGAACAGGCCGACGGAGCCGTCGTCCGCCGCCACGGTGGTGACGTTGATGTGCGTGCCGATCCTGGCGATGAGCTGGTCGCGCTGGTCCAGCAGGTCGTTGGGCGCATGGCCCGAGCCGTTCGCGGCCGAGATCTGCTTGTTCAGCGATGCCACCTGCTGCGCGAGCGCATTGACGTTGGCCACCTGCGCTTCCAGGTCCTGCGTGACACCGGCCTGCAGCGTCGAGAGCTGGTCGCCGGCGGCGGCAAAGCGCGAGGCCAGCTCGCGCGCACGCGCCATCACCACCTGCCGGGCGGAGGCGTCCTGCGGGTTGCTCGCCACGTCGACGAAGGCATTGAGCAGCTGGCCGGCCGCATGGCCGAGGCCGCTCTCGCCGAGTGCGAACACCTTCTCGAGCTGCTGGAGCTGGCCGAGCCGCGCCTGGTCGGCCGCGGAGATGGAGGCGCTCTGGGCGGCCTGGCCGGTGAGGAAGCGGTCGTACGAACGCGTGACGGTGGACACATCCACCCCGCGGCCGAAGAAGCCCGCGCCGGTGTACTGACCGCCGGCGGTGACGAGTTGCGCCGTCTGGCGCGAGTAGCCCGCCGTGTTGGCGTTGGCGATGTTGTTGCCGGTGGTGTGCAACTGCGCATAGGTCGCGGCCATGGCCCGCGTGCCCAGCGCCATCAAGGTGGAGGTACCCATGCCTGCCTCTTCTGCCCCTCAGGCCGCTCAGGCCTGCGGGCCCACGCCGTAGGAGCGCTGCACCCGCAGCGTGGTGTTGATCATGTTCGTCAGCTTCTCGGCATAGGCCGGGTCGGTGGCGTAGCCGGCGCGCTGCAGG
>JBIQKU010000077.1:0-14653 GCA_044506225.1 Rubrivivax sp. | reverse complement strand
CCATGCCGCGCGCCTTGTGCATGAAGCACTTCGTGCCCTGCATCGTGACGATGCCGGCCGCGTCCTGCCCGCGGTGCTGCAGCAGCAGCAGCGAGTCGTAGATCAGCTGATTGACCGGTGCCTGCGAAATCGCGCCGACGATGCCACACATGTACAGCTCCAGAGTGAGATCAGGGAAGGTGCCGCGACACGTCCGCCGGCAGCAGCGGCTTGACCATGGCGATGCCCTCGGCCAGCCAGACGGCGCCGCGCGACTGCCGCCAGGCGTCGGCCTGGCGCGTCGGCGTGAGCATCACGACCGAGGCCACGGCGAGCAGCAATACCAGGCCGCGCGCTGCACCGAAGAGCGCGCCCAGCAGCCGGTCGACACCGCTCAGCGGCGTGGCATGTACCAGCATGCGCACCAGGCGCACGCCCAGGCCCCAGATGACGAGCGCCAGCAGGAACACGATGGCGAAGGCCGCCGCATGGTTGCCCGCCGATCCTGGCGTGCCGAGGGGCAAGGCCGGCGCAAGTGCCGCGGCGAACCACTGGGCGGCGAAATACGCCGCGACCCAGCCCGCCAGCGACAGGACCTCGTAGACAAAGCCCCGCGCCACGCCGACGATGGTCGACACCACCAGCACGGCAAGCAGAGCCCAGTCCACCCATGAGACGCCGAGGCTCAAAGTGTGAGCACCACGGCCGACAGCCCCGCGGCCTTGGTCTTGGCGAGCGCCTTGTCGGCCTCCTCGCGTGAGGCGAAGGGGCCGACGCGCACACGGATGCGCTTGCCGGCCGAGGTGTCGACGGACTGCGTGTAGGTCTTCAAGCCGAGCTTCTCGACCTTCTTGCGCATCTCGCCGGCGGCCGCCGCGTCGGCAAACGCACCGACCTGGACCACGTAGCGCTCACCGTTCGCCGCGGCCGGCGGCGCCTTCGCGCTGCGGCCTTCGAGCAACGCCTGGGCGCGCGCCGCCTCTGCATCGCCGGCATCGCGCGCCGGCGGCGGCGCGGGCTCGCGCTTGGCGCGCACGACGGGCGCCTCGCGCGGCGCGGGCGCTTCGGCGGCGGGCGCCGGCGGCGGAGTCGTCGCGGGCTGCGGGGCGGGAGTCGGCGCCGCTTCGTCGTCGCGACTCGCGACGGCCGGTTCCTCGGCCGGCGCCACCATGGGTGCGGGCTCGCGCGCGGTCGGCAGCGTCAGCGGCTCGGCCGTGTCGCGCGCAGGAATCTCGATCGGAATGTCCACCGGGATGGGGCGGGGCTGTGTCTCGAACAGCAGCGGGAACCCGACGATGCCCGCCAGCAGCAGCACGCCCGCACCGACCAGGCGGCGACGCGCGCGGGTGCGGGCCTGCCGCACGGCGTCGTCCGTGCCGCGGTCGCCGGCATCGGGCCTGGCGCCCGCCTTTCTTTGGAAGATGGAGAACAGTCCCATGCGCTGCGGAGAAGGATGCGGCCAGGTGAACGGTGACCCTGCGCGGACCAGTCTGTCTGGAGCGCCCGTGCCGCCAAACGGGCCGAAGCGCGCGCTGATCAGGCGGCGTGCGGCGCGCTCAATCGCGGCAGGCCTGCCTTCAGCACACCACCGACGGTGGAGAAGGAACCGAAGACCACGATTCTATCAGTGGGGTTGGCGTCGGCCATTGCTGCGGCGAGCGCATCGGCGGGCTCGGTGTGGCACTGCACCGCGTCCGCGCCGGGGACCCGCAGCGGCTGCGCGGCGAAGATGCGCGACAACTCCTCGGCAGTGGCCGCCCTGCCCTGGCGGGCGCCCGGCAGGTCGGTGAAGTGCCAGCGGTCGACCAGCGGCGCGATGTGGGCCAGCATGGCCGCGATGTCCTTGTCGCGCATCGCGCCGAACACCGCATGGGTGCGGGGAAAGAATCCCATCTGGTCGAGGTTCTGCGTGAGCGCGGCGACCGCATGCGGGTTGTGCGCGACATCCAGCACCAGCGTCGGCTGGCCGGGCACGATCTGGAAGCGCCCGGGCAAGGTCACCATCGACAGGCCGTTGCGCACCTCCTGCGCCGTCACCGGCACCTGGGCGCGCAGCGCCTCGAGGGCCGCCAGCGCGCCCGAGGCGTTCAGCAACTGGTTGGCCCCACGCAGGCCGGGATAGGCGAGCGCCGCGAAGCGGCGATTCCGCCCCGCCCAGGACCATTGCTGCCGGTCGCCGGCGTAGTTGAAATCGCGCCCGAAGAGCCAGAGGTCGGCGCCGACCTGCTGCGCGTGTGCGGCAATGCTGGCCGGCGGCAGGGGGTCGCACACCACGACCGGCTTGCCGGCGCGCATGATGCCGGCCTTCTCGCGGCCGATGGACTCACGGTCCGGGCCGAGGTACTCGACGTGGTCGATGTCGATGCTGGTGATCACGGCGCAATCCGCATCGAAGGCGTTCACCGCATCCAGCCGCCCGCCGAGCCCGACCTCGAGGATCACCAGATCGAGCGGCGCCTGAGCCAGCAGCCGGGCGATCGCGAGCGTGGTGAACTCGAACTGGGTGAGCGCAATGTCGCCGCGCGCGCGCTCGACCGCCTCGAAATGCGGCACCAGCGCCTCGGCCGACACCACCTCCCCGTTGACGCGGCAGCGCTCCTGGAAGTGCACCAGGTGCGGCTTGGCATAGAGGCCGACACGATAGCCCGCCTGCAGCGCGATGGCCTCGAGCATGGCGCAGGTGGACCCCTTGCCGTTGGTGCCGGCCACCTCGATCACCGGCGCCTCGAAACGGATGCCGAGGCGCTCGCGCACCTGCGCCACGCGGTCGAGCGTCAGGTCGATCTCGGCCGGATGGATGCGCTCGCAATGCGCGAGCCAGTCGTCCAGCGTCTGGGGTGAGGGGGCGTGCGGAGTCGACATCAGGCCTCGGGAAAGAAAGAGCGTGGGCCGCCGGCGATGAAGAAAGGCGGCCGAGGCCGCCTTGCGTCAGCGACGGGTGCGGTGTCTCAGGCCACCGCGTCGGCGCTCTGGCGCTGCAGCATCGCCACCAGGCGGGCGACGGTGGAACGCAGCTCGCGCCGGTCGACGATCATGTCGACCGCGCCCTTTTGCAGCAGGAATTCGGCGCGCTGGAAGCCTTCGGGCAGCTTCTCGCGCACGGTGTTCTCGATCACACGCGGGCCGGCAAAGCCGATCAGCGCCTTGGGCTCGGCGATCACCACGTCACCCATGAAGGCGAAGCCGGCAGACACACCGCCCATGGTCGGGTCGGTGAGCACGCTGATGTACGGCAGCTTGGCCTTCGCGAGATGCGTGAGCGCACTGTTGGTCTTGGCCATCTGCATGAGGCTCAGCAGGCCCTCCTGCATGCGCGCGCCGCCGGTGGCGGTGAAGCTCACGAAAGGCACGCGCTGCTCGCAGGCGGTCTTCACGCCACGCGCGAAGCGCTCGCCGACCACCGAGCCCATGGAGCCGCCCATGAAGTCGAACTCGAAGCAGGCGGCGACGAGCGGCACGCTCATCACCGCACCGCCCATCACCACGAGGGCATCGGTTTCACCGGTGGTTTCCAGGGCCTCCTTGAGGCGGTCCGGGTACTTCTTGCTGTCGCGAAACTTCAGCGCATCGACAGGCAGCACTTCCTGGCCGATCTCGTAGCGGCCCTCGGCATCGAGAAAGGCGTCGAGGCGCGCACGTGCGCCGATGCGGTGATGGTGCGCGCACTTGGGGCAGACATTGAGGTTCTGCTCCAGATCGGTCTTGTAGAGCACCGTCTCGCACGAAGGGCACTTGATCCACAGGCCGCCCGGCATCTGCCGGCGCTCGCTCGGATCGGTCTGCTGAATCTTCGGGGGCAACAGCTTCTCGAGCCAGCTCATGCATGAACTCCTTGCAGTGAATCGAGCGCGCGGCGGATGTCGGCGATGAAGGCGCCGAGCGCCGCCGGCGCATTGTCGCGCGGCTCGCGTTCCATCAATTGCACCAGGGCCGAGCCGATGACGACCGCGTCGGCCACCTCGGCCACGGCACGCGCCGACGCGGCGTCGCGGATGCCGAAGCCCACGCCCACCGGCAGGCGCACATGCGACTTGATGCGCGGCACCATCTGGGCGACCGCCGCGGTGTCGAGGTGGCCGGCACCGGTCACGCCTTTGAGCGAGACGTAGTAGACGTAGCCGCTCGCCACGCGGCCGACCTGCTTCATGCGGTCGTCGGTGGACGTTGGGGCGAGCAGGAAGATGGGATCGATCTCGGCGCGGCGCAGCGCGGCCGCGAAATCCTCGGACTCCTCGGGCGGGTAGTCGACGACCAGCACACCGTCCACGCCTGCCGCCTTGGCGTCCGCCACGAAGGCATCGACGCCGTAGCGTTCGACCGGGTTGGCGTAGCCCATGAGCACCACCGGCGTGGTGTCGTTGCTCTCGCGAAAGCCGCGCACGAAGCCCAGCACTTGCCGCAGGCCGACGCCCTTGGCGAGCGCGCGCTCGCCGGCGCGCTGAATCACCGGGCCGTCGGCCATCGGGTCGGAGAACGGCACGCCGAGCTCGATCACGTCGCAGCCGGCGCCGGCCAGCACGTGCATCAGTGCCACCGTGTCGTCGGGATGCGGGTCACCGGCGGTGATGTAGGGAATGAGCGCCTTGCGGCCAGCGGCAGCCAGCGCCTCGAAGGTGGCGGCGATGCGGCTCATGCGGCCTCCTTGGCGACCTCATCGGCACCGGCCAGCGAGGCCACGGTGCCGATGTCCTTGTCACCGCGCCCCGACAGGTTGACCAGCAGGTGCTGATCCGGGCGCATCGTCGGCGCGAGCTTGATCGCATGCGCGACGGCGTGGCTCGATTCGAGCGCGGGGATGATGCCTTCGGTGCGACACAGGCGATGGAAGGCCGCGAGCGCCTCGTCGTCGGTGATGCCGACGTACTCAGCGCGGCCGATGTCCTTCAGGTGCGCATGCTCCGGACCGACGCCGGGATAGTCCAGGCCGGCCGAGATGGAATGCGTCTCGGTGACCTGGCCGTGCTCGTCCTGCAGCAGGTAGGTGCGGTTGCCGTGGAGCACGCCCGGCGAGCCGCGCAGCAGCGAGGCGGCATGGCGATCGGTGGACAGGCCTTCGCCCGCCGCTTCCACGCCGATGAGCCGTGTGCCGGCATGTTCGATGTACGGATAGAAGATGCCCATCGCGTTGCTCCCGCCGCCGACGCAGGCGATGACGGCATCGGGCTGACGGCCGATCATCTCGGGCATCTGCGCGAGGCATTCGTCGCCGATGATGCGCTGGAAGTCGCGCACCATGGCGGGGTACGGATGGGGGCCGGCCACCGTGCCGATGATGTAGAAGGTGCTCTCGACGTTGGTCACCCAGTCGCGCAGCGCCTCGTTCAGCGCATCCTTCAGCGTCCTGGAGCCGCTCTCCACCGGCACCACGCGGGCACCCAGCAGGTTCATGCGGTAGACGTTCGGCGCCTGGCGCTTCACGTCCTCGCTGCCCATGTAGACCACGCACTCCATGTCGTAGCGCGCGCAGATGGTCGCCGTCGCCACGCCGTGCTGGCCGGCGCCGGTTTCGGCGATCACGCGGCGCTTGCCCATGCGCCGCGCGAGCAGCGCCTGCCCGATGGTGTTGTTCACTTTGTGGGCGCCGGTGTGGTTCAGGTCCTCACGCTTGAGGTGGATCTGCGCGCCGCCGAGTTCGCGGCTCAGGCGTGCGGCGTGGTAGATCGGGCTGGGCCGGCCGACGTAGTGCGCCAGTTCCGAATCGAATTCGGCCTTGAACGCCGGGTCGCGCTGCGCCTCGGCGTAGGCCGCCTTCAGCTCGTCGAGCGCATGGGTGAGGGTTTCGGCGACGAAACTGCCGCCATAGGGGCCGAAATGCCCGCGTGCATCAGGCTGCTGATAAGGGGTCATGGGAGCTTGTTGCTTCAGGTGTCGAGATCGGCAATGCGGGCGTCCGCCTCTTGCACTGCCTCGCAGAACCGGTGGATCGCCGCGGCATCCTTGATGCCCTTGGCCGACTCCACGCCGGAACTCACGTCAACGGCCCAGGGCCGCACCTGAAGAACGCCGTCGATCACATTTCCGGCATGCAATCCACCAGACAAAACGACTGGAGAGCGCACGTTTCGAGGAATGAGTGACCAATCGAAGACCTTTCCACCGCCGCCATAACCTTCGACATGGGCGTCGAGCAGCAAGGCGCGTGCATCCGGATAACAAGCCACGAAGTCTAACAAATCGACCCCTGCGGCCATTCGCACCGCACGCAGGTAGGGCCTTGCCGCGGCACGGCATGCCTCGGGCGACTCATCGCCATGGAACTGCAGGACCAGATTCGGCACCGCCTCCACGGCGCGCGAGATGTCGTCGGCCGTTGCGTTCACGAACAGCCCGACCGGTGTGATGAAGGGCGGCAGGCGCCGGGCCAGCTCCGCGGCGCGCGGCACGTCGACGAAGCGCGGGCTGCGCGGGTAGAACACGAAGCCGACCGCATCCGCGCCGGCGTCGACGGCGGCGTCCACGTCGGCCTCGCGTGTGAGGCCGCAGATCTTGATGCGGGTGCGTGCGGGCATGGCGGTCGGGCGTTCAGGGCAGCCAGTCCATCGCCGGCGTGTGCGTCGGCAAGGCGTAGGCGGCATCGTAGTACGGGCCGACGAAGTGCAGGCCGGCGCCCGAGAAGGTCGGTGCCGCGAGGCGGCGGTCGCGCGAGGCGAGCACGCCACCCAGCCAGTCGACCGGGCGCACGCCCGTGCCCACCATCACCAGGCATCCCATGATGTTGCGCACCATGTGGTGCAGAAATGCGCTGGCGTCGAAATCGAAGCGCCAGTAGGCGCCGCGCCGCTCGATGGCGATGGCACGCAGCTGCTTCACCGGCGACGCCGCCTGGCACTCCGCCGAGCGGAACGCGCTGAAGTCGTGTTCGCCGATGAGCAGTGCGGCCGCCGCCTGCATCGCCGTGGCGTCGAGCGGACGAAAAACCCAGCCCGCAAGGCCCGTCTCGAGCGCCGTTCGCACCGGGGATTCGAGCAGCACATAGGCGTAGCGCCGGCCGCGCGCGCTGTTGCGGGCGTGAAAGCTCGACTCCACGGGCACGCACCACTGCACGGCGATGTCGGCCGGCAGGTAGCGGTTGACGCCTCGCACCCAGGACACCGGCAGGCGTTCCACGGGGGCGTCGAAATGCACGACCTGGTTCAGCGCGTGCACGCCGGCGTCGGTGCGCCCGGCACAAATGGTTCGCACGGGCACGTCGGCGAACTCGCCCAGTGCGGCTTCCAGCAGGTCCTGCACGGTCTGCCCGCCGGGCTGGCTTTGCCAGCCCCGGTAGGCCGTGCCGCGGTAGCTGACCCCGAGCGCCAGCCTCACGACGCCCCGCCCAGCGAGACGGCTGTCAGCGCGCGCTCATGGCGGGGCCGCCCGCTCAACCCAGGCTGGCCAGCATGCCCTGCGCCTTGCTGCGCAGCGCACCATCGGCCTTGGCGACGACTTCCTGCAGCAGGTCGCGCGCGCCTTCCATGTCGCCGATCTGGCGGAACTCCTCGGCCAGTTCCAGTTTGCGCGCGAGCGGGTCGGCGCCGTCGTCGTCCGGCGTCAGGTCGATGCCGCCGAGATCCACATCGGCGGTCGCCATGGACGGCGCGGCCGCGGGCACGGAGGCGGGCTGGTCCAGGTCGAGCGAGATCTCCGACAGGTCGAAGTCCATGCTCGACACCGGGGCGGGCGCCGGCGTGGGTGCCGGTGAAGGCGCGTTCAGCGGGGGCACATCGAGCGGCGCGTCCAGATCCAGCGTTTCCAGCGACGGTGCGTCGTCGTAGGCGGCATGGACGGGCGCGGGCGCCGGTGCCGGCTGTGCCATGGGTTCGGGCGCCGGCGCCAGTTCGTCGATGTCCAGATCGAGGTCGAGATCGACGCTCGAGGAATCGACGACCGGCTCGGGCTCGTGCTGCGGGACTTCCGCCGCATCGAAACGCGAGGGCGTCGGCAGCACCGATTGCGGCATGGTGCTCGCGCTCAGCGGCTCGACGACGGCCGGCGCGCCTTCGGGCGTCAGCGGCGCGCCGCCGGGCTGGTACAGCGGGTTCTCCGGATCGATCTGGCGGCCCATCTCCTGAGCCTTGGCCCAGTCTTCGCCGTCGCCGTGCGTCAGCGCGAACAGCTGCGTCGCGAGCAACTCGAAGCCCTTGGTGTCGCGGCGCTTGGCATAGACTTCGAGCAGCTTGGTGCGGATCGCCAGACGGTCCGGCGTGCTGCGCATGGCCTCCTTGAGGATTTCCTCGGCCTGCAGGTCGCGCCCGTAGGCGAGATAGACATCGGCCTCGGCGACCGGGTCGACGTCGCCGATCGCATCGAGCTGGCTCAGCGAATAGCTCATCGACGACGAGGCGCCGGTGGCATCGCGGGTGTCGATGCGCTGGCCGCCGCTCGCGCCGAAGAACGAGTCCGGCTGCAGGCGGCTTTCCAGGAAGGAAGTCTCGCCGCTGTCCTTGCGCGCACGACGCGTCAGCCGGTAGACAGCCAGACCCGCGAGCAGCGCCAGCAGGCCGCCGCCAACAGCCAGCGCCCACGGGTTGTCGTCGATCAGCGTGTCCAGCATGCCGGGCTCGTCGGCAGCGACCGCCGGTGCGGGTGGCGCCGCGGCAGGCGCAGGGGCCGGCGCGGGCGCGGCGGCCACCGGTGCCGACGCGGCCGCTTCTTCGCCGACAGCCGCCACGGCCGTCGGCGCGCTCGCCTCGGCCAGCGCGGCCGAAGCCGCCGGCTCACTCGCCGGTGCGGATGCAGGCGCGGATGCGACCGACGGCAGGGTGGCCGGCACGGCGATCCCGGCCGCCGCGGACGCGGCACCCGAGCCGCCGCCCGCCGCCGCGCCCGAGGCCGCCCCGGACAGGCGCTTGAGCTCTTCGACGTTCTTCGACAGTTCCGCCACGCGGGTGGCGGCGTCCTTCTCTTCCTGCGCCTTGGACAGGCGTGCCTCGGCCGTGGAAGGCTGGGCCGATCCCTTGCTCAGCGTGAGCTTGTCGGGCGTGGGCGTCGCGGCTTCCCTGCGGTCCTGCACGGTCGCCTCGACCCGGCCGCCGGCCTGGCGCGACGGTGCTTCGACGGCGGCCGGCTCGGCGGCGCTTGCCAGGCGTTCACGGTAGGCGCCGAAGTCGGCGCTTTGCGCGCGGATGATCTGGCGGGCCTGGCTGTTGGAGACGGCTTGCGCTTCGTCGGTCGTCGGGATGTCGAGCACGACGCCGGCCTTCAGCCGGTTCATGTTCTCGCCCATGAACGCATGGGCGTTGCCACGGTACAGCGCGACCAGCATCTGGTCCAGCGAGACGCCGGGACGGCGCGTGGCGGCGGCGATGCCTGACAGGGTGTCACCGCGCTGCACGCGGTATTCGCTCGCGGCCGCCGGTTCGCTGCGGGAGGAGGCCGACGCGTCCGCGGTGGCCGGCGCCGGCGCAGCGGAACGTGCGGGCGACTCGGCCCGCTCCGGCGCGCGCGGCCGGGCCGGTGCGGCAGCAGGGGCCGGTGCATGTGGCGCCGCGGCGGTACGCGGTGCCGGAGCCGGGGCCGCCGGTGCGGGTGCCGGGGTGATGACCGGCGCCGTGGCCGCCGGCGTCTGCGCGGTGCGGGTCGAGGGCGGGTCGAACAGCAGCGTGTACTCCCGCACGAGCCGCCCGGTCGACCAGGACAGTTCGAGGATCACGTCGACGAACGGCTCCTGGACGCCGCGATCGCTCGTGAGCCGCAGATAGGCGCGCCCGTCGGGCCGACGCAGCAGTTCGGCCGTGGTGCCCGGCAGCACCGGGTTGTAGTCGATGCCGGCGGCGCGGTAAGCCTCGGGCGGGGCTACACGCACACGCAGGTTCGAGGCCTCTTCGGGCGTCATGCTGGTGACGTCGATTTCCGCACGCAGGGTTTCGCCAAGCGCCGATTGCACCGACAGGCGTCCAAGGCCCAGTGCCCACGCGGACGGTGCGGTCAGCCAGAGCGCAGCCAGGGCCACTCCGGTCAAGGCAAAGCGCCCTGTAAAAAGCGTGTTTCGTTTCAAGGCGTCTCCCAACTCGATCGTGCGCGGCACCCTGCCGGCATCAGCCGCTTCTTTGCAGGAACCGGACAACCGGCTCACCCGACCCGGCGGTAATTTGAAGAAATCACAATAACATCAAGCAGATACGGTGACAAGCTAATGCATTGGCTGACATCGAGCCAGAGGTCACGAAGTGGCCGCCAACCGACACACTGTTGGCGGCGGCCAACATCCGCTTCGCGCCCTCAGGCCTGCAGCAGGATGCGCAGCATGCGACGCAGCGGCTCGGCCGCGCCCCACAGCAGCTGGTCACCGACGGTGAACGCGCCGAGGTATTCAGGCCCCATCGCCATCTTGCGCAGGCGCCCGACCGGAATGTCCAGCGTGCCCGTGACGGCCACCGGCGTCAGGTCGCGCATCGTCGCTTCCCGATTGTTCGGCACCACCTTCACCCAGTCGTTGTCGGCCGCGATCATGGATTCGATGTCGGCAAGCGGCACGTCCTTCTTGAGCTTGAACGTCAGGGCCTGGCTGTGGCAGCGCATGGCGCCGATGCGCACGCAGAAGCCATCGACCGGCACGGCCGGTGCGCCGAAGCCCTGGCCTTGGCCGAGGATCTTGTTCGTCTCGGCCATGCCCTTCCACTCTTCACGGCTCACGCCGCCGCCCAGGTCCTTGTCGATCCAGGGGATCAGCGAGCCGGCCAGCGGCACGCCGAAGTTGGCGGTCTGCGCTTCGTCCAGCGACTGCTGCTTGGCCAGCAGCTTGCGATCGATGTCGAGGATGGCGCTCTTGGGGTCGTCGAGCAGCGAGCGCACTTCGGCGTTGAGCGTGCCGAACTGCGTGAGCAGCTCGCGCATGTGCTGCGCGCCGCCGCCCGACGCGGCCTGGTAGGTCTGCGTGCTCATCCACTCGATCAGGCCTGCCTTGAAGAGCGCGCCCACGCCCATGAGCATGCAGCTCACGGTGCAGTTGCCGCCGATCCAGTCGCGCCCGCCCTTGGCCAGCGCGTTCTCGATCACCGGCTGGTTCACCGGGTCGAGCACGATGACGGCATCGTCCGTCATGCGCAGCGTGGAAGCCGCGTCGATCCAGTGGCCCTTCCAGCCGGCGGCACGCAGCTTCGGGTAGACGGCGCTGGTGTAGTCGCCGCCTTGCGCGGTGATGATGATCTCGCAGCGCGCCAGTGCCTTGATGTCGTACGCGTCCTGCAGCGTCGGCTCGTTCTTGACCAGCGGGGCAATGGGCCCGCTCGCCTTGCCGCCCGCGTTGCTGGTGCTGAAGAACACCGGCTCGATCCGGGCGAAATCGCCCTCTTGCTGCATGCGCTCGATCAGCACGGAGCCGACCATGCCGCGCCAACCGACCAGTCCTACGAGTTTCATCGTCGTTGCCCTTTCGAAAGATGTGTCGAAACCTTCGCTCTGCGGCTCGAGTCGCCGGCAGAGTCGGGCGAAACGAACCGAGAGCGACTAGCCCTTGGTAATGGTTTTGGTGGTGATCGCCGCGACCACGGCGTCGCCCATGGCCTGGGTGCCGACCTTCGTGGTGCCTTCGGACCAGATGTCTGCCGTGCGCAGGCCGCTGGCCAGCACCTGCCGCACCGCCGACTCGATGCGGTCGGCGGCTTCGGGCTGGTCGAGTGAGAAACGAAGCATCATGGCGGCAGACAGAATTGTAGCCAGCGGGTTCGCGACCCCTTTGCCCGCGATGTCGGGCGCGCTGCCATGGCTGGGCTCGTACAGGCCCTTGTTGCTTGCGTCCAACGACGCCGACGGCAGCATGCCGATCGAGCCGGTCAGCATGGCTGCCTCGTCCGACAGGATGTCGCCGAACATGTTGCCGGTGACGATGACGTCGAACTTCTTGGGCGCCTTCACCAGCTGCATGGCGGCGTTGTCCACGTACATGTGGTCGAGTGCGACGTCCGGATACTGCGCATGCACCTCGGTGACCACGTCCTTCCAGAACTGGAAGGTCTCGAGCACGTTGGCCTTGTCCACGCTGGTCACGCGCTGGTTGCGCTTGCGCGCCGCCTGGAAGGCGACATGCGCGATGCGCTCGATCTCCGGGCGGCTGTAGCGCATCGTGTCGAACGCCTCGGGCTGGCCGGCGAAGGCGCCATCGGGCGATTCCCGGCGCCCGCGCGGCTGACCGAAGTAGATGTCGCCCGTCAGCTCCCGGATGATGAGGATGTCCAGGCCGGCGATCAATTCCGGCTTCAGGCTGGACGCATGGGTGAGCTGCTCGTAGCAGATCGCCGGGCGCAGGTTGGCGAACAACTGCAGGTGCTTGCGCAGGCCGAGGATGGCCTGTTCGGGCCGCAGCGCCCGCTCGAGCGTGTCGTATTTCCAGTCGCCGACGGCGCCGAACAGCACCGCATCGGCTGCCTGGGCGAGTGCCAGCGTCGCTTCGGGCAGCGGATGACCGTGGGCCTCGTAGGCGGCGCCGCCCACGGGCGCCTGCTCCAGTTCGAGCGGCAGCTCGAGCGCCTTCAGCACCTTCACCGCCTCGGCGACGATCTCAGGGCCGATGCCGTCACCCGGCAGGACTGCAATCTTCACGAATCGCTTCCTTCGCTGTGCTTAGAGACGGTGCGCCAGCCACGGCTTGGCCAGCAGGCGCTCGGCCTCGAAGGCCTTGATCTTGTCCGCATGGCGCAGGGTCAGGCCGATGTCGTCGTAGCCGTTGAGCAGGCAGAACTTGCGAAAGGGCTGGACGTCGAAGGCGATCTCGCTGCCGTCGCCCTTGACGATGCGCTGGCGCTCGAGGTCGATGGTGAGCTCGTAGCCGACGAAGGCGGCCACTTCGTCGAACAGCCTCGACACCTCATGCTCGGGCAGCACGATGGGCAGCAGCCCGTTCTTGAAGCAGTTGTTGAAGAAGATGTCGGCGTAGCTCGGCGCGATCAGGGCGCGGAAGCCGTACTGCTCGATTGCCCACGGCGCGTGCTCGCGCGACGAGCCGCAACCGAAGTTCTCGCGCGCCAGAAGAATCGAGGCGCCCTTGTAGCGCGCCTGGTTGAGCACGAAATCGGGGTTCGGCCGGCGGCTGGCCGGATCCTGTCCCGGATAGCCGGGGTCGAGGTAGCGCCACTCGTCGAAGAGGTTCTCCCCGAAGCCGGTCTTCTTGATCGACTTCAGGAACTGCTTCGGGATGATGGCGTCGGTGTCGACGTTCTCCCGGTCGATGGGGGCGACGAGGCCCTTGTGAACGCGAAACGCTTGCATGGCTACTTCTTCTTCGAGGCGTCTTCGATGGTCGAACCGGCCTTCTGGATGTCCTTGCCCAGACCGTTGATGGTGTTGCAGCCGGCCAGGGCGATCAGCGCGACGCTGAGGAGCAGGAATGTCTTCTTCATCGGTCCCTCCGAGGATCGTTCTCAGGCGATGCGGCGCACGTCGACAAAGTGGCCTTCGATCGCCGCCGCCGCCGCCATGGCGGGGCTCACCAGGTGCGTGCGCCCGCCCGCGCCCTGGCGGCCCTCGAAGTTGCGGTTCGACGTCGAGGCGCAGCGCTCGCCCGGCTCGAGCCGGTCGGCGTTCATCGCCAGGCACATCGAGCAGCCGGGCTCGCGCCATTCGAAACCGGCGGCCGTGAACACCTTGTCCAGTCCCTCGCTCTCGGCCTGCGCCTTCACCAGGCCGGAGCCCGGCACCACCATCGCCAGGCGCACGTTGGGCGCGACCTTGCGGCCGAGACGGCGCACGACGGCGGCGGCCTCGCGCATGTCCTCGATGCGCGAGTTGGTGCACGAGCCGATGAATACCTTGTCGATCACGATGTCGGCGATCGGCTTGTTGGGCTCGAGCGCCATGTACTGGAGCGCACGTTCCATCGCCTGGCGCTTGATCGCGTCCTTTTCGCGCTCGGGATCGGGTACGCGGTCCTCGATGGACAGCACCATCTCCGGCGAGGTGCCCCAGGTGACCTGCGGGCGGATCGTGGAAGCGTCGAGCTCGACGACGGCATCCCAGTGGGCGTCGGGATCCGAATGCAGGGTGCGCCAGTACGCGACCGCCTGGTCCCAGGCGGCGCCGGACGGGGTGAACGGGCGGCCCTTGACGTAGGTGATGGTGGTGTCGTCCACCGCCACGAGCCCGGCGCGGGCGCCCGCTTCGATCGCCATGTTGCACACCGTCATGCGGCCTTCCATGCTCAGCGCGCGGATCGCCGAACCGGCGAACTCGATGGTGTGGCCGGTGCCGCCGGCGGTGCCGATCTTGCCGATGATGGCCAGCACGATGTCCTTGGCACCGCAGCCCCGGGGCAGCTTGCCCTCGACGCGGATCAGCATGTTCTTGGCCTTGCGCGTGAGCAGGGTCTGCGTGGCGAGCACATGCTCGACCTCGCTGGTCCCGATGCCGTGCGCCAGCGCGCCGAAGGCGCCGTGCGTGGAGGTGTGCGAGTCGCCGCAGACCACCGTCATCCCGGGCAGCGTGGCGCCCTGCTCCGGCCCGATGACATGCACGATGCCCTGACGCCGGTCGTTCATCTTGAACTGGGTGATGCCGAAGCGGTCGCAGTTCGCGTCAAGCGTTTCGACCTGCAGGCGCGACACCGGGTCCGCAATGCCTTGCGAGCGGTCGGTGGTCGGCACGTTGTGGTCGCTGACCGCGAGGTTCGCCGACACCCGCCAGACCTTGCGCTTGGCCAGATCCAGCCCCTCGAACGCCTGCGGGCTGGTGACCTCGTGCACCAGGTGGCGGTCGATGTAGA
>JBIQKU010000076.1:0-14801 GCA_044506225.1 Rubrivivax sp. | reverse complement strand
TGGCGAAGATGTTGGGGTCGAAGATGATGTCCTCGGGCGGGAAGCCGACCTCGTCCACCAGGATGCGGTAAGCACGCTTGCAGATCTCGATCTTGCGTTCGAAGGTGTCGGCCTGGCCCTTCTCGTCGAAGGCCATGACCACCGCGGCCGCGCCGTAGCGGCGCACCAGCTTGGCCTGCTCGCGGAAGGCCGCCTCGCCCTCCTTCATGGAGATCGAGTTGACGATGCCCTTGCCCTGGATGCACTTGAGGCCGGCCTCGATCACCTCCCACTTGGAGCTGTCGATCATGATGGGCACGCGTGCGATCTCGGGCTCGCCGGCGATCAGGTTGAGGAAGCGCACCATGGCGGCCTTGCTGTCGAGCATGGCCTCGTCCATGTTGACGTCGATGATCTGCGCGCCGTTCTCGACCTGCTGGCGCGCGACCGCCAGCGCCTCCTCGAACTTGCCGGCGAGGATGAGCCGCGCGAAGGCCTTGGAGCCGGTGATGTTGGTGCGCTCGCCGATGTTGACGAACAACGTGCCCTCGCCGATGGCCACCGGCTCGAGGCCGGACAGGCGCATCGGCGGCACGGCGTGCGCGGTGGCGGGGGTGGCGGTGGTGGCTTCGGGCATGGCGCGGCTCTGGGGTGCGAACGACCGGTGCCACGCAAGGTCTGCGGCCCACCCGCAGACCGGCACACGGTCCTGGGTGAGCGCCGTTGCAAGGCCCGCGGCGCTGGGTGCGGCGGGCGTTCCGAGCCTGGCGCGAGGCGGGTGGGCCTCGGCGTTGCAACGCTCCTCGGAAGGCGGCGATTGTAGTCCCCGCCCCTTTCGCGCGGCGGCCGCGGCCCCCGGCCGCTGCCGGGGGCAATCGCGCGTGATTTACCCTGCGGCCTTTCGCCACTGCTGCCCCTCACGCCCATGCGCCGACGACTCCACCTCCGCCTTCTCCTGTCCTCGCTCGTGCTCGCCGGCTGCGCCGGCGGGCCGATCAGCCTGCCGGGCCTGGGCGGCGACCAGCCGCCCGAGGGGCCGGTCACGCTGGAGCGCGAACAGCGGCGCCTGGCGCGTTTCTTCGACGGCACGCCGGTGGTCTTCGAGATGCAGGGCGAAGGCCGCATGCGGGTGGAGGTGCCGCTGCGCCATTCCTTCGAGCCGGGGCGCTGGGCGGTGAAGCCGGCGCTCGGTGCGGTGCTGGAGAAGCTCGCGCAAAGCCAGCGTGTGCAGACCACGCGCCTGGCCGTCACCGCGCCGGCCGACAAGCCTGGCAACCGCCTGCTCGCCAACGACCGCGCCGCCAGCGTGCGCGACTACCTGGTCGCGCAAGGCATTTCGCGCGCGCGCTTCACCGCGGTGAACGGCGAGGCCGGCGCCGAGGCGGTGGAGATCTTGGTCAGCGAACGCTGAGGCCGGCGCATCCCATGGCCTGGCACGCCCGCCTGGACATCGCCTACGCCCTCGAAGGCGGGCGCTGCACCAGCCGTTTCGCGCACGATGGCCCGCTGCGCATCCTGCAGACGCTCTACCCCGAGGGGCCGCAGATCGCGCACAACGTGCTGGTGCATCCGCCGGCCGGGCTGGTGGGCGGCGATGTGCTGGAGATCGCGGTGCGTGCGGTCTCGGGCAGCCACGGGCTGCTGACCACCCCCGGCGCGACCCGCTTCTACCGCTCCACCGGCGCGGCCGCGGTGCAGCGCAGCACGCTCACGCTGGACGTCGGCGCGCGGCTGGAATGGCTGCCGCTGGAGGCGCTGTGCTACAGCGGCTGCCGCGCCGAGAACCAGCTCGTGATGGACGTGGCGCCCGGCGCCGAGCTGATGGGCTGGGACATCACCGCGCTGGGCTTGCCCGCTGCCGACAAGCCCTTCGAGCAGGGCAGCCTGCTGCAGCACCTCGAGCTGCGCGGCGCCTGGCTGGAACGCGCCCGCGTGCAGGCCGGCGACAAGGGCCTGCTGGACGGCCGCCTCGGCCTGGCCGGCCATCGCTGCATGGCCACGCTGTTCTTCGCCGCCGGCAGCGCCATCGGCCGCGATCGGCGCGAACGTGCGCTGGAGGCGGCGCGCGAGGTCATCGCCGCGCATGGTGAGGCGGCCATGGCAGGCGCCACGTCGCCCGCGCCCCAGGTGATCGCCGTGCGCGTGCTGGCGCCGCTGGTCGAGCCGGCGCTGGAACTGCTCAAGGCCGTGCGCGGGGCCTGGCGCGAGGCGCTGTGGTCGCTGCCGGCGACGGCGCCGCGGACGTGGGCGTTGTAGGGCTACGCAGCTTGCAATCCAGAACGCAGGACCGTCGCAAACCAGAAGGCAGGACCGTCGCAAACCAGAACGCAGGACCGTCGCCAACACCCGTTCGCACTGAGGTATCGAAGTGCGTCGTGGCGCACACCGGGGCTTCGATACCTCAGGGCGAACGGATACGGGCTTCGATACCTCAGCCCGAACGGGTTTTCTTGTGCCACCGGGGGCTTCGATACCTGAGCCCGGCCCTTCGATACCTCAGGGCGAGCGGGTTCGGACTTCGATACCTCAGCCCGAACGGTTCTTCATGTCAGATCGCCACCAGCTCCCGCACCCGCTTGTCGTCCATCTCGCTGCCCAGCCCCCGGTCGATGAAGGCGCCGCGCTGCATCACCAGGTAGTCGTCGGCGAGTTCGCGCGCGAAGTCGTAGTACTGCTCGACCAGCAGGATGCCCATGCCGCGGTCGGCCAGCAGGCGGATGACGCGGCCGATCTCCTTGATGATGCTGGGCTGTATGCCTTCGGTGGGTTCGTCCAGCAGCATCAGCCGCGGCCCCGCGGCCAGTGCGCGGGCGATGGCGAGTTGCTGCTGCTGGCCGCCGGAGAGGTCGCCGCCGCGGCGCCGGCGCATCTGGGCGAGCACGGGGAAGAGCTCGAACAGCTCGCCGGGAATGGGCGTGCCCGCCGGCTGGCCGGCCAGGCCCATGCGCAGGTTCTCCTCCACGCTCAGGCGGGCGAACACCTCGCGGCCCTGCGGCACGTAGCCGATGCCCGCGCGGGCGCGCTGCCAGGGCGTGGTGCGCTCGAGCCGCCGGCCTTCCCATTCGATGTGGCCGCGGCGCAGCGGCACGAGCCCCATCAGCGCTTTCAGCAAGGTGGTCTTGCCCACGCCGTTGCGCCCGAGCAGCACGGTCACGCGCCCGGGGCGGACCTCCACATCCAGGCCGCGCAGGATGTGCGAGCCGCCGTAGTACTGGTGCACGTCCTTCAGGATCAGCATGTGCGCGCGTTCCTCTGCTCAGCGGCCAAGGTAGACCTCGATCACCCGCGGGTCGGCCTGCACCTGGGCCAGCGTGCCTTCGGCCAGCACCGAACCTTCGGCCAGCACGGTGACCTTCTCAGCGATGCTCGCGACGAAGCTCATGTCGTGCTCCACCACCATCAGCGAATGCCGGCCCTTGAGCGCGAGGCACAGCTCGGCGGTGCGCACGGTCTCTTCGTCGGTCATGCCGGCGACCGGCTCGTCCAGCAGCAGCAGCTTGGGGTCCTGCATCAGCAGCATGCCGATCTCCAGCCACTGCTTCTGGCCGTGCGACAGCAGCCCCGCCGTGCGCCGCGCGCCGTCCTTCAGGTGGATGAGCGCCAGCACCTCGCCGATGCGGTCGAGCTGCTCGCCGTTCAGGCGGAAGAACATCGAGGCGCGCACGCCGCGGTCGGCCTTGAGCGCCAGCTCCAGGTTCTGGAACACCGTCAGCTGCTCGAACACCGTCGGCTTCTGGAACTTGCGGCCGATGCCGGCGGCGGCGATGTCGTCCTCGCGCAGGCGCAGCAGGTCGATGGTGGAGCCGAAGAAGGCGGCGCCGGCGTCGGGCCGCGTCTTGCCGGTGATGACGTCCATCATCGTCGTCTTGCCCGCGCCGTTGGGGCCGATGATGCAGCGCAGCTCGCCGGCGCCGATGCTGAGCGACAGCGCGTTCAGCGCCTTGAAGCCGTCGAAGCTGACGGTGATGTCGTCCAGGTACAGGATGGCGCCGTGCGCCACGTCCAGCGCGCCGCGCGCGACCGGGCGGCCGTAGCTCGCCGCGCGGCCGCCCGACGCGGCGGCGCTGCGCCGGCGCGCGCCGGCCTCCAGCAGGCCGGGCGTCATGCGCGGGGGTCCGCCGGGCGGCGGCGCAGCAGGCCGACGATGCCCTGCGGCAGGAACAGGGTGACGGCGATGAACAGCGCGCCGAGCACGTAGAGCCAGAACTCGGGGAAGGCCTGCGTGAACCAGCTCTTGGCGCCGTTGACGAAGAAGGCGCCGACGATGGGGCCGACGAGCGTGGCGCGCCCGCCCACCGCCGTCCACACCGCCATCTCGATGCTCGCCGCCGGCGACATCTCGCCCGGGTTGATGATGCCCACCTGCGGCACGTACAGCGCGCCGGCCACGCCGCACATCACCGCCGAGATCACCCACACGGCGAGCTTGTAGCGCAGCGGGTCGTAGCCGGTGAACATCACGCGCGACTCGGCCTCGCGGATGGCCTGCAGCACGCGGCCGAACTTGCTCGCCACCAGCCAGCGCGCGAGCAGGAAGAAGCCGAGCAGCGTGAGGCCCGTCAGCACGAACAGCGCCATGCGCATGCCGGGCGTCGCCAGCGGCAGGTCGAGGATGCGCTTGAAATCGGTGAAGCCGTTGTTGCCGCCGAAGCCGGTCTCGTTGCGGAAGAACAGCAGCATGGCGGCGAAGGTCAGCGCCTGCGTGATGATGGAGAAGTACACGCCCTTGATGCGCGAGCGGAACGCGAAGTAGCCGAACACGAAGGCCACCAGCGCCGGCACGGCCGCGACGAGCACCAGCGTGGCGAAGAAGCTGTCGGAGAGCGCCCAGTGCCAGGGCAGCTCCTTCCAGTCGAGGAAGACCATGAAGTCCGGCAGCTCGCTGCGGTAGTTGCCGTCGCGCCCGATCTGGCGCATGAGGTACATGCCCATCACATAGCCGCCGAGTGCGAAGAACAGGCCGTGACCGAGCGACAGGATGCCGGTGTAGCCCCAGATCAGGTCCATGGCCAGCGCACAGATCGCGAAGCACATGATCTTGCCGAGCAGCGAGACGGCGTAGGCACTCAGGTGAAAGGCGCTGGTCTCGGGCACCACCAGGTTGAGCAGCGGCGCGAGCGCGCACACCGCGATCAGCGCGAGGGCGAAGGCGCTCCACCCGGCACGGCTGAGCAGCGGCGCCGGCGCGGGCAGGGCCAGCGGCAGCACGGTGGAAGGCGGCTCGCGCATGGGTCAGGCCTCCGCGGTGCGGCCCTTGACCGCGAACAGGCCCTGCGGCCGCTTCTGGATGAAGACGACGATGAACACCAGCACCGCGATCTTGGCCAGCACCGCACCCGTCCAGCCTTCCAGCAGCTTGTTGATCACGCCCAGGCCCAGCGCCGCGTAGACCGTGCCGGCGATCTGGCCCACGCCGCCCAGCACCACCACCATGAAGGCATCGACGATGTAGCGCTGCCCGAGGTCCGGCCCGACATTGCCGACCTGGCTGAGCGCGCAGCCGGCCAGCCCCGCCAGGCCCGAGCCGAAGGCGAACGCGCCGGTGTCCACCCGCGCGGTGTTCACGCCCATGCAGGCGGCGATCGGCCGGTTCTGCGTCACGCCGCGCACGAAGAGCCCGAGCCGCGTGCGGCCGATGACCGCCGCGGTCGCGGCCAGCACCACGAGCGCGAAGACGACGATGAGCACCCGGTTCCACGGCAGCTGCAGGTCGCCCGAGACGGCGATGCCGCCGCTCATCCACGACGGGTTCTCCACGCCCACGTTCTGCGCGCCGAACAGGCTGCGCACGCCTTGCATCAGCACCAGGCTGATGCCCCATGTGGCCAGCAGCGTCTCGAGCGGGCGGCCGTAGAGATGGCGGATCACGCCGCGCTCGAGCACCGCGCCCACCAGCGCCGAGGCCGCGAAGGCCGCGGGCACGGCCGCCAGCAGGTAGGCATCGAACGCCGCCTCGGGCAGGTAGTGGCGAAACAGCGTCTGCACGCCCCAGGTGGCGTAGGCGCCGATCATCATCAGCTCGCCATGGGCCATGTTGATCACGCCCATCAGGCCGTAGGTGATGGCCAGGCCCAGCGCCACCAGCAGCAGGATGGAGCCGAGGCTCACGCCCGAGAACACGGCCGCGATGCGTTCGCCCCAGGCCAGCGATCGTTCGATGCGATCGACCGAGGCCTGCAGTGCGGCCCGCACCTGCGCATCGGGTTCGGCCTGCAAGCGCTGCAGCAGCAGGCGGCGCACCGACGCACTGCCGCTGTCGGCCAGCAGCGTGGCCGCGGCCAGCCGCTGCGCCGCCTCGGGGCTGGCCAGGGCGGCGCTCGCGCGCAGCAGGCCGAGCTGGGCCTGGATGGCCGGATCGGTTTCCTGCGCCAGGGCGCGTTCGATCAAGGGCAGCTGCGAGGCATCGACCTCGCCCTGCAAGTGCGCGACCGCGGCGCGCCGCTCGCCGGCATCGGCGGAGAACAGCCGCAGCGTGGCCAGCGCCTGCTCGAGCGCGCCACGCAGCCGGTTGTTGCTGACCACTTCCTCGGCGTCTTCAGGCAGCGTGGCGGGCGCACCGGTCACGGCGTCGTGCACACGCTCGCCGCGCACGATCAGCACACGCTCGCCCGCCACCACGGCCTCGCCGTCCACCAGGGCCTGCAGCAGGGCCGCGGTGCGCGCATCCGCAGCGGGCATGGCACGCGCCAGCGCGGCGATGCGCGCGTCGGTATCGCCGCTCGTGAGCTCGCGCGCCTCGTCGGTGGTGAGCGCCTGCGCCGAGGCGGCCAGCGCGAGCAGCGCGGCGAACAGAAGTGTCTTGATCATGACCGGAGAAGGTGCAGGGGGCGGGCAGCCGCCGGGCGGAGCATGCGCCCCGCCCGCGCGCCGTCGGCGCTTCAGAGGCTGGACTTGCCGCTCGGCTCGTCCTTCTTCTTGTCGTTGCCCGCGATGAAGGGAGACCACGGCTTCGCCTTCACCGGGCCGGGCGTCTTCCACACCACGTTGAACTGGCCGTCGGCACGCACTTCGCCGATGAACACCGGCTTGTGCAGGTGGTGGTTCTTCGCATCCATGGTGGCGGTGAAGCCCGAGGGCGCGGCAAAGGTCTGGCCGGCCATGGCGGCGATCACCTTGTCCACATCGGTGCTGCCGGCCTTCTGCACCGCCTGCGCCCACATGTTCACGCCGATGTAGGTGGCCTCCATCGGGTCGTTGGTCAGCGGCTTGTCCTTGTGGCCGGCGACGTTGCGTGCGCTGGCGTAGTCGGCCCACTTCTTCTTGAACGCGTCGTTCGCCGGGCTCTTCACCGACATGAAGTAGTTCCAGGCCGCCAGATGGCCCACCAGCGGCTTGGTGTCGACGCCGCGCAGTTCCTCCTCGCCCACCGAGAAGGCCACCACCGGCACGTCGCGCGCCGACAGGCCCGCGTTGCCCAGCTCCTTGTAGAAGGGCACGTTGGAGTCGCCGTTGATGGTGGAGATCACCGCCGTCTTGCCGCCCTGGCTGAACTTCTTGATGTCGGCCACGATGGTCTGGTAGTCGCTGTGGCCGAAGGGGGTGTACTTCTCGTCGATGTCCGAGTCCTTCACGCCCTTGGCTCTAAGGAAGGCGCGCAGGATCTTGTTGGTGGTGCGCGGGTACACGTAGTCGGTGCCCAGCAGCACGAAGCGCTTCGCGCCGCCGCCGTCGGCCGACATCAGGTACTCCACCGCGGGAATGGCCTGCTGGTTGGGCGCGGCGCCCGTGTAGAACACGTTCTTCGAGAGCTCCTCGCCTTCGTACTGCACCGGGTAGAACAGCAGGCCGTTGAGCTCCTCGACCACCGGCAGCACCGACTTGCGCGACACCGAGGTCCAGCAGCCGAACATCACCGCCACCTTGTCCTGGGTGAGCAGCTGGCGCGCCTTCTCGGCGAACAGCGGCCAGTTGGAGGCCGGGTCGACGACCACCGGCTCGAGCTTCTTGCCGAGCACGCCGCCGCGTGCGTTGATCTCCTCGATCGCCATCAGCGCGGTGTCCTTGAGCACCGACTCGGAGATGGCCATCGTGCCCGACAGGCTGTGCAGGATGCCGACCTTGATCGTGTCCTGTGCATGTGCGCTGCCCCAGCCGAGCGCAAGCGCGATGGACGCGGAAAGAAGGGTGAGGTGGCCTCGACGATTCATGGTGACGTGCTCCGATGCGTGGGTGGCGACCGTGGATCCGGTCGGGCGGGCTTTACGCAAAGCGTGTGCCACACGGTGGCGGCGTGGCGCTCACCGCGGCGGTGCGCGATCTGCCTGCCGCGCGCACCGTTTCGTGGCGCGTTCGTGCGGCGGCACGCGCCACGCACCACGGCGGCGCATGCGGCGACCCGGAGGCCCGCACAAGCGCCGTGCATCGCGCCTCATGCGGTGGCATGTGACTTGCGAAACGCACCGCCACGAGGAGACACCGTCATGGAACTGACACCGCGCGAGAAGGACAAGCTGCTGGTCTTCACCGCCGCACTGCTGGCCGAGCGCCGTCGCGCACGCGGCCTGAAGCTCAACTACCCGGAGGCCGTGGCGCTGATCTCGGCCGCCATCATGGAAGGCGCGCGCGATGGCCGCAGCGTCGCCCAGCTCATGAGCGAGGGCCGCCAGGTGATCGCACGCGACGAGGTCATGGACGGCGTGGCCGAGCTGCTGCCCGAGATCCAGGTGGAAGCGACCTTTCCCGACGGCACCAAGCTCGTGACGGTGCACCAGCCGCTGGTCTGAATTCCATGAAGGCCCGGTCGCGCCGAGCCTGTCGACCTGCCATCACCCATCCATTGGAGAAACCTCACATGCGTCTTCTCATTGCCGCCGCACTCGCGGCCCTGCCTTTGGTCGCCGCGGCCCATCCGGGCCATGGCGAGGCGTCCTCGTTCGCGCAGGGCTTTGCGCATCCCTTCACCGGCGTGGACCATCTGCTGGCCATGCTGGCGGTCGGCGTGTGGAGTGCGCTGGTGTTCGAGCGCCGCGCCTGGCTGCTGCCGCTGACCTTCGCCGCGATGCTGCTGGCCGGCGCGCTGTGGGGCGTGCAGCCGCTGGGCTGGGTGGAGCCCGCCATTGCCGCGTCATTGCTGTGCGTCGGCCTGCTCGTCGCGACCGGGCTCGCCTTGCCGCTGGCGCTCGGTGCGCTGCTCGTCGGCGGGTTCGCACTCGCGCACGGCGCGGCCCACGGCAGCGAGCTGGCCCACGGCCCGGCCTTCGCCGGCATGGTGCTGGCCAGCGCGCTGCTGCATGCCGCCGGGCTGCTGGCCGGCCGGGCGCTGCGTGTGCGCGAGCGCTGGCTGCGCGCCAGTCTGGGCAGCGGCGTGGCGCTGTTCGGCGCGGCCCTGCTGGTCGCCTGAGGAGCCGCATGATGATTCCCGGCGAACTCTTCACCGACGGCCCTGCACACCCGCTCAACCCCGGGCGGCGCACGCTCACGCTGGTGGTGCGCAACACCGCCGAGCGGCCGGTGCAGGTGGGCTCGCACTACCACTTCTTCGAGACCAATGCGGCCTTGCAGTTCGACCGCGAAGCTGCCCGCGGCCTGCGGCTGAACATCGCCTCCGGCACCGCGGTGCGCTTCGAGCCGGGGCAGCAGCGCACGGTCGAACTGGTCGAGCTCGGCGGCGACCGTGTGGTGCACGGCTTTCGCGGCCTGGTGCAGGGAGCGCTGTGATGGCCAGCATCGAACGCCGCGCCTACGCCGAGATGTACGGCCCCACCACCGGCGACCGGCTGCGCCTGGCCGACACCGACCTGCTGCTGGAAGTGGAAACCGACTTCACGCTGCGCGCCGGCGGCCATGGCGAGGAAGTGAAGTTCGGCGGCGGCAAGACGATTCGCGACGGCATGGCCCAAAGCCAGCGCACCCGCGCCGACGGGGCGATGGACTGCGTGCTGACGAATGCGGTGATCGTCGAGCACTGGGGCATCGTCAAGGCCGACATCGGCATTCGCGGCGGGCGCGTCGCCGCCATCGGCAAGGCCGGCAACCCCGACACACAGCCGGGCGTGGACATCGTCATCGGCCCCGGCACCGAGGTCATCGCCTGCGAAGGCTGCATCGTCACCGCCGGCGGCATCGACAGCCACATCCATTTCATCTGTCCGCAGCAGATCGAGGAGGCGCTCGCCAGCGGCATCACCACCATGCTGGGCGGCGGCACGGGGCCGGCCACCGGCACCTTCGCCACCACCTGCACGCCGGGGCCGTGGCACATCGAGCGCATGCTGCAGGCGGCCGACGCCTTTCCCATGAACCTCGGCTTCCTCGGCAAGGGCAACGCCAGCCGCCCCGAGGCCTTGCGCGAGCAGGTGCACGCCGGCGCGGTGGGGCTGAAGCTGCACGAGGACTGGGGCACGACACCGTCTGCCATCGACCACTGCCTGGACGTGGCCGAGGAGACCGACGTGCAGGTCGCCATCCACAGCGACACGCTCAACGAATCGGGCTTCGTGGAAGACACCATCGCGGCCACGCGCGGACGCGGCCTGTGCGCCTTCCACACCGAAGGTGCGGGCGGCGGGCATGCGCCCGACATCCTGCGGGTGGTGGGCGAGGCGAACTTCCTGCCCTCGTCCACCAACCCGACCATGCCCTACACCGTGAACACGCTGGACGAGCATGTGGACATGCTGATGGTGTGCCACCACCTGGACGCGGCCATCGCCGAGGACCTCGCCTTCGCCGAGAGCCGCATCCGCCGCGAGACCATCGCCGCCGAGGACGTGCTGCACGACCTGGGCGCGATCAGCATCTTCACCAGCGACTCGCAGGCCATGGGCCGCGTCGGCGAGGTCATCCTGCGCTGCTGGCAGACGGCGCACAAGATGAAGCGCCAGCGCGGCGCACTGGACGGTGACTCATCGCGCCACGACAACGCGCGCATCAAGCGCTATGTCGCCAAGTACACGATCAACCCGGCCATCGCGCACGGCATCAGCCATGAGGTGGGCAGCATCGAGCCGGGCAAGTGGGCCGACCTCGTCGTGTGGCGGCCGGCGTTCTTCGGCATCAAGCCCTCGCTGGTCCTCAAGGGCGGCTTCATCGCCCTGGCCGCCATGGGCGACCCGAACGCCTCGATTCCCACGCCGCAGCCGGTGCACTACCGGCCCATGTTCGGCGCCTTCGGCGGCGCGGTCGCACGCGGCTCGCTCAG
The DNA here is from genome assembly GCA_044506225.1 of Rubrivivax sp. Lineage (GTDB taxonomy): Bacteria > Pseudomonadota > Gammaproteobacteria > Burkholderiales > Burkholderiaceae_C > JAKFDI01. The sequence continues at coordinate 3,682 of JBIQKU010000076.1, read as the reverse complement.
CTTCGTGTCGCAGGCGGCGGCCGCGGCCGGCGTGGGCGAACGCTACGGCCTGGCCAAGACGGTGTGCGCGGTGAAGAACATCCGCGGCGTGCGCAAGCAGCACATGATCCACAACGACTACCTGCCGCGCATGGAGATCGACGCGCAGACCTACGCCGTGCGCGCCGACGGCGTGCTGCTCACCTGCGAGCCGGCCACCGAGCTGCCGATGGCGCAGCGCTACTTCCTGTTCTGACCCGCCCATGCTGCATGCCTCCAAGCTCCTTCCCGGCGGTGCCGGCCTCGCCCGTGCACTGCTCGCACGTGCGGCGACGGTGGCACTCGACTGGGAGCTGCGCCAGAAGAGCCGCTTCGGCTGCATCGATTCACGCGGCCGCCACGTCGGCGTGTTCCTGCCGCGCGGTGCCGTGGTGCGCGGCGGCGATGTGCTGGTGCTGGACGATGGCTCGCTGCTGTGCGTGCATGCCGCGCCGCAACCGGTGCTCATCGTCACGCCGCAGGACGCGCCGGGCGCGGCCTTCGACCTGCTGCGTGCGGCCTACCACCTCGGCAACCGGCATGTGCGCATCGAGCTGCGCCCCGACCACCTGAAGATCGAGCCGGACCATGTGCTGGCCGAGATGCTGCGCGCCATGGGGCTGAGGGTGGAACCGGCACACGCCGCCTTCGAGCCTGAGGGCGGCGCCTACGGCGCCCACGCGGCGGGCCACGGCCATGCCCATGGACATGCCCATGCGCACTGACCGCACGCTGCTGCAGCTGATGTGGCTCGCCTCGCCGGCGCTGCCGGTCGGCGGCTTCTCCTATTCCGAGGGGCTGGAGGCCGCGGTCGACGCCGGCCGCGTGGACGGCGAAGCCGAGGCCGGCGACTGGCTGCTGGAGCAGCTCACGCTCAGCCTCGCGCGCAGCGAGCTGCCGGTGGTCGACCAGGCGCTCCAGGGCTGGCAGGCCGGCGATGCGCAACGCATCCGCGAGCTGGACGACTGGGTGCTGCACACCCGCGAGACGGCCGAGCTGCGCCAGCAGTGCGAGCAGATGGGCCGCTCGCTGGGCGAATGGCTGAAGGCGGTGAACCCGGCGGCGGCCGCGCGCCTGCCGCAGCCGCTCACCTGGCCCACCGCCTGGGCGCTTGCCGCCTGCAGCACCGGCGCGGACCGCCGCAGTGCACTGCTCGCCTTTGCGTTCGGCTGGGCCGAGAACATGGTGCAGGCCGCGGTGCGGGCCGTGCCGCTGGGCCAGAGTGCCGGCCAGCGCATGCTGGCGCGCCTGGCCGCGGCCATTCCGGCCGCCGTGGACCGTGCGATGACGCTCGCCGACGGCGAACGCCAGGCTTTCGCCCCCATGCTCGCCATCCTCTCGGCGCGGCATGAAACCCAGTACTCGAGGCTGTTCCGCTCATGACGCTGCATCACATTCCCGGCCGCACCAAGGCCCTGCCGCCGCTGCGTGTGGGCATCGGCGGGCCGGTCGGCTCCGGCAAGACCACCCTGCTCGAAATGCTGTGCAAGGCGATGCGCGAGCGCTGGGAGCTGATCGCCATCACCAACGACATCTACACCCGCGAGGACCAGCGCCTGCTCACCGTGAGCGGTGCGCTGCCGCCCGAACGCATCCTCGGCGTGGAAACCGGCGGCTGTCCGCACACCGCCATCCGCGAGGACGCGTCCATCAACCTCGAGGCCATCGACCGCATGCTGGGCGAGTTCCCGAACGCGGACATCGTCTTCATCGAAAGCGGCGGCGACAACCTCGCGGCCACCTTCAGCCCCGAGCTGAGCGACCTGACGATCTACGTGATCGACGTGGCCGCCGGCGAGAAAATCCCGCGCAAGGGCGGGCCCGGAATCACCAAGAGCGACCTGTTCGTCATCAACAAGACCGACCTCGCGCCGCATGTGGGCGCAAGCCTGGAGGTGATGGCGGCCGACACCCTTCGCATGCGCGGCGAGCGCCCCTTCGTGATGACCAACCTGCGCACGCTGCAAGGCCTGGTGGAGGTCGTGCACTTCATCGAGCGCAAGGGGCTGCTGCGCCCCGAGTGACCGTGGGCCGGCGGCTCAGGCGGCCAGCAGGCCGCTGAACAGCGGGTCGTGCCGGCTGCGCGGGCGGTAGCCGCCGACGCGCTGCGCGATGGCGGCGATGTGCTCGGGCGTCGTGCCGCAGCAGCCGCCGGCGATGTTGAGAAAGCCGCTCTTGGCGAAGTCCTCGAGCAGGCCGCTGGTGACCTCGGGCGTTTCGTCGAAGCCGGTGTCGCTCATCGGGTTGGGCAGGCCGGCGTTCGGGTAGCAGCTGATGAAGGTGTCGCCCGCCACCTTGGACAGTTCCTCGATGTAGGGCCGCATCAGCGCCGCACCCAGCGCGCAGTTCAGGCCCACCGCGAGCGGCCGCGCATGGCGCACGCTGTGCCAGAAGGCGCTCACCGTCTGGCCCGAGAGGATGCGCCCCGAGGCATCGGTCACCGTGCCGGAGATGATGACCGGCAGGCGCTCGCCGGTGGCTTCCATCAGTTCGTCCAGCGCGAAGATCGCCGCCTTGGCATTGAGCGTGTCGAAGATCGTCTCGACGAGGAAGAGATCGGCGCCGCCTTCGAGCAGGCCGCTCGCCTGTTCGTGGTAGGCGTTCTTCAGTTCGTCGAAGGTGATGTTGCGCGCTGCCGGGTCGTTGACGTCGGGGCTGATGCTGGCGGTGCGCGGCGTGGGCCCCAGCGCGCCGGCGACGAAGCGTGGCTTGTCGGCACTCGTGTACTGGTCGCAGCAGGCGCGGGCGAGCTGCGCCGCGGCGACGTTGAGTTCACGCGCGATGTGGCCGAGACCGTAGTCGTCCTGCGCCACGGCGGTCGCACCGAAGGTATTGGTCTCGATGATGTCTGCGCCGGCGGCCAGGTACTGCTCGTGGATCTCGCGGATCACGTCGGGCCGGGTCAGCTGCAGCAGGTCGTTGTTGCCCTTCAAGTCCTTGGCGTGGTCCTTGAAGCGCTCGCCGCGGAAGTCGGCCTCGCCGAGCTTGTAGCGCTGGATCATGGTGCCCATGGCGCCGTCGAGCACGACGATGCGTTGGCGGAGAATCTCGGGCAGCGCCTGGGCGCGCGTGTAGGCAATGGGCTTCATGCGGGGATCGTAGCAAGGCAGGGAAAGCCCTTGGGCTCCCTCTCCCCCGCCGGGGGAGAGGGCGGGGGTGAGGGGGCCGATGCAGAAGCCCGACGCTTCGGCGAAGCGCTGTCGCGAACACCGACCCTCACCCCAGCCCTCTCCCGCAAGCGGGAGAGGGAGGCAGTACGGTCGGCCTCAGTGGAGAAAGCCCATGCCGCGCTGCTGGCGCACTTCCGGCTTCACACGGTGCTCGGCCTCGAGTTGCGACAGGAACTCGTCGGGCTCGAAGCCTTCTCCCAGCACATCGGTCTGGCGCTTCACCGAGGCGAAGTCGCCGGGTGTCAGTGCATCCAGCCTTGCGAGCCGCGCCTGGCGTTCGGCGCTGAGCAGGCCCGCATCGCCGGCCAGCGCCTCGGCGACGAACATGCGTTCGCGCTGCGCCGGCGTCAGCGGATGGAAGCGGATCTTGAAGGTGAAGCGCCGCAGCGCCGCTTCGTCGAGTTCGCCGAAGAGGTTGGTGGTGCAGATGAAGATGCCGCCGAAGCGCTCCATGCCCTGCAGCATCTCGTTGACCTCGCTCACCTCGTAGTTGC
>JBIQKU010000303.1:0-2244 GCA_044506225.1 Rubrivivax sp. | reverse complement strand
AACGCCGCGGGCAATGGTGCAGGCCTTGCCAGCGTCGACTTCACCGGCCTGATGAACGGCAACACCGCTGGTGCGGGTGGCATCGCGAACGCGTTCTTCGACACGAACTCGATCCTGGCGAACTTCGGCGGCAACGCCGATGCGCAGCTCGGCTCGTCGTTCAGCAACGTGTTCCTGCCGCATCCGGGCGAGTGCCCGGGCGGGCCTGCCTGCCTGAGCGGCAGCACCGACATGCGCGTGGTGGGCGTGATTCCCGAGCCCGAGACCTATGCGCTGATGCTGGGTGGCCTGGGCATCGTGGCCTTCGTGGCACGGCGTCGCCGCCAGAGCTGAACGACCGGACGTTCGTCCTGAACGCAACGGCCGCGCAGCGATGCGCGGCCGTTTTTTTGGGCGCTCGTTGCGCGCCATCGAACAGCGCGGCGGATTCCGGGCTTATCGGCGCATCGCCATGGTGCGCGGGCGGCAACATCGTGCGTCCCGTTGTCGCGGGCGACGACCATGGCCGAACAGAACTCCCAGGACAAGACCCTTCCCGCCTCACCGCGCAAGCTCAAGAAGGCACGCGAGGACGGGCAGGTCGCACGTTCGCGCGACCTCGGCCACTTTGCGGTGATCGCCACCGGCGGCGTGCTGACGGTGGCGCTCGCGCCCCAGATCACCGCCTGGCTGCAACGTGTGTTCGCCGACGGCCTGCGCTTCGACGCCGTGGCGCTCGCCGACCCGGCGATGATGGTCGAGCGCCTGGTCGACCTGGGCCTGCGGCTGCTGCTGCTGGTCGTGCCGCTGGGCGCCGCGATGGCCGCCATGGCCGTGCTCGCAAGCCTCGCCATCGGCGGCTGGAACTTCTCCCTCAAGCCGATCGCGCCCAAGTTCGCCAAGCTCAATCCGATCACCGGCCTGCCGCAGATGTTCTCCAAGCAGCGCCTGATCGATGCGCTGAAGGCGGTGGTGCTCGCGCTCATCCTCGGCAGCATCGGGGCGATGTACCTGCGCAGCCACCTGGACGCCTTCGGCGGCGTGATCGCCATGCCCTTGCCGGCGGCGCTTTCGCAGGTGGGCGACACGGTGGTGGGCGGGCTGCTGTTCCTGCTGCTGGCGCTGGCGCTGTTCGCCGCCATCGACGCCCCGCTGCAGAAGTTCCTGCTGGCCAACCGGCTGAAGATGAGCCACCAGGAAGTCAAGCAGGAACACAAGGAAATCGAAGGCAACCCGGAGATCAAGGGCCGCATGAAGGCGCGCATGCGCGAGCTCTCGCGCAACCGCATGCTGGCTGCCGTGCCCACCGCCGACCTGGTGGTGATGAACCCGACCCACTATGCCGTGGCGCTGAAGTACGACGAGGCGAAGATGGCCGCGCCGCGGGTGGTGGCCAAGGGCGCCGACCTGCTGGCCATGACGATCCGCGACGCGGCACGCGGCGCCGAGGTGCCGGTGCTGCAGGCGCCGGTGCTGGCGCGTGCGCTCTACGCCCATGCCGAACTCGACCGCGAGATCCCGGCGGCGCTGTTCGGCGCGGTGGCGCAGGTGCTGGCCTACGTCTACCAGCTGCGCGCCGCCATGCGAGGGCAGGGCGCGATGCCGGGTGAACTGCCGGCGCTGAACGTGCCGGCGGAGCTGGATCCGCACAACAAGCGGCACTGACCGGCGGGTGAGGGCGCCTTGGCGCCGCGCTCTCGCGACCCCACCCTCTGCCGCAAGCCGCAGGCGGGCCGAACTCCGGGGCCAACAGCCTTCTTTTCCGGCTTAAGCGCCGCGGCAGGCCGCGAACAATCGCCGCACACCATGCCGACCCTGCCCGAAGACCGCCCGCAACACCCGATGTGCCGCCGCGCCGGCCGGCGGAGCCGCGCATGAACGCCCTCACCTTGCAGATGCAGCAGTGGCTCGGGCCGCATGCGGGCGCGGCGCGTGCGCTGATGGCGCCGCTGTTCGTCATCATGGTGCTGGCCATGATGGTGCTGCCGCTGCCGCCGTTCGCGCTGGACCTGCTGTTCACCTTCAACATCGCGATGGCGCTGATGGTGATGATGGTGGCGGCCTACATGGTCAAGCCGCTGGACTTCGCGGCCTTCCCGACCGTCATCCTGCTGACCACGCTGCTGCGGCTGTCGCTGAACGTGGCCTCCACCCGCGTGGTGCTGATGGAAGGCCACACCGGCCCGGGCGCCGCCGGCGCGGTGATCGAGTCCTTCGGCCACTTCCTGATCGGCGGCAACTTCGCCGTCGGCCTGATCGTCTTCG
>JBIQKU010000075.1:0-14906 GCA_044506225.1 Rubrivivax sp. | reverse complement strand
GCTGCAGGAGGCGCTGCCGCGCACGGTGAAGCTGCCGCAGGCGGGGCGCTGGCTGCGCGAGGCGCTCAAGCGCCTGCCCGACCCGAGCGACACGCACCCGTCGTTGCGCGACCGGCTGGCGCTCGCCCAGGTCGCACCGGCGCTGCCGCCGGGCATCGCACAAAGCGCCGCCGCCACGCTGCTGCCACGCAGCCTCGACCGCTGGATCGAACGCCTGGACGCACGCTGGACGAAACAGGTCGCCCTGCAATGGTCCGAGCAGCATCGCGAGCACCAGGCGCAGCGCGCGCTGGCCGCGGAGCTGGCCGCCGAGCGCGAGCAGGGCCTGCTCAACGCCTGGGAGCATCTGGCGTGGGCGCGGGCCGTGGCGCGCACCGAAGGCGATGCGGCCGCCATCACCGTGCTGCGCGGGCTGCTGGCCGACCACGGGCCGCATCCCCAGGCCCGCTTCGAGCTGGGCATGCGGCTGGTCGATGCGCCCTCGGCCGCGGCGTCGGCCGAAGGCGCCGAGCTGCTGCGCGCCTTTGCCGACGAGGCGGCGCATCCGCTGGCCCTCGCGGCCGCGCAGCGCTACGAACAATGGCTGGAGGCCAGCGACGACCGCAGCGGCCTCGCGCCCTGGCGCGAACGGCTGGCCCGCATCGCCACGCAGCACGACGCGGCCTGGCAGGCGATGGCGGAGTTCCACGATGACCAGCATTTCGGCGCGCTCGATCTCGGCCGCCGCAGCCTGCGCCCGCTGCTGGACCTCCTGCGCCGCGAGCGCGCCGTCGGCCGCGCGTTCCTCGTCGAGAAGACCGACCGCCAGGCGCCCGGATGGCGCCAGGCGGTGCTGGTGATCGAGCGCGCGCGCGGCCTGGGCGGGCCGGATGCGGCGCACTGGTGGCAGGAGCTGCAGGAGCGCATCGACCTGCCCTTGCCGTTCACGGTGGTCGATCTCGGCCATCCGTTCTGGCGCGATGCGATGCGCAAGCCGCTGGTGCGACAGATCGTGGAATTGCCGGGCGCCTGTGTCTACGCCGGACGCAAGCTGTAGCGCCGTTCAGCCCAGCGCCTGTTTCGCCTCGGGATAGAGCCGGCGCAGCACCTCGCCCGTCCACTGCGTCAGGCGTTCCTCGATGGAGCGGCTGAAGGCGTTCATACCGCCGTTGCGCTGCGCCCAGAGGTTGGCGCGCTGCGGGGCGGTTTCGGACATCAGCGCATCGACCATCGCGGCCCAGGCCTGCGGGTTCTCGGACACCACCCAGTCGCCGCGCCCGCGGCCGTAATGCGCCACCGCCAGGTAGCCCAGCAGCGAGGAGCGCAGCAGGTCGTCGAGCACCGCGTCGGTCCAGGCGACGGTGCGCGCGTCGATGCCGCGCAGGATGTTCACCCCGCGCGCCACGCCGAGCGCGCCGAGCGCACCCACCAGCGTGCCGGCCAGCAGGCCGCCGCCGAGCGTGAAGCCGCCGGTGGCGATGTCGGCCTTCAGGCCGGTGAGCGCGCCGGTGACGATGCCGCCGAACGCCGCCGCCTTCCCTTCGTCCACCGGTTCGCGCACCGCGTAGTGCTCGGCCAGGCGTGCCAGCACCTCGTCGGCGGCGCTGCCGCCCAGGCCGTGCAGGCGGATGAGCCGGTCGGTCGATTCGCGCACGCTGGCCTGCAGCCGCGCGGCGAGCTGGGCCATGGCCGCGTCGATGGGCGTGCGCATGGATTCGCGCCGCAGGCCGAGCGCTGCGGCGGCTTCCTTGAGGCGCCCCTGCCAGCCCGCATCGGCCACGGTCTCGCGGTCGGACGCGGCGCGCGCGAGCCGCTCGGCGAGCACGCGCATCGCATCCCGCCAGGTGCCGCGCTCGCGCTCGAGCCAGGCCTCGTGCAGGCGTGTCATGGCCGGGCGTCGGTCGGCGGGCAGCGCGTCGGCCACGGTGCGCAGCAGCGTGCCTTCCTGCACCCAGCAGCGGGCGAAGGCATCCAGCGCGAGCACGCCGTGCACGCTTTTCGCGGCCTGCAGGCGCGTGCGCCAGCGCTGCAGCTCGGCCTGCTCGTCTTCCGCGGGACGGGGCGCGCCGAGCTGGTTGAGCAGCACGATCACCGGCTTGCCGATGAGGTCGAGCACGGCGAACTCGGCATCGATGTAGCCCGCGTCCTCGGGCGCTTCGGACGCATTGACGAGGTAGAGCACCACGTCGGCCTGCTCGAGGATGTTGCGCACCGCGCGCTGGCTGGACCAGAAGGCGCGGTCGCGAAAGCGGTCCCAGACCTCGCTCAGGAACCAGCCGAGCGGGTTGCCCGCCTGAGCGAGGCGGCGCGCGAGCCGGATGCTGTCGCCGAAGCCCGGCGTGTCCCACAGCACCAGGCGGTCGCCTTCGGGCGACTCGACCATGGTGTCCTGCTCTGCCTCGAGCGTCACATGCGCCTCGTCGCGCACCTCGCCGATGTCACGCCGCAGCAGGGTGCGCGCCAGCGTCGTCTTGCCGACGTTGGTGTGCGACACCAGACTCAGGGCAACGGTTGTCGGCGCATCACTCATGGTGGCGCGAGTGTGCCGGGCTCCGTGAAGGCGTGGGTGAAGATCGCCTCGTTCTCCGCCTGGGCGAGCACCAGGTCGGCGAAGACGGCGGCAATGCCGATCGGCGCGAGCAGCGCGCGCCAGGCGGTGCGTCGCTCGGCGAGCCGCGGTGAATCGCCGAAGCGCTGGCGAAAGCCGGATTCGTCGATCAGTACGACCGGCCGGTGGCCGGTGGCGTCCGCCAGGGCCTGCACGAAGCGGCCATGCGTCTCGTGCTCCGGCGTGGCGGTCAGCGCGAAGAGGGCGAGCACCACCGTGGGTTCGCGCCATTCGGCGCGCACGGTCGCGGCGCACTGCGCCTCCTCGCCTTCGGCGCAGGACGCGGTCAGCGTCAGCGCGGCCGGGCGGCCCAGGTGGCGCTCCACCAGGGTCTCCAGGCCCTTGGCCGCTTCGGGCGGCGCCTGGTAGTTGAAGGGCTGCACTCGCAGCGCCAGCGGCTCGCCGGCCTGCTGCGGCATCAGCCGGCGCACATAGGCATCGTCCAGCGCGAGCGGGAAATTCTTCGCCAGGCGGTGCGCCAGCCAGGCCGCACGCGCGGCGAGTGCGAGACGCGGCAGCACCACCACGGCCAGCATGGTGGCGGCATGCAGGTGGATCCAGCGCGCCGCGTTCTCGCCCGGGCCGTTGGCGAAGCGCAGCGCCTCGAGCTGGCTGGCGTTCGGCAGAGAGATGCCCAGCAGCTGCGCCGCGGGGCCGAGCACGGTGTGCAGCAGCCGCTGCACCGTCTCGGCGCTCAGAAAGGTGCTGTCCCAGCCGGCGCGGAAGTCGAAGGCCAGGCCGCGCATGTACAGCGATGCGAGCGCGCCCGCGGCCAGCGTCGCCGCCGCCGCATGCAGCACGACGCTGGCGCGGCGCGAATACATGCGCCGCCCGTGCACGGCCCAGCTCGCGAAGAAGCGCCGCAGAGGCGGCGAGGTCTCGCGCTGCGCACGGCGGTGCGCCGCCCATTCGATGAGGCGCGCCACCACGCGCTGGCCGGCGCGCGGCACCGGTGCGCTGCCGCGCACGAGCCGCAGGATGCGCCCGATGATGAGCGCGACGTACACCGCGAGGTTCCACGCCAGCAGCGCGAGCAGCGGCGGCGCGAGCAGGTTGATGCGCTGCGAGGAGCCGACCGCATCGCCCGCCACGCCGACGACAAAGGCCGCGGCGACGATGGCCCAGCCGATCCAGCTGTGCCCGCCGGTGGCGCTCAAGGCGCCCAGCGCCAAGGGTTCATGCGGCGCGAGCCGCTGCAGCGCGAGCCGCGCGCGCCGCGAGATCAGGCGCTCGGGCGCGGCGTGTTCACCCACCTCGCGGCGGGCGTCCAGCGTCGCCCAGGTGGCGTCGTTCGTGGTCCAGGGAGGGGTGATCGGCTCTTCGTAGGCCCGCACCAGGAGGACAGCGCGTGCATCGCTTTCGGTCATCCGCTGAGGGATCCGTCACATGCCGGAATAGTTCGGCCCACCCCCGCCTTCAGGGGTGACCCAGACGATGTTCTGCGTCGGGTCCTTGATGTCGCAGGTCTTGCAGTGCACGCAGTTCTGCGCGTTGATGACGAGGCGCGAGTTGTTGTCCGAGTCGGTCACGAACTCGTAGACACCAGCCGGGCAGTAGCGGCTCTCGGGGCCGGCGTACTTCTCGAGGTTGATCGCCACGGGCACCGTCGCATCCTTCAGGGTGAGGTGCGAGGGCTGGTTCTCTTCGTGGTTGGTGTTGGAGACGAAGACGCTCGAGAGCCGGTCGAAGGTGAGTACGCCGTCGGCCTTCGGGTAGTCGATCTTCGGGCACTCGGACGCGGGCTTGAGCAGGGCGTTGTCGGGCGTGTCGCGGTGCAGCGTCCACGGCGGGCTCTTCACGCCCAGCTTGGGCAGCAGCCAGTGCTCGATGCCCGTCATCAGCGAGCCCATCCAGAAGCCCTTCTTGAACCACGGCTTGAAGTTGCGCGTCTGCTCGAGTTCCTCGTGCAGCCAGCTCTTCTCGAAAGCTGCGGGGTAGGCGCTCAGTTCGTCGTGCTGACGACCGGCCACCACCGCCTCGAAGATCGCCTCGCCGGCGAGCATGCCCGACTTGATCGCCGCATGGCTGCCCTTGATGCGCGCCGCGTTCATGTAGCCTGCATTGCAGCCGACCAGCGCGCCGCCCGGGAACACCTGCCTGGGCAGGCTTTGCAGGCCGCCGTTGTTGATGGCACGTGCGCCATAGCTCAGTCGCTTGCCGCCTTCGAGGTACTGGCGGATGCTGGGGTGCGTCTTCCAGCGCTGCATTTCCTCGAAGGGGCTCAACCACGGGTTCTTGTAGTCCAGGCCCACGACCAGGCCCAGCGTCACCTGGTTGTTCTCGTAGTGATAGAGAAAGCCGCCGCCGAAGGTGTCGGTGGCCATGGGCCAGCCGGCGGTATGCACCACCAGGCCGGCCTGGTGCTTGGCCGGGTCGATCTCCCACAGCTCCTTCACGCCGATGGACCAGCTCGGCGGGTCGCGGCCTTCGTCGAGCTTGTACTTCGCGATCAGCTGCTTGCCGAGGTTGCCGCGCGCGCCTTCGGCGAACACGGTGTACTTGCCGTGCAGTTCCATGCCGAGCTGGAAGGCGTCGGTCGGCTGGCCGTCCTTGCCGATGCCGAGGTTGCCGGTGGCCACGCCCTTGACCGAGCCGTCGTCGTTGAAGACGAGTTCGGCGGCCGGGAAGCCTGGGAAGATCTCCACACCGACCGCCTCGGCCTGCTCGCCCAGCCAGCGCACCACATCGCCCAGGTGCACGATGTAGTTGCCTTCGTTGTGCATGGTGCGCGGCACCAGCCAGTCGGGCGTGCGCCATGCGCCTTTCTGGCTCAGCATGAGCACGTCGTCGCGCGTGACCTGCTGGACGAGCGGTGCGCCCTTGTGCTTCCAGTCGGGGATGAGTTCGTTCAGCGCGCGCGGGTCCATCACCGCGCCGGAAAGAATGTGCGCGCCGGGCTCCGAGCCTTTCTCGAGCACCACGACCGACACTTCCTTGCCTTGCTCGGCCGCGAGCTGGCGGATGCGGATCGCAGTGGCGAGGCCGGCCGGGCCGCCGCCCACCACGACCACGTCGTACTCCATCGATTCGCGCGGGCCGTACTGTTCGAGGATGGCTTGTGGTGTGCTCATGAAGGACGTTCCGAAGCTCAGGACAACCGCGAATTCTACGGGTCACCGACGTGCGCGACGGGTTCCACACAGCGGGCCGCGTGCTATCGTTTCCGGCCCATTTCGCGACCGCGACACACACCCATCGAGGAGTTCTGGCGATGAGCTACAGCATCGATCTTTCCGGCCGCGTGGCCCTTGTCACCGGCGCGTCGAGCGGCCTGGGCATGCAGTTCGCGAAGACGCTGGCCGCCGCCGGCTGCGGCGTGGTGCTCGCCGGCCGACGCATCGAGCGGCTCAAGAGCCTGCGTGCGGAGATCGAGTCCGACGGCGGCGACGCGCATGTGGTCACGGTCGACGTGACCGATGTCGACAGCATCCGCGCCGCGGTCGCGCATGCCGAGACGGAGATGGGCACGCTCGACATCCTCGTGAACAACTCCGGTGTGAGCACCACGCAGCGCCTCACCGACGTGACCGAGGACGACTACGACTACGTCTTCGACACCAACACCCGCGGTGCCTTCTTCATGGCGCAGGAGGTGGGCAAGCGCATGCTGGCGCGCGCACGCGGCGCGGCGCCCGGCACCTTCACCGGTGGACGCATCGTCAACATCGCCTCGATGGCCGGCCTGCGTGCGCTCGGCCAGATCGGCATCTATGCGATGAGCAAGGCCGCGGTCATCCACATGACGCGCGCGATGGCGCTCGAGTGGGGCCGCTACGGCATCAACGTGAACTGCCTGTGCCCCGGCTACATCGACACCGAGATCAACCACCACCACTGGAAGACCGAGCAGGGCAAGAAGCTGATCGACATGCTGCCGCGCAAGCGCGTGGGCCAGCCGAAGGACCTGGACTCGGCGCTGATGATGCTGTGCGCCAACGAGAGCCACTTCATCAACGGCGCGGTGATCCAGGCCGACGACGGTTTCGCGGTCTGAGGCAGGCACCGGGGTGAGAGAACTGTCCCTGCTGGAAGCGCGCGTGCTGGGTGTGCTGGTGGAAAAGGCGCACACCGTGCCCGACAGCTACCCGCTGTCGCTGAACGCGCTGGTGGCCGGCTGCAACCAGAAGACGGCGCGCGAACCGGTGATCGCCGCGACGGAGGCCGAGGTGCAGGGCGCGGTCGATGCGCTCAAGGGCCTGAGTCTCGTCTTCGAGAGCAGCGGCTCGCGCGTTGCACGCTACGAGCACAACATGGCGCGCGCCATGAGCCTGCCGTCGCAGGCCGTGGCGCTGCTCACCGTGCTGATGCTGCGCGGGCCGCAGACCGGCGCCGAGCTGCGTGCCAACAGCGAACGGCTGCACCGTTTTGCCGACGTGTCGTCGGTCGACGGCTTTCTCACCGAACTGGCCGAGCGGGCGCCCGAGAAGGGCGGCCCGCTGGTCGTGAAGCTGCCGCGTGCGCCCGGCGCGCGCGAAGCCCGCTGGGCGCACCTGCTGTGCGGCGCGGTGGATGTGTCTGCGCTGCCCGTGGCCGCCGGTGGCGAGGACTTCGTCGCCGCGAGCGAACTGGCCGCGCTCAAGGCGCAGCAGGCAGCGCTGCGTGGCGAGGTCGACGAACTCCGCTCCCTCGTCGAGCGGCTGTATGCCGAGCTGGGCGTGTCCCGCTCCTGAAGCACGAGAGAAAGAAGACGGCGATGCGTTTCGAGATCCCCGAAGAGAAGAAGCTGACCAACGAGGTCGTGATTCCCATGCGCTGGGGCGACATGGACGCCATGGGCCATGTCAACAACACGATCTACTTTCGCTACATGGAGATCGTGCGCATCGACTGGTTCGACCGCATCGGCTGCGCGCCCGACCCGCAGGGCGAGGGGCCGGTGATCGTCAATGCCTTCTGCACCTTCCAGAAGCAGCTCGAGTACCCCGGTTCGCTGCTGGTGAAGCACTTCGTGTGCAACCCGGGACGCACCAGCATCGACAGTTACACCACCATCGAGCGCACCGACCAGCCCGGTGTCATCCACGCCGCCGGCGGCGCGACCATCGTGTGGACCAACTTCCCGGCGCAGAAGTCGGCGCCGCTGCCCGACTGGCTGCGGGCCCTCGTGGCCTGACCTGCCGCCCGACCAACGCTCAGGCACTCAGGAGCTTCTGCACCAGCAGCGGCGTGGTGCCTGCGTCGAACTTCTTCATCAGGCGCGCGCGGTACACATCCACCGTGCGCGGGCTGATCGCGAGGCGCCGCCCGATCTGCTTGCTGGTCAGGCCCTCGATCAGCAGGGCGGAGATCTCGCGCTCTCGCGGGGTGAGATCCGTCTTCACCCGGCGGCGGGCGGACAGGTCCTCGAAGCTCCAGATGCCCGCCGCATGCGCGCGCGACGGATCCAGCGCCCGGCCCGACACATGGCACCAGAACAGCTCGCCGTCGTGGCGCTTCATCACGCGCTCGTCGGCGTAGAAGCCGCGTTCGTTGAGGCTCGCCACGATGCGTGCGCCGGTGCGCTCGAACTCGTCATGCGTCGGATAGAGCACCGCGAACGAGCGGCCGATCAGCATCTCGCGCGTGGCGCGGAACATCTCCAGCAGGTGCTGGTTGCAGTCGACGACCAGCCGGTCGCGCGACATGACCAGCCCGATGGGCGCGAGCTCGAAGGCCGTGCGGTAATCGAGCGTGGTCGGCGCGGGGTGGAGGGGAGAAGACATTAGTGAATCCTACGTAACGACTACGTAAGGCGTTACGTAGTACGCTGCAAGACCCCTGTGTGACCCTGCGACCATGGAGAAAAGCGCATGAACAAGGTTTATCCGAGCGCCGAGAAGGCGCTCGAAGGCATCGTCGCCGACGGCCAGCTGCTTGCCGTCGGCGGCTTCGGGCTGTGCGGCATTCCGGAGGCGTTGATCGCGGCGCTGCGCGACTCGAAGGTGCAGAACCTGAGCGTCATCTCCAACAACGCCGGTGTCGACGGCTTCGGCCTCGGCCAGCTGCTGGAGACGCGCCAGATCAAGAAGATGATCGCGAGCTACGTGGGCGAGAACAAGGAGTTCGAGCGTCAGTACCTCGCCGGCGAACTCGAGCTCGAGTTCACGCCGCAGGGCACGCTGGCCGAGAAGCTGCGCGCCGGCGGCGCCGGCATCCCGGCCTTCTTCACCCGCACCGGCGTCGGCACCATCGTGGCCGAAGGCAAGGAGACCCGCGAGTTCGATGGCCACACCTACGTGATGGAACGCTCGCTGGTGCCCGACGTGGCGCTGGTCAAGGCGCACATCGCCGACAAGAGCGGCAACCTCGTGTTCCGCCGCACCGCGCGCAACTTCAACCCGGCCTGCGCGATGGCCGGCAAGGTCACCATCGTCGAGGTGGAACAGCTGGTGGAGGTCGGCGAGCTCGACCCCGATGCCATCCACCTGCCCGGCATCTACGTGCACCGCATCGTGGTGAACGCATCGCCCGAGAAGCGCATCGAGAAGCGCACCGTGCGCGCAGCGGCTTAAGGAGAAATCATGCCCTGGACCCAAGATGAAATGGCCGCCAAGGCCGCGGCCGAACTGCAGGACGGCTTCTACGTGAACCTCGGCATCGGCATCCCGACGCTGGTGGCCAACCATGTGCCCAAGAACATCGAGGTGTGGCTGCAGAGCGAGAACGGCATGCTGGGCATCGGCCCCTTCCCCACCGAAGACGAAGTCGACGCCGACCTCATCAACGCCGGCAAGCAGACGGTGACCACCATTCCCGGCACCAGCATCTTCGGCTCGCACGACAGCTTCGCGATGATCCGCGGCGGCAAGATCAACCTCGCCATCCTCGGCGCCATGCAGGTGAGCGAGAAGGGCGACCTCGCCAACTGGATGATCCCCGGCAAGATGGTCAAGGGCATGGGCGGCGCCATGGACCTGGTGGGCGGCGTGCCGCGCGTGCTGGTCGTGATGGAGCACGTGGCGAAGAAGAAGGACGGCACCACCGACCTCAAGATCCTGCCCAAGTGCACCTTGCCGCTGACCGGCGTGGGCGTGGTCAACCGCATCATCACCGACCTCGCGGTGCTGGACGTGACACCCGAAGGCCTGAAGGTCGTGGAAATGGCGCCCGGCGTGACCCGCGAGGAACTGCAGTCGAAGACGGGCGTGCCCTTGCAGTGATGTGAGCATGGGTCAGGGCGCGCCGGCCGTGCGTTACGCGATGCGTTCCTGGTCCTTGGCGGCTGCCCGTCCGGAGCATCTGCCCGCGCTGCCTCACATCGAGCGCGAGGCAGCGACCCTGTTCCCGCCCGCCAGCTTTCCACCCGGCTTCGCGGAGCGCACGGTCGATGACGCGCTGCTGCAAGCCGCGCAGCGCGACGGCCGCCTCTGGGTCGCGATCGACGACGCGAGCGGCGAGCCGGTCGGCTTCGCGCTCGTGATGGTGGTCGACGGCACGGCGTTTCTCGCCGAAGTCGACGTGCTGCCGAGCCACGGCCGCCGCGGCATCGGGCGGGCGCTGGTCGAACGTGCGATCGCATGGACCATCGAGCATGGCTGGCCGCATCTCATGCTGACCACCTTTGCGCACCTGCCCTGGAACGCCGCGTTCTATCGCGGGCTGGGCTTCGAGCCCATGGCGCAGGGCGATCTGCCCGAGCCGGTGCGTGCCGCGCTGGCGCATGAGGTAGCGATGGGCCTGGAGCGGCGGATCGCCCTGCGGCGGGTTTTGGCGGAGAAGCCGGTCCCCGTTCGAGGCGGCGTGACTGACGGACGCGTCCCGCTGCCCGAGCACTTGTGCCCGGTGTGCGGGGCCGCCAACCGCTGCGCTCCCGCGGCGTCGGGTACGTTCGACGTGCCGTGCTGGTGCACGCAGGCGGCCATCAGCCCGGCGGCCTTGGCCCGTGTGCCGCAGGACTTGCGCGGCAAGGCCTGCCTGTGCCCCGCCTGTGCCGGCGTGGCAGCAGGGAAGACGCAGTGATGTGACATCGCGGGCGCCGCGGGGGCTCAACGCGCGGGCGCCGTTGCACCGGTGTGCGGATCGAACTGCCAGCCGCCGCCCAGCGCCTGGATCAACCCCACCGCCGTCGTCTGCCGGTCCGCCGCCAGCTGCACCAGCGCGCGGCGGGCGTTGAGGGCGGTGACCTGCGCGCTCACGACCTCGGTGTAGCCCACCTGCCCGGCGCGGTAGCGGTTGAGCACCTGAGCCTCGGCCGCGTCGGCCGCGCGCGACGCCTGCTCGCGCAGCGCCTGCTGCTGCTCGAGCACGCGCGCGGCGGCGAGCTGGTTCTCCACGTCCTGAAAGGCGACGAGCACGGTCTGGCGGTAGCGCGCGACCGCGGCTTCGTGCGCGGCGGTCGCGCCGGCCACACGTTCGCGCGTCGCACCGGCGTTGAAGAGCGTCTGCGCGGCCGACAGGCCCAGTGACCACAGGCTGCTCGACGCGCTGAAGAGGTCGCCGAGCCGGCTCGCGCTGCTACCGATGGCGCCGCTGAGCGTCACGCTCGGGTAGTAGGCCGAGCGTGCGATGCCGATCTGTTCGTTGGCGATGGCCACGCGGCGCTCGGCCGCGGCGATGTCGGGGCGGCGTTGCAGCAGGGTGGATGGCACGCCCACCGGCACCTGCGGCACCGTCGCGGTCCACGGCGCGGGCTCGAGCGCGAAATTGCCCGGCGGCTGGCCGAGCAGCACGGCAATGGCGTGCTCGAGCTGCGCCCGCTGGCGCGCGAGGCCGACACGCTCGGCGTGGGCGCTGGCGAGCTGGCTCTCGGCCTGCAGCACGTCGGTGCGCGGCGCGATGCCGGCGTCGTAGCGGTTGCGCGCGATCTGCAGCGAACGTTCGAAGCCCTCGATGGTGCGCGCGAGCAGGGCGATCTGCGCATCGGTCTGGCGCAGCGAGAAGTAGTTCACCGCAAGTTCGCCATGCGCCGAGAGCGTGGCCGACGCGAGCTCGGCTTCGCTGACCTGGGCACTCGCGCCTGCGCTGTCCACCGCCCGCTGCAGGCGGCCCCAGAGGTCGGGCTCCCAGCTCGTGCCGATGGAGGCCTGGTAGCTGGTGTTGTTGCTGCCGCTGTTGATGCTGCCGCCGCCGCGGTTGTTGTCCGAGCGCGCGGCACTGGTGTTGAGCGTGACGACCGGGAACAGCGAGGCGCGCTGCTCGCGCACCAGCGCGCGCGCCTGCGCGTAGGCCGCGGCGGCCGCGGCGATGTTGTAGTTGGAGACTTCGATGCGGGCGGACAGCGCATCCAGTGTCGGGTCGGCGAACAGCGTCCACCAGGCACCGCGATCGATCGCATCGGCGGGAGCGGCGGGCACCCAGCCTTCGGCGGCCTTGTACTGCGCGGGAATGGGCGCGCTCGGGCGTTCATGGGTGGGGCCGACGGCGCAGGCGCTCGCCAGCACCGCGGTCGCGATCAGCGTGAGGGCCAGGCGTTTGCGGCGAGGCACTTCGACAAGCTCAGTGCGAACGGGGTCTGTGCGAGGTACCGAACGGAGGAAAGGGTGTCGTGCAGCAATCATGTCGCGCTGGCCTGCCCGTCGGCATGGCGGCTCAGGTGGCGCTCGTCGGCGCCCTTGCGGCGCCATTTGTCGAGCAGGAGGTAGACGACCGGCGTGGTCAGCAGGGTGAGCACCTGGCTTGCGATCAGCCCGCCGACGATGGTGATGCCCAGCGGCCGGCGCAGTTCGGCGCCTTCGCCGAAGCCGATGGCCAGCGGCAGCGCGCCGAGTGCGGCGGCGAGCGAGGTCATGAGGATGGGCCGGAACCGCAGCAGGCAGGCCTCGCGCACGGCTTCGAGTGGCGTGAGGCCGCGCGAGCGTTCGGCATCCAGCGCGAAGTCGATGATGAGGATGGCGTTCTTCTTCACGATGCCGATCAGCAGGAACACGCCGATCAGCGCGATCACCGAGAAGTCCATGCCGAACAGCAGCAGCGCCAGCACCGCCCCCACGCCGGCCGAGGGCAGGGTGGACAGCACGGTGACCGGATGCACCAGGCTTTCATACAGCATGCCCAGCACGATGTAGATGACGACGATGGCCGCGAGGATGAGCAGCGGCTGCTCGCGCTGCGACTCCTCGGCGCTGCGCGCCGTGCCCTCGAAGCTGCCGCGCACGTTGGTGGGCATGCCGATGTCGGCCTCGGCCTGCTTCACCGCCGCCTGCGCTTCGGCCAGCGTCGCGCCTTCGGCCAGGTTGAAGGAGATGGTGGTGGTGAGCTCGCCGTCCTGGTGGCGCACCGAGCTTGGCGTGGAGCGCGTGTCGAAGCTGGCGATGGCGGCCAGCGGCACCATGGGGGTCACTGTGTTGCTGAGCGCCGCACCCGTGGCCGGATCGCGCAGCGCCGGGTTGATGCTCAGCGTGTTCGATGTGCCCGCGGGCGCGCTGCGCGCGGGCACGTACACATCCTTCAACGCCTCGGGGCTGGCCGCATAGCGCGGCGCCACGCCCATCACCACCTTGTACTGGTTGCGTTCGTCGTAGATGGTCGACACCTGCCGCTGGCCGAAGGCGCTGTAGAGCGCGTTGTTCACGTCGCGTGCGCTGATGCCCAGGCGCGCGGCGGCGTCGTGGTCCACCTGCACGAAGGTCTCGACGCCGTGTTCTTCCTGGTCGGTGTCCACGTCGACGAGCGCCGGCTGCTGTTTCATCGCCTCGGCCAGCCGCGTGGCCCAGCGCTTGAGGTCGGCATCGTTGTCGCTCTTGAGCGCGTAGTCGTAGTTGCCGCTGCCGCTGCCGCCGCGCCCGCCCATGCGCAGGTCCTGCACCGGGCTCAGGAACAGGCGCACGCCGGTCACCTGGGCGAGCTGAGGACGAAGCCGGGCGATCACCGCCAGCCCGCCGTCGTCGCGCTCGGCCTTGGGCTTGAGCATCACCGACAGAAAGCCGCCGCCGGCGCGCGAGCCACCGGTGAAGCCCACCACCGTGTCCACCGCCGGGTCGGCGCGAATGATGTCCACCAGTTCCTTCAGCTTGCCCTGCATGGCCTGGAAGGAAATGCTCTGGTCGGCGCGCAGGCCGCCGCGCAGCTGCCCGGTGTCCTGCTGCGGGAAGAACCCCTTGGGAATGGCGATGAAGAGGTAGACGTTGAGCGCCACCACCGCCCCCAGCACCAGCATCACGAAGGCGCGGTGGTGCAGTGCCCAGTCCAGGCTGTGCGCATACCCGCGCAGCATGGCGGCGTGGCCGCGCTCCAGCCAGCGGCCGACGCGCCCGGGCTCCCTCTGCACACCGCCGCGCTTCAGCAGCCAGGCGCACATCATCGGCGTGGTCGTGAGCGAGATCACCAGCGAAATCAGCACCGCCGTCGACAGCGTGACCGCGAACTCGCGGAACAGCCGCCCCACCTGCCCGCCCATGAACAGCAGCGGGATGAACACCGCCACCAGCGACAGGCTGATGGACAGCACGGTGAAACCCACTTCGCGCGCGCCCAGCAGCGCGGCCTTGAAGCGGTCCATGCCGGCTTCGATGTGGCGCGCGGTGTTCTCCAGCACCACGATGGCGTCGTCCACCACGAAGCCGGTGGCCACGGTGAGCGCCATCAGGCTGAGATTGTTCAGGCTGAAGCCGAGGAAGTACATCACCCCGAAGGTGCCCAGCAGCGAGACGATGGTCGCCACCGCCGGGATCAGCGTGGCGCGTGCACTGCGCAGGAAGGCGCTCACCACCAGCACCACGAGTGCGATGGCGATGACCAGCGTGAGCTCGATCTCCTGCAGCGAGGCGCGGATGGAGTTCGTGCTGTCGGAGGCCACGCGCAGCTGCACGTCCGCCGGCAGCTGCGCCTGCAGCTCGGGCAGCAGGGCGCGCACGCGGTCCACCGTCTCGATGACGTTGGCATTGGGCTGGCGCGTGATCAGCACGATGACCGCCGGCTCGCCGTTGAAGAGACCCAGCGTGCGGATGTCCTCCACGCCGTCGCTCACCGTCGCCACATCGCCCAGGCGGATGGCCGCGCCGTCGCGCCAGGCGACCACCAGGTCCTGGTAGTCGGCCGCGGTGCGCCCGCCGCTCACGCTGCCCGCACGTTCGGTGTAGACCTGCAGCCGGCGCTCGTCGCCCTCGACCGCGCCCTTGGGCCGGTTGGCGCTCGCGGCCTGGATGGCGGCGCGCACATCCTCGCCGCTCACGCCGTAGCGGTTGAGCGCGAAGGGCAGCAGCTCCACGCGCATCGCGGGCAGCGAGCCGCCGCCGATCTCCACCTCGCCCACGCCTTCGACCTGCGCGAGCTTCTGCTGCACGAGGTTGGACACCTCCTCGTACACCTGCCCCGGCGAGCGTGTCTTGGAGGTGAGCGCGAGGATGATGACCGGCGCGTCCGCCGGGTTGGCCTTGCGGTAGGTCGGGTTGCTGCGCAGCGT
>JBIQKU010000074.1:5599-15159 GCA_044506225.1 Rubrivivax sp. | reverse complement strand
GCCAGCTCGCCAAGGCGCGCGGCTGCCGCGCCGTGGGCATTGCCGGCGGGCCGGAGAAGTGCAGCTATGTGGTGGATGAGCTCGGCTTCGATGCGTGCATCGACTACAAGGCCTACAAGAACCCGGCATCGCTGCTCGCCGCGCTGGCCGAGGCCACGCCGGACGGCGTGGACGGCTACTTCGAGAACGTCGGCGGCGCGGTGCTCGATGCGGTGATGAGCCGCATGAACGCCTTCGGCCGCATCGCCATGTGCGGAATGATCTCGGGCTACAACGGCGAGCCGATTCCGATGGCGCAGCCATCGCTCATCCTGCAGTCGCGCCTGACGGTGCAGGGCTTCATCGTGAGCGAGCACATGCAGCACTGGCCGCAGGCGCTGGCCGAGCTGGGTGGCATGGTGGCGGCCGGCACGCTGAAGTACCGCGAGACCATCGCCCAAGGTCTGGAGTCCGCGCCCGAGGCCTTCCTCGGCTTGCTCGAGGGCAAGAACTTCGGCAAGCAACTGGTCAAACTGATCTGACCGTCTTGCTCCCTCTCCTGCTGGCGGGAGAGGGCCGGGGTGAGGGCGACTCACCCAAGCCGCCCTCCGCAGGGGAGGGGTTCCACCGCCGCAACGTTCGGAGGCCCTGGCCATGACCGCCACGCACGACGTCTTCAACCAGCCGCAGCCACTGGCCGGCTACAACGCCATCACCGGCAACCGCCCGCTGCGCGATGCGCTGGCGTTCAACGCGCCGGCGCTGGCCACCGACGAACTGGTGCAGCTGGGCGAGCGCGTGGGCAGCGCGCAGATGCAGCAGCATGCGCGCCTGGCCAATGTGCACACGCCCGAGCTGCGCACGCACGACCGCTTCGGGCACCGGCTGGACAGCGTGGAGTTCCACCCGAGCTACCACGCGCTCATGCAGATCGCCTGCGAGGCCGGCCTGCATGGCACGCCCTGGGCCGGTGCCGCGAACGACCATGTGCGCCGCGCCGCGGCCTTCATGCTGTTCACCGAAGCCGAGGCCTCGGTGCTGTGCCCCATCTCCATGAGCTACGCGGCCGCGCCCAGCCTGCGGGCCAACGCCGGCATCGCCGCCGAGTGGCTGCCCAAGCTCACCGCACGCGCCTACGACCCCGCCTTTGCGCCCTTCGGCGGCAAGCGAGGGGTGACCATGGGCATGGGCATGACCGAGAAGCAGGGCGGCTCGGACGTGCGCGCAAACACCACCCAGGCGGTGCCAGACGGACACGATGCCTGGGGCGAGCGTTACCGCCTCACCGGCCACAAGTGGTTCTTCTCCGCGCCGATGTGCGATGCCTTCCTGGTGCTTGCGCAGGCGCAGGGCGGGTTGTCGTGCTTCTTCCTGCCGCGCTGGCTGCCCGACGGCACGCGCAACGTCCTGCGCATCCAGCGCCTGAAGGACAAGCTGGGCAACAAGGCCAATGCGAGTTCCGAGGTGGAGTTCGACGGCGCGTTCGCCTGGCGCGTCGGCGACGAAGGCCGCGGCGTGCCGCAGATCCTCGAGATGGGCACCATGACGCGGCTCGATTGCGCGCTCGGCAGCAGCGGCCTGATGCGCCAGTCGCTCGCGCTCGCGCTGGACCATACGGCGCAGCGCCAGGCCTTCGGCAAGCCACTCATCGACCAGCCGCTGATGCGCAATGTGCTTGCCGACCTGGCGCTGGAAAGCGAGGCCGCGACCGCGCTCGCGCTGCGCCTGGCGCGCACGCTGGACCGGGCGGACGACCCACAGGAGGCGGCCATGCGTCGTTTGCTCACGCCGGTGGCCAAGTTCTGGATCTGCAAGCGCGGCGCCGCCTTCGCGCAGGAGGCGATGGAATGCCTGGGCGGCAATGGCTATGTGGAAGAGGGCGGCGAAGGCGTGCTCGCCCGCATCTACCGCGAGATGCCCGTGAACTCGATCTGGGAGGGCGCGGGCAACATCATGGCGCTCGACCTGCTGCGCGCCCTTCGCAAGGGCGACATGGCGCAGGCGCTGGCGGCCGAGCTGGCCCCGGCGCGCGGCGCGAACAGCGCCTTCGACCGCTTCGCCGACGCGCTGCCGCGGCGCATCGACGACAGTGCGGCGGAGAGCGACGGCCGCCGCCTCGCACAGGATGTGGCGCTCGCCGTGCAGGCCGCCTTGCTGCGGCAGCACGCGCCGGAGTTCGTCTTCGACAGCTTCTGCGCCTCGCGTCTGGCGGGCGACTGGGGCCAGACCTTCGGCACGCTGGCCTCGTCCACGCCCTTCGACGCCATCCTGCAGCGGGCGATGCCGCGCTGAGGTGCCTGCAATGAGCGACCTCATCCTGCATCACTACGCCGGCTCGCCCTTCTCCGAGAAGGTGCGCCTTGTGTTCGGCATGAAGCAGCTCGCCTGGTGCTCGGTGACGGTGCCGGTCGTCATGCCCAAGCCCGATGCGGTGGCGCTGACCGGCGGCTACCGGCGCACGCCTTTCCTGCAGATCGGTGCGGACGTGTATTGCGATTCGGCGTTGATGTGCCGGGCGATCGACCGCCTGCATCCCGAGCCGCCGCTGTACCCCGCCGCGGCCACCGGGGCCATGCACCTGATCGCGCAGTGGGCCGACACCAGCCTGTTCTGGACGGTGATCCCCTATGTGCTGCAGCCGTCAGGCATGGCGCAGGTCTTCGCCGGCCTGCCGCCGCAGGCGATGAAGGCCTTTGCCGAGGACCGGGCGGCGATGAATGCCGGCATGCGCCGCATCCATCCGACGATGGCGGCGAGCCAGCTCGTGAGCTACCTGCGGCACCTCGAGGACATGCTGAGCGACGGCCGCGCCTTCCTGCTCGGTGCCAGGCCGTCGATCGCCGATTTCTCGGTCTACCACTGCGTGTGGTTCATCCACCGCGCGCCCAGTCTCGCGACCATCGTCGCACCGTACCCTCGGCTCGAGGCCTGGCGCGAGCGCATGAAGGCCTTCGGCCACGGCCGCCCGCAGGAGCTGTCGAGCGCCGATGCGCTGCATCGCGCCGCGTCCGCGGGTTCGCGCGCGCCCTGCGCGGTGCAGCCCGGCCTCGGGTTCGAGCCCCGCGCGCAGGTCGCCGTCACGCCGGTCGACTACGCGTTCGACCCGGTGGCGGGCACCCTGGTCGGCCTGGACCATGACGAGGTGGTGATCGAGCGCCACGATGCGCGCGCCGGCACGGTCCATGTGCATTTCCCGCGCATCGGCTACCACATCAAGCCCCTCGATTCCTGACACGGAGCAGCGCATGAAGAACTTCCAGGGCCGCACGGCCGTCATCACGGGCGCCGCTTCCGGCTTCGGCCTCGAGGCCTCGCGCATCGCCGCGGGCCTGGGCATGAACATCGTCATGGCCGATGTGCAGCAGGACGCGCTCGATCGCGCCGTGCCCGAGATCCAAGCGCTGGGCGCCCAGGTGCTGCCGTGGCGTCTCGACGTGGCCAAGGCCGCCGAGGTCGAGGCCATGGGCGCGGCCACGCTCGAGCGTTTCGGCGCGCCGCATTTCGTCTTCAACAACGCCGGCGTGGGGGCGGGCGGGCTGATCTGGGAGCACACGCTGGCCGACTGGGAGTGGGTGGTCGGCGTGAACCTCATGGGCGTGGCGCACGGCGTGCGGGTGTTCACGCCGATGATGCTCGAGGCGGCCCGCGAGGATCCGTCCTACGAGGGCCACATCACCAACACCGCCTCCATGGCCGGCATGCTCAACATGCCCAACATGGGTGTCTACAACGTCACCAAGCATGCGGTGGTGTCGATGTCCGAGACGCTTTACCAGGACCTGGGCCTGGTCACCGGGCAGATCCATGCCTCCGTGCTGTGCCCGTACTTCGTGCCCACCGGCATCCACACCAGCGAGCGCAACCGACCGGCCGACTTGCGCAATGCGGGCGCCGCGCCGACGAAGAGCCAGCTCATCGCCCAGGCCATGACCGACAAGGCGGTGGGCAGCGGCAAGATCACCGCGGCGACCATCGCCCAGCGGGTGTTCGATGCGGTGCGCGAGCGGCAGTTCTACGTCTTCAGCCATCCGCATGCGCTCGCCGGCGTGCAGACGCGGCTCGACGACATCGTCAACCTGCGCAACCCGAGCGATCCTTTCGCTGCGCGGCCCGACATCGGCGCCCAGCTGCGCGCCGACCTTCGCGACGCGGACTGAGCGCCGGGAACTGGGCGCCGTGGGTCGCCGTGGCGCCCCGCAAGCGCCGTCATCGTTTTGACACAAATCGGCGGGCGGGGCGGCGAATGATCGCCGCATGTGGCAGGACATCGATGCAGCGCTCAGCGTCGCGCTCAATGCGTTCGTCGGGGCGTATCCCGCCTTTGACCAGGCGGTGCATCACCTCACCCACAACACGCTGCTCAAGAGCTTGCCGCTGCTCACCGCGTTCTGGTTCCTGTGGTTCAAGGAAGACGAGCAGCGCAGTCGACGGCGAGCGACCTTGCTGATGGGCCTGCTGGGCTGCGTGGTCGCGCTCGGTGCGGTGCGCGGCCTGACGCAGCTGCTGCCGTTTCGCGTGCGCCCCATCGCCGAGCCGAGCCTCGGCCTTCATGCGGTGGCCGGCATGCCGTCCGCCGACTGGTTCGAGCGCATGAACGCCATGCCGAGCGACCATGCCGGCCTGTTCTTCGCGCTGGCCGTCGCGCTGTGGGCGGGGTCGCGCCGCGTCGGCGTGTGGGCGCTGCTCCATGCCAGCGTGCTGATTGCCTTGCCCCGCATCTACCTGGGGCTGCATTACCCCGGCGACATCCTCGTCGGGGCCCTGGTCGGCGCGTCGATCGTGTGGCTGCTCACACGCGCCCGGATGGTCGACACGGTGGGCGTGCCCGTCCTCGCGCGGCTGAACGCAGCGCCGGCCTGGGCGTATGCGGCGCTTTTCGTGGCGACCTTCCAGATGGCGTCGATGTTCGAATCGGTGCGTTCGACGCTCCGGTTCGCGGGACTCATGCTGCGGTGAGCGCAGCGGCGCGTCGTCCGCGGTCCTGAGCACCGCACGCGGCCGCGGCGCGGGCGTGCGTGGTTACCATGCCCGCCTTCTTCCTCATGCCGTCTCGCCGCGCCGATGCCTTCGCCTGCTGTGTTCCCGTTTCCGGCTCGCCCCGCAGCCGTTGTCGTTGCCGCACTGCTCGGCGCCGCGCTGGGCGCGCCGGTGCAGGCGCAGCAGGGCGATGCCGACGAGGGGCTGCGCGTGCGGCCCACCCATGTGCGCCTCGGGCTCGAGAAGATCAAGCTGCCGGGCGGTGAATCGGTCGGCCTGCTGGGCGCGAGCTACCGGCTGGGCATGGGTGGCGGCTTCTCGGTCGGCCCGGCGGTGCACGGCGCGCTCACCGGCCGACGCGGTGGGCTGCTGGTGCTCGGCGCGGAGGGCATCTGGCAGCACCGCATCGGCCGCGGGCCGATCTCGGTGGAGGCCGGTCTCTTCGCCGGTGCGGGCGGCGGCGCCGGCGCACCCGTGGGCAACGGGCTGATGCTGCGCCCGCATCTGGACCTGCTGTGGGACTTCGGCCGCTACCGCGCCGGCATCTCGCTGTCGCAGGTGCGTTTTGCCCGCTCGGGCATCGACAGCCGCCAGATCGGCCTGGTGTGGACGGCCGACTCCGACTTCCGCTACGTGCCGGCCGAGCGCATCGGCAGCAACAGCATCACGAGCGGGCGCTCGGGCATCGGCGTGGACCGCGTGCAGGCGGTGGCGGGACGCTACTACCCGGCGTCGCGTTCCAGGCGCGTGGACGGCCGGCCGCTGCCCTCGAACTTCCACATCATCGGCGCGCGGCTCGAGCAGTCCTTTGGCAACCATGCCTACTGGGGCCTGGAGGCCAACGGTGCGGCAAGCGCCGATGTCTCCGGCTATGCCGAGGCGCTGGCGTTGCTCGGCACCGAATCGCTGTACTGGAATCGCCGCATGGCGCTTGGCGCGCGTGCCGCGCTGGGCATGGGCGGCGGCGGCGGGGTGGACACCGGCGGCGGCTTGCTCGCCAAGGGCTCGGTCTACGGCACGCTGCGGCTGTCGCGCGACATCGGCCTCACGCTGGAGGCCGGCGTCGCGAGCGCCCCCAACGGCGACTTCCGCGCCAGCTTCGGCGCCGCCTCGTTCACCGTCATCCTCGACGATCCCTACGACGTGCGCGTGCCGGCCCTGACCACCCGCACCGAATGGGCGCTGGGCGTGGAGCAGGTGGACGCTCTGCGTGACGATGGCCGCACCCGGGCGATGAAGACCGTGGCGCTCAAGGTCAACCGCTTCATGGGCGAGCACACCTACCTCACCGGTCAGACGCGTGCCGCCTACAGCGGTGGCGCCGGCGGCCACCTGGTCGGGCTGATCGGCGCGGGCGTGCGCATGCCGGTCGCGTCGCGCTGGCATGCCGGCGCCGAACTGCTGGCCGGCTCGGGCGGTGGCGGCAATGTGGACACTGGCGGCGGGGCGCTCATCCACCCCACGGCCTACGTCGGCTTCGACATCACGCCCGCCGTGGCGCTGCGTGTCTCGGCCGGGCGGCTCAAGTCCATGCGCGGCGACCTGGACAGCAGCAGCGTCGGCATCGACCTCGCGTTCTCCTTCGGCGTCGCCTCGCGCGGCTTCCGTTGAGCGGCGGCATGGCGGTGGCGGCGCTGATCGTCGGCGGCGGCCCGGCGGGGCTGATGGCCGCGCAGACCCTGGCCGAGGCCGGCATCGCCGTCGACCTCTACGACCGCATGCCCTCGGTCGGCCGCAAGTTCCTGCTGGCCGGCAAGGGCGGGCTCAACCTCACGCACTCCGAAGACTTCGACGCCTTTGCCGCACGCTTCGGTGAGCGGCGTCATGCGCTCGAGCCGCTGCTGCGCGACTTCGGCCCGCAGGCCGTGCGCGACTGGGCACGGCGGCTCGGCACCGACACTTTCGTCGGCAGTTCCGGACGCGTGTTCCCGACCGACATGAAGGCCGCGCCGCTGCTGCGCGCCTGGCTTGTCCACTTGCGCCGGGCCGGTGTGCGTTTCCACATGCGGCATCGCCTCATCGCGCTGGCGCCGCAGGGCGATGGCAGCTTCGTGCTGCGCTTCGCCGCGCCGCAGGGCGAGGTGGAACTGCACAGCGGCGCGGTGCTGCTCGCGCTCGGCGGCGCGAGCTGGCCGCAGCTCGGCTCGGACGGCGCATGGCTGCCGCTGCTCAGCCGGTTCGGCATAGAGGTCGCGCCACTCGCGCCCTCGAACTGCGGCTTCGACGTCGGCCGCATGGATGAGGCCGGCGGCCTGCACGCCGGCTGGAGCGAGTTCCTGCGCAGCCGCTTCGCCGGCCAGCCGGTGAAGAACGCGGCGCTTGCGGTGACCGGTGCCGACGGCCGTCGTTTCGCCCAGCAAGGCGAATTCGTGATCACCGAGAGCGGCGTCGAAGGCAGCCTCGTCTATGCCGCCTCGGCGCTGCTGCGCGACGCGATCGCCGCGCAAGGCCGTGCGGTCGCCGAGATCGATCTGCTGCCCGCGCGCAGCGCCGCGTTCGTGCACGACGAGCTGATGCGTCCGCGCGGTTCGCGCTCGCTCGCCACGCACCTGAAAAGCCGGCTTGGCATCGACGGCGTGAAGGCCGCGCTGTTGCGCGAGCTGCTGCCGCGCGCCACGTTCGACGAGCCCGCGGCGCTGGCGCGCGCCATCAAGGCGCTGCCGCTGACGCTGGTGGCCGCGAGGCCTGTCGCGGAGGCGATCAGCAGTGCCGGCGGCGTGCGGCTCGAGTCGCTCACGTCCGGCCTGATGGCCAGCGCCCACCCGGGCCTGTTCGCCGCCGGGGAGATGATGGACTGGGAAGCCCCGACTGGCGGCTACCTGCTCACCGCCTGCCTGGCCACCGGCCGGGCGGCCGGTCTTGCCCTCGAGCAGCATCTGCGGGCGAGCGCGTGAACGCGCGCGCCTCCTGCGCGACTTCGTGACCTATTCGCGCGCCCGCCGGCCTGCACCGCCCGGCGGCCGCACGACGAGGGCGGCAGCGCCATAGCATGCGCGCCGGTCGCGGCAGTTCATGCGGCTCATGTGCCGTGCAGCCCGCGGGTGCCGGCGGATCCACAACCGACTGTTCCGAAGGGATGAGCTATGGCGAGCCTGCAGCAAGGCGTGGTGATCGATGTACCGGCATGGAAGGTGCCGGTGATCTCGCGCAAGAAGTATCTGAAGCAACCCGAGATCGCGGTGAACATCAAGTTCTCCGCCGAAGAGCTCAAGGCCATGCCTGACAAGCAGTTCAAGGCCTTCGAGCAGGCCTTCGAAAAGAGCTTCACGCCGGCCTTCCAGAAGATGAGCAACGGCTGGTTCGCCGACATGCAAAAGGCCATGGACGCGACCGAGGAGGCGATCGACAAGGTCGTCAAGGCCGGCGCCAAGGCCAAGGGCGAGGCCGAGAAGGCGATGGAGGCACTCGTCGCCAAGGGCAACGCGCTGCTCACCGCACGCTGCAAGACCTGGACTGCGACGGTCGAGAAACTCGCGCAGTCGGCCTACGACAGTGCCTTCGTCGCCGCGCTCAAGGCGATGAAGGCCAAGATCACCAAGGCCAAGGCGAAGATGGTGGCCAAGGTGGTGTTCATCGTCGCGCTCACGCTCACCGCGGCGGCGCTCACCATCGCAGTGAGCGTGGTGAGCATGGGCGCGGGCGCGGCGCTCGCTCCGGTGGTGATCGGAGGCATCCTGACGGCCAGCAAGGCCTTGTTCGGTTCGGCCAACGAGGTGTTCAAGAGCTACGACGTGCTGGCCGCGACGATTGCCGCGGTCGAGAAGGACGTGAAGAACCTCAGCAGCGCCACGGCCGCGGTCATCAAGTCGATGCAGAAGACCGCCGGCACGCTGGACCGGGCCAAGGCCTTCAAGTCCGCGTTGTCGGCCGACGTCCAGGCGCTGGACAAGCATGTGGGCCAGCTCGACAAGTTCGTCGCCGTGGCCAACGCCAAGACCAGCCAGCGCCTGAAGGAGATCCAGACACTGGCCGACAAGCTCGCCGCCGCCAAGGCCGACAGCAAGGAAGCGGCGGAGTTGGAGAAGCAGGTGATCGTTGCGCAGCGAAGCTTCGACAACGCCATGGACCGGCTCAAGGCCATCGATGCGGTCAAGGCCTCGGCGGTCGAGGCCAAGGCGGCCTACGGCAAGCTCAGCGCCGAGGGCATGGTGAAGGCGCTCGGCAAGTTCGCCCCCGCGCTCACGCTGCTCAAGACCGCGGCCGGCGCGGTGTCGCAGGTCAGCGTGCCTTTGAAGGCCATTGCCACGGGCGTGCAGAAGCTCGCGAAGTAGCACTGTCGCCGTCTGGCGACGCCTGCTCGGTGCCCACGCGGCAAAGGCTCGCGGGCACGCCCATTGCCGCATGTCAGTGCCGCCTTGCGGCGTGCCTCGGGTGCGTCGCTGCAGCGTTTTCATCCACTGCACAGGAGTACCAGACATGAGCAAGCTTTCCCAGACCCTCACGGCCGCCGCGGCCGCCTCGATGCTGGCTTTCGCCGGCGCCAGCTTCGCGCAGAGCGCCGGCGGCTCGTCGTCGACGGGCACCACCTCCGGTCCCAACACCGCCGGTACGCCGCCGGGAACGCCCGCCCGGGATGATGGGGTTTGCATTCCTGGCGCGGGTAC
>JBIQKU010000074.1:0-5589 GCA_044506225.1 Rubrivivax sp. | reverse complement strand
AACAGCCCGATCAACAACAGCACCGGCGCGACCGGCAGCAGCACCAGCGGCTCGACCAGCTCGGGCGCCATGGGCAGCGGCAGCAGCGCCGGCACGACGGGCAGCAGCGCAGGCTCGATGAGCGATCGCAGTGGCTCGACCAGCGGTTCGATGAACAACAACCGCAGCGGCACGACGAGTGGCTCGATGAGCGACCGCAGCGGTTCGATGAACCAGGGCGACATGTCGACCCGCACGCCGCGCGCCGACCGCAACTGATCCACGCCCGTTCCGAAGCGAAGACGAAGACAACACCCGTCCGGCTCTGCCGGGCGGGTGTTGTTGTTTCAGCGGGGGGTCGGCGCGGCGGCGACCGCGTTCGCATTCGCATTCATCGCGAACACCTGCTCGAGCGGCCGCGTCTCCGGCAGCACATACACCACGCCCCGGCCGCGGCCGAACACCGGGTCGATGAGGCGGTCGTAGAAATCCATCGGCACGTTGACGCAGCCGTAGGAGATGCGGTTGTCCGCCTCGGTGGCGGTGGCGAGGCGCTGCAGCCGCCGCTCCTTGGGGTTGGTCGGGCGCACGCGGTGCATCGATACCGCCGCGTCATAGTCGATCCACACGATGTCCTCGCCCTGGGTGTTGCGCCCGGGTTCGGTCACGAAGCGTCCTGCGGGTGTGGTGCGTTCGTGCGGGCGGATCTGTGCAATCGGCCGGGTGCCGATGCCGGGCACCGAATCGTCGCCGCGCGCCAGCCCGAGCAGCACGGGCGACTTGCCCTGCAAGCGACCATCGCGGTCGAACACATAGACGCGCGCGCCGACCTTGTCCAGCACGGCGTAAGGCAGGCCGGCGTGATCGCCCGAGGCGAGCGCCCAATCGGCAATGCGGCGCACCGACTGCGGCGGCGAGACGCCCGCGAAGTCGGCCTGCCGCACAGCGCTCTGCACAGGCGGTAACGTCTCGGGAACCGCGGCCGCCGGTGGCACCGCCGCAGCCGGCACGGCTGCAGTGGCCGCAGACGGCGCGGCGGCGGGTGGCAGACGCTGCATGACCGCGCCGGTCACGCCCATGAACAAGGCAGCCGCCACGGCCGCGGCGAGCGCAGGCATTTCAAACCGCCGCAGGAGGCGAAGCGATCGCTGGGTCACCCCGGATTCGCGAGCAAGCGGCGCGCCCGCGGAGGCGTCGGACGCTATGGCACACTGCGCCGCTTTCGCCTCAGCGCCCGCGCCGGGCCACGTCGTTTTGAACAAGATTCTTCTGCAGATTGCCGCCGAACTGAAGGTGCGGCCGGCCCAGGTGAATGCCGCGGTCGAGCTGCTCGATGGCGGTGCCACCGTTCCCTTCATCGCCCGCTACCGCAAGGAGGCCACCGACGGCCTCGACGACATCCAGCTGCGCGAGCTCGAGGCGCGCCTGTCCTACCTGCGCGAGCTCGAGGACCGCCGCGAGGCGGTGCTCAAGAGCATCGACGAGCAGGGCAAGCTCACGCCCGAACTGCGCGCCCTGGTGGAAGCGGCGCCGACCAAGCAGGAGCTGGAAGACATCTACCTGCCCTACAAGCCCAAGCGCCGCACCAAGGCCATGATCGCGCGCGAGGCGGGCATCGAGCCGCTGGCCGACAGGCTGTTCGCCGACCCGTCGCTCGATCCGCAGGCCGAGGCGGCCGCCTTCGTCAATGCGGACGCGGGCTTCGCCGACGCCTTCGCCGTGCTCGACGGCGTGCGCGACATCCTCGCCGAGCGCTGGGCCGAGGACGCCGCGCTGGTGGGCAAGCTGCGCGAGTGGCTGTGGGCCGACGGTGTGTTCCGCAGCCGGCTGATGGACGGCAAGGACCCGAACCATGCCGACGCGGCCAAGTTCCGCGACTACTTCGACTACGCCGAGCCCATCCGCACCGTGCCCTCGCACCGGGCGCTCGCGGTGTTCCGCGGCCGCACGCAGGAGTTCCTCGACGCCAAGCTGGTGATCGACGAAGAGGTGGTGCCCGGCAAGCCGACGCTCGCCGAGGGCCGCATCGCCGTGCACCTCGGCTGGAGCCACGCGAGGCGGCCGGCCGACGACCTCATCCGCAAGAGCATCGCCTGGACCTGGAAGGTCAAGCTCAGCCTCTCGCTCGAACGCGACCTGTTCGGCCGCCTGCGCGACGAGGCCGAGAAGGTGGCGATCAAGGTCTTCGCCGAGAACCTGCGCGACCTGCTGCTGGCCGCGCCCGCCGGCCCGCGGGTGGTGATGGGGCTGGACCCGGGCATCCGCACCGGCGTGAAGGTGGCGGTGGTGGATGCCACGGGCAAGGTGCTGGACACGCACACCGTCTATCCGCACGAGCCGCGCAACGACTGGGACGGCGCGCTGCACACGCTCGGCCGGCTGTGCGCCACGCACGGTGTCAACCTCATCGCCATCGGCAACGGCACGGCCAGCCGCGAGACGGACAAGCTCGCGGGCGATCTCATCAAGCGCATCCAGCAGCTCGCGCCGGACACCCGCATCGAGAAGGTGGTCGTCAGCGAAGCCGGTGCCTCGGTCTACTCGGCAAGCGAGTACGCCAGCAAGGAGCTGCCCGAACTCGACGTCAGCCTGCGCGGCGCAGTGAGCATCGCGCGGCGGCTGCAGGATCCGCTGGCGGAGCTCGTCAAGATCGACCCGAAGAGCATCGGCGTCGGCCAGTACCAGCACGACGTGAACCAGAGCGAGCTGGCGAAAAGCCTGGACGTGGTCATCGAGGATTGCGTGAACTCGGTCGGCGTGGACCTGAACACCGCATCGGCGCCGCTGCTCGCTCGCGTGTCGGGCCTGAACGCCTCGGTCGCCGGCGGCATCGTGCGCTGGCGCGACACGAACGGCGCCTTCCGCAACCGCCAGCAGCTGCGGGAGGTGAGTGGCCTCGGCGCCAAGACCTTCGAGCAGAGTGCAGGCTTTCTGCGCATCCGCGGTGGCGACAACCCGCTGGACCAGTCGGGCGTGCACCCCGAGACCTATCCGGTGGTCGAGCGCATCCTCGAAGCGGTGAAGAAGCCGGCGGCCGAGGTGATGGGCCGCGCCGACGTCATCCGCACCTTGAAGCCCGAGGCCTTCGCCGACGACAGCTTCGGCGCGATCACGGTCAAGGACATCCTGGCCGAACTCGAGAAACCCGGGCGCGACCCGCGGCCCGACTTCAAGGTGGCGCGCTTCAACGAAGGCGTCGAGGACATCAAGGATTTGCAGCCCGGCATGACGCTGGAGGGCACGGTGAGCAACGTCGCCCAGTTCGGCGCCTTCGTCGACCTGGGCGTGCACCAGGACGGGCTGGTGCATGTCAGCCAGCTCAGCAGCAAGTTCGTGAACGACGCGCGCGAGGTGGTCAAGACCGGCGACATCGTGAAGGTGAAGGTGCTGGAGGTGGACCTCGCGCGCAAGCGCATCTCGCTCACCATGAAGCTCGATGCCCGCCCGGTGCCGAAGGGGCAGGGCGGCGACAACAGCTTCCGCCCGGCCGCACGCGGCGAGCGTGCCGCTGGCGGCCGCGGTGCGCCGGTGGCGCCGCAGGGCCAGTCGGCCATGGCGGCGGCCTTCGCCAAACTGCAGGCCAAGCGCTGACGCCCGCAGCACCCTCGGGCGGCAGTGGCAAGGCCGCTCCTCTACAATGGCCGACCCCGACGACGAACAAGGACGAGAAAGGCATGACGGTTATGACACCGCGAACTACCCCCAGCCCCACTTCGGTGTAGCTGGCCGCGGCTCGTCACGACGTTTTCATCTCTCGTTCAACCCACAAGCGCGGCATGTTCCGCGCTTTTTTGCTTTCTGGAGTGCCTCCCATGGTCTCGATTCAACTGCCTGACGGATCCACCCGCGAATACCCCGGCCCGGTCACGGTCGCCGAGGTCGCGGCGTCCATCGGCCCGGGCCTCGCCAAGGCAGCGATCGCCGGCAAGCTGGGCAGGGGCGAGGGGGTGAAGGTGGTCGACACCAGCCACCGCATCGAGCGGGACACGGCGCTGGCCATCGTCACCGACAAGGACCCGGACGGGCTGGAGGTCATCCGCCATTCGACGGCGCACCTGCTGGCGTATGCGGTCAAGGAGCTTTTTCCTGACGCGCAGGTGACGATCGGGCCGGTCATCGACAACGGCTTCTACTACGACTTCGCCTACAAGCGGCCCTTCACCCCCGAGGACCTGGCCGCCATCGAAGCCAAGATGAGCGAGCTCGCCAAGAAGGACGAACCGGTGCAGCGCCGCGTGCTGCCCCGCGACGAGGCGGTCGCGCTCTTCAAGGGCCTGGGCGAGGACTACAAGGCCGAGATCATCGCGAGCATTCCGGCCGGCGAGGACGTCTCGCTGTACCGCGAAGGCAAGTTCGAGGACCTGTGCCGGGGGCCGCACGTGCCCAGCACCGGGCGCCTCAAGCACTTCAAGCTCATGAAGGTGGCCGGCGCCTACTGGCGCGGCGACCACAACAACGAGATGCTGCAGCGCATCTACGGCACCGCCTGGGCCACCAAGGACGAGCTGCAGCAGTACCTGCACATGCTCGAGGAGGCCGAGAAGCGCGACCACCGCAAGCTCGGCCGCGAGCTCGACCTGTTCCACATCGACGAGCACGCGCCCGGCCTCGTGTTCTGGCACCCCAAGGGCTGGACGGTGTGGCAGCAGGTCGAGCAGTACATGCGGGCGGTGTACCGCGACAACGGCTACCAGGAGGTCAAGGCGCCGCAGATCCTCGACCAGGGCCTGTGGGAGAAGACCGGCCACTGGGGCAAGTACCGCGAGAACATGTTCACGACGGAGTCGGAGAAGCGCGACTACGCGCTCAAGCCGATGAACTGCCCGGGGCACATCCTCATCTTCAACCAGGGCATCAAGAGCTACCGCGACCTGCCGCTGCGCTACGGCGAGTTCGGCCAGTGCCACCGCAACGAGCCCACCGGCGGGCTGCACGGCATCATGCGCGTGCGCGGCTTCACCCAGGACGACGGCCACATCTTCTGCACCGAGGACCAGATCCTCGAGGAATGCGCGGCCTTCACCGCCTTGCTGCAGAAGGTCTACGCCGATTTCGGCTTCACCGAGATCATCTACAAGGTGGCCACGCGGCCCGAGAAGCGCATCGGCTCGGACTCCCTGTGGGACAAGGCCGAATTCGCGTTGATGGAAAGCCTGCGCCGCTCGGGTTGCGAATTCACCGTCTCCGAGGGCGAGGGCGCCTTCTACGGCCCGAAGATCGAGTACACGCTGAAAGACGCCATCGGCCGCGAATGGCAGTGCGGCACCATCCAGGTCGATCCGAGCATGCCCGAGCGCCTGGGCGCCGAGTACGTGGCCGAATCCGGCGAGCGCCTGCGGCCCATGATGCTGCACCGGGCCATCGTCGGCAGCATGGAGCGTTTCATCGGCATCCTGATCGAGCAGCACGCCGGCGCTCTCCCGGCCTGGCTGGCGCCTGTGCAGGTGCAGGTGCTCAATATCACCGGCGCGCAGTCGGAATATGCCCAGGACGTGGTGAAAACGCTTCTAAAACAAGGAGTTAGGGCTGAATGCGATTTGCGGAACGAAAAGATCACCTATAAAATCCGCGAGCATTCCATGCAAAAGGTTCCGTTCATCCTCGTCGTGG
>JBIQKU010000302.1:0-2293 GCA_044506225.1 Rubrivivax sp. | reverse complement strand
GGCCACACCCGCCCCCCCTGGACGTGCCCGGGCCACGCGCGAGGCCGAGCGCCGCGCGCGCGAAGCCGCCGCCGAACGCCGCCGCCAGGCGCAGCAGCCGCCGCCCGGCTCCCCGGAGCGTGTGGCGCAGGCCACCGGCGCCGGGCCGAGCGACCTGCCGGGCGCGCGCGAGCCGGCGCAGTCGCCGAGCGCGCCGGCCCGGGCCGCGTCGGCGGTGCTGCCGGCACGTGACTTCGACCTGCCGGCGCTGCGCGCGATGGACGCGAACGTGCTGCTCGACTTCGCCCGCGTCGACCTGGGCGATGCCTTCGCCCGTCCGCTGCAGCCCTTGCGTGCACATCTGACGCTCAGCGGCGGCCAGCTCGGCCTGGCCCAGATCGATGCGCGCACCGCCGACGGGCGCGTGTCCGGCGTGATCGAACTGGACGGCACGGCGCGTGTCGCCCAATGGCGGGCCGACCTGCGCATCGCCGGCGTGCAGCTCGAACGCTGGTTGAAGCAGGAGCGCGGCGACGACGGCCAGCCCTGGGTGCGCGGCGTGTTCTCTGCCCACGCCCGGCTGACGGGGCAGGGGCGCTCCACCGCCGACATGCTGGCCTCGCTGGACGGCAGCATCGGGGCGTCCATGCGGGACGCCGCCGTGTCGCACCTCATCGTCGAGGCCGGCGGCATCGACATCGCCCAGGCGCTGGGCCTGGTGGTGCGTGGCGACCGGATGCTGCCGGTGCGCTGCGCCGCGGCCGACATCGTCGCGAAGAACGGCGTGCTCACGCCGCGCGCGTTGCTGATCGACACCCCCGACTCGCTGGTCTCGGTGAGCGGCGAGGTGTCCTTGCGCGACGAGACGCTGGATCTGCGCGCGGTGGTGAGCCCCAAGGATTTCAGCCCGGTGGCGCTGCGCACGCCGGTGCACGTGACCGGCTCGTTTGCCGACCTGCAGGTGGAGCTCGAGAAGGGCCCGCTCGCGCGCAAGCTGGGCGCCAGCCTGCTGCTGGGCCTCATCAATCCGCTGGCGGCGCTGATTCCACTGATGGACCCGGGCGAGGACGCGGCCAAGGGCCATGGCTGCGCCACGCTGGCGCAGCGTGCGCGCGAGGCGGCGCCCGCAGCAGGCGAACGCAAATAGACGAGCGTTCGAGCAGGCGAGGCCTCGCACGGCAAGCTTTCGATTGACCATGTAATTTTGTTTCGCAAGAATCACGGACGCGGTTACATAGCCACCCTGCACGGGCGACCACGCATGACACATCAGGCATTGATCGACATCACCGGCCGCATCCGCGAGCGCAGTGCGCCGCTGCGTGCGGCCTATCTGCGGCGCGTGGATGCCGCCGCGAAGCGCCCGCGCGGCGGCGACCGCATGGGCTGCTCCAACGTGGCCCATGCGTTCGCCGCACTGCCGGCCAACGACAAGCTGCGGGTGGTGCAGGAGCGGGCGCCCAACATCGGGATCGTCACCGCCTACAACGACATGTTGTCGGCGCACCAGCCCTACGAGGGCTTTCCGGCGGTGATCCGCGACGAGGCGAGGCGCCAGGGCGCCAACGCCCAGGTGGCCGGCGGCGTGCCGGCGATGTGCGACGGCGTCACGCAGGGCCTGCCCGGCATGGAGCTGAGCCTGTTCTCGCGCGACACCATCGCCATGGGCACGGCGGTGGCGCTCACCCATGACGTGTACGACGCCGCGCTGCTGCTGGGCATCTGCGACAAGATCGTGCCGGGCCTGCTGATCGGCGCGCTGCACTTCGGCCATGTGCCCTGCGTGTTCGTGCCGGGCGGACCGATGAGCACGGGCCTGGCCAACAGCGAGAAGTCGCGGGTGCGCGAGCTGTACGCGCAAGGCAAGGTCGGCCGCGCCGAGCTGCTGGCCGCCGAGTCCGCCGCCTACCACGGGCCGGGCACCTGCACCTTCTACGGCACGGCCAACAGCAACCAGGTGCTGATGGAGGCCATGGGCCTGCATGTGCCGGGTGCGGCCTTCGTGCATCCGCATGCCGAGCTGCGCGAGGCGCTCACGCGCGAGGCGGTGCGCACGGCGCTGTCCATCACGCAGGGCAAGCGCTTTCTGCCCATCGGGCGGCTGGTCGATGAGCGCGTGATCGCCAACGCCATGGTGGCGCTGCTGGCCACCGGCGGCTCGACCAACCACCTCATCCACTGGGTCGCGGTGGCGCGCGCCGCGGGCATCGTCATCGACTGGAGCGACTTCTCCGAGCTCACGCGCATCACGCCGCTGCTCGCGCGGGTCTATCCGAACGGCAGTGCCGACGTGAACCAGTTCCAGGCGGCCGGC
>JBIQKU010000301.1:0-2326 GCA_044506225.1 Rubrivivax sp. | reverse complement strand
GCGCATCGCGCCCTGCACCCAGGGCGTGCCCAGGTGCAGGTAGCGCACGCCGTCGGCCTCGGAGATGGTGGCCGGCGCAAGCTCCGGTTCGGCGCGGCGGCGCGTGCTCATGGCGTGGCCAGCGCCTGCAGCCGGGGCAGCGCAGCGTGCGCATTGCGCACCGTCTGTTGTGCGGTGCGCTCCAGCGTCCAGCCGCGCAGCGCGGCCAGCGACTCGGCGATGCGCGGCAGCTGCGCCGGCTCGTTGCGCGAGTTCTCGCCGGCCGCGCGCTGGGCGGCGGTGCGGTACAGCCACTGGGGCGGGATGTCGGGCGCGTCGGTCTCGAGCACGAGCGCATCATCCGGCAGTGCCTGCGCCAGCCGGCGGATCTGCAGCGCCCGCTCGAAGGTCATGGCACCTCCGAAGCCGAGCTTGAAGCCGAGGTCGACGAACTGCTGCGCCTGCTGCGCGCTGCCGTTGAACGCATGGGCGATGCCGCGCACCGGCAGGCGCCGCAGGTGTTTGAGCAGCGCATCGGCCGAACGCCGCACGTGCAGGATCACCGGCAGCGCCATGGCTTGCGCGAGCTCGAGCTGCGCCGCGTAGAAGCGCTCCATGCGCGGCGCGTCCAGCCCGGGCACGAAGCCGTCGATGCCGATCTCGCCCACCGCCACCAGGCGCGGGTCGCCGCGGTGGCGCCCGAGTGCGTCGGCGAGCCGGTCCAGGTCGGCGTCTTCGGCCTCGTCCACGCACAGCGGATGGATGCCGAGCGCATAGACGAAACCGTGCCGATGTGCCAATTCGCGCACGGCATCCAGATTGCTTGCGCTCACCGCAGGCAGCACGATCTGCGACACGCCGGCCGCGCGGGCACGCGCAACGACGGCGTCGCGATCGGCCGCGAACTCCGCGGCGTCGAGGTGGCAGTGGGTATCGATCCAGCGCATGGCGCGATGATGCCTTCCGCGCCCGCGCTCTTCGAAGGCGGGCCGTGCACGGGCAAGGCGCTCGTGATACGGTGGCCGCCAATCCGCATGGCGCGGGCCGCCCTCCCGCCGTGCATGGTGATGAGGTGCAGCGATGAAGAAGGCTCCGCTCTACAGCCGCTCGCGTCGACCGGAGTCGGCGCTGCAGGGGGTCGGTGCGGAGGCCGCACATCGCGGTCCCGGCGACGGCCCGTCCGTCGCGCCCGCCGCACCCGCCTCCGCGCCCGCCGCGGCCGTCGTCACCCCGCAACCGCCCACCCCACGCCGCGGCCGCCTGCGCCGGTTCTTCTCGCGCCACCCGCGACCGCTGTGGGCGCTGGCTGCGGCCCTGCTGGTGTTTGCCGGCGCAGGCGGCCAGCACCTGCTGTTCGCGCCGCCCCAGGCCCTCACGCAGGAGGACATCGACCGCGCCGTGCGCTACAGCCTGGTCGAAGGTGAGCCCTTGCCCTCGCCCTACACCCGCGCCGCCATGACGGTG
Organism: Rubrivivax sp.; assembly: GCA_044506225.1. Taxonomy (GTDB): domain Bacteria; phylum Pseudomonadota; class Gammaproteobacteria; order Burkholderiales; family Burkholderiaceae_C; genus JAKFDI01. The sequence goes on along the minus strand of JBIQKU010000301.1, from coordinate 883 downwards.
CGCCCCGCGGTGGTGCGCGTGATCGGCCTGGCCGACGAAGACGACAAGCCGCCCGCGCCCGGCGACGATGCCAAGGGCCATGCCCGCTCCACGGGCACGGGTGTGGTCATCATCGACAACGGCACCATCCTCACCAATCTGCATGTGGTGAGCAATGCCAAGCGCATCCGCGTGACCTTCGCCGACGGCCACGAGTCCGAGGCCGCCATGGTCGGCGCCCAGCCCGAGAACGACCTGGCCGTGCTGCGCGCGCGCAGCATCCCCGACGACCTCGTCGCCGCCACCATGCGCGGCACGGCCGACCTGTTGCCCGGCGACCAGGTGGTGGCGGTGGGCTTTCCCTTCGGCATCGGGCCGTCGGTGTCGGCTGGTGTGGTCTCGGGCCTGAAGCGCCAGTTCAGCGGGCCCTCGGGCGAACGCCTGACCAACCTCATCCAGTTCGACGCCGCCGCGAATCCCGGCAATTCCGGCGGCCCGCTGGTCACCATGGACGGTGCGGTCATCGGCATCGTCACCGCCATCCTCAACCCCGGCGACGTGGGCACCTTCATCGGCATTGGATTTGCAGTGCCGATCGAGAACGCCGCCGCCGCCGCCGGCCTGCCGCCCTTCTGACCCCCACGCGGAGCACACCCATGGATTCGACCGACGGCCAGAACACCGCCACGCTGATGGAGCGCATCCTCTACGAGGTCAAGCGTGTCGTCGTCGGGCAGGACAAGTTCCTGGAACGAGTGATGGTGGCGATGCTCGCCCAGGGCCACCTGCTGGTCGAGGGCGTGCCGGGGCTGGCGAAGACGCTGACCGTCAAGACGCTGGCTACCACGTTGCGCGGCAGCTTCAAGCGCATCCAGTTCACGCCCGACCTGGTGCCGGCCGACCT
>JBIQKU010000300.1:0-2343 GCA_044506225.1 Rubrivivax sp. | reverse complement strand
CAGAACAAGGGCGAGATCCGCATCGCCCACGTCTACAGCAAGACCGGCCCGCTCGAGGCCTACGGCAAGCAGACGCAGACCGGCCTGATGATGGGCCTGGAGTACGCCACCAACGGCACCATGACCGTCAACGGCAAGAAGCTGGTGGTCCTCGAGAAGGACGACCAGGGCAAGCCCGACGTGGGCAAGAACCTGCTCGCCACCGCCTACGGTGACGACAAGGCCGACCTGGCGGTGGGCCCGACGTCGTCGGGTGTGGCGCTGGCGCTGCTGCCCGTGGCCGAGGAGTACAAGAAGATCCTGCTGGTCGAGCCCGCCGTGGCCGACTCCATCACCGGCGACAAGTGGAACAAGTACATCTTCCGCACCGGCCGCAACAGCTCGCAGGACGCCATCAGCAACGCCAAGGCGCTGGACCAGCAGGGCACGGTCATCGCCACGCTGGCGCAGGACTATGCGTTCGGGCGTGACGGCGTGAAGGCGTTCAAGGACGCGATCAAGAACGCCAAGGTCGTGCACGAGGAGTACCTGCCGGCGGCCACCACCGACTTCACCGCCGGTGCGCAGCGCATCATCGACAAGCTCAAGGACCAGCCGGGCCGCAAGGTGATCTGGATCGTCTGGGCCGGCGCGGGCAACCCGTTCAAGATCGCCGACATGGGCCTGGACCGCTACGGCATCGAGATCTCCACCGGCGGCAACATCCTCCCGGTGATGGCGGCCTACAAGCAGTTCCCCGGCATGGAAGGCGCGGCCTACTACTACTTCGGCATCCCGAAGAACCCGGTCAACGAATGGCTGGTGGCCAACCACTACACGCGCTTCAAGAGCCCGCCCGACTTCTTCACCGCGGGCGGCATGAGCGCGGGCATCGCCATCGTCGAGGCGCTGAAGAAGACCGGCGGCGACACCAGCACCAACAAGCTCATCAAGACCATGGAAGGCATGAGCTTCGAGACGCCCAAGGGCAAGATGACCTTCCGCAAGGAAGACCACCAGGCCATGCAGTCGATGTACCACTTCAAGATCAAGAACGACCCGGCGTTCACCTGGGCCGTGCCTGAACTGGTGCGCGAGATCAAGCCGGAAGAGATGGACATTCCCATCCGCAACACCCGGCACTGAGTCCTTGTTGCACCCTCTCTCGCGAGAGAGGGTTTTCCTCCCTCTCCCGTCCGGGGAGAGGGCTGGGGTGAGGGGCGCGTGCGCCCGGATGCGCCTGCGGCGCGCCCTCACCCCCACCCTCTCCCAGAGGGAGAGGGAGTCAGGACGGCCATGCTCGAAACCCACAACCTCACCATCCGCTTCGGCGGCCATGTCGCGGTCGACCGTGTGTCCTGCCGCTTCGAGCCGGGCACGCTGACGGCCATCGTCGGCCCCAACGGCGCGGGCAAGACGACCTACTTCAACCTCATCTCGGGCCAGTTGCGCGCGAGCGAGGGCACGGTGCGGCTGGACGGCGCGGACATCACCAACGACGGTGTCTCGGCGCGCACCCATCGCGGGCTCGGGCGGGCCTTCCAGCTCACGCAGCTGTTTCCCAACCTCTCGGTGGTGGAGAACGTGCGCCTGGCGGTGCAGTCGCGCCGGCGCGAGGGCTTCAACCTGTGGTCGGTGTGGCTGGACCACCGCCAGACGCTGGAGCGGGCGCACGAGCTGGTGGACACGGTCAAGCTCGGCGACCGCGCCCATGTGGCCGCGAGCAGCCTGCCGCACGGCGACCAGCGCAAGCTGGAGGTGGCGATGCTGATGGCGCTGGAGCCCAGCGTCTACATGTTCGACGAACCCACCGCCGGCATGAGCGTGGACGACGTGCCGGTGATCCTCGACCTGATCCGCGCGCTGAAGGCGCGGCGCGACAAGACCATTCTCCTGGTCGAACACAAGATGGACGTGGTGCGCGAACTCGCCGACCGCATCATCGTGCTGCACAACGGCCAGCTCGTGGCCGACGGCGATCCGGCCGAGGTCATCGCCTCGCCCGTGGTGCAGCAGGCCTACCTGGGCATGGCGGCGGAGGAGCCGGCATGAGCTTGTTGAAACTGGAAGGTGTGCACACGCACATCGGCGCGTACCACATCCTGCACGGCGTCGACTTCGAGGTGCCGGCAGGCGAGGTCACCATGCTGCTCGGGCGCAACGGCGCGGGCAAGACCACGACGCTGCGCACCATCATGGGCCTGTGGCCGGCGTCGCAGGGCAAGGTCAGCTTCGACGGCCAGGTGATCGGCGGCGAAGGCGTGCGCCGCGGACAGTTCACCACGCCCGACATCGCGCAGCTGGGCATTGCCTACGTGCCCGAGAACATGGGCATCTTCGCCGACCTCACGGTGCGCGAGAACA
>JBIQKU010000073.1:0-15821 GCA_044506225.1 Rubrivivax sp. | reverse complement strand
TCAACAGCACCAACGGCACCTACATCAACGGCAAGGCCGTCAAGAAGCAGCTGCTCGCGCACAACGACACCGTCGAGATCGGCAAGTACAAGATCAAGTACCTCGTCGAAGACGGCAACGAGTACGAGAAGACGATGATCATGAAGCCCGCCGCCACCGGCGCGGCGCGTGCTCCGTCACCCGGCGCCTACGCGCCCACCGGCGGCTACGGCAACTCCGGCTTCGGCGCCCTCGGTGCGGCCAGCGTGCCGGCTTCTATTCGCGTGCTCAACGGCGCCGCCGCGGGGCGCGAGGTCAGCCTCGTCAAGGTGGTCACCACCGTCGGCAAGCCGGGCGTGCAGGTCGCCTCCATCACCAAGCGGCCCGCGGGTTATGTGTTCGCACACGTCGAAGGTGCGAACCGGCCCACCGTCAACGGCACGCCGCTGGTCGGCGAGACCGTGCAGCTGAAGAACGGCGACGTGATCGAACTCGCCGGCACCCAGATGCAGTTCGTGCAGGGCTGAGCGCCCGGCACGTCCTTCACCGGCCGCAGGCTGCGGCGGTTTCAGGCCGGCGCGAGAGGTCGGCCCCGTCGAAGCGCGTAGGGGCCGCGGCGGAGCCGCAATCCCCCCCCGGCAGCTCCTCCGATTCTTGAGCGCTTTCGCGCGCAGCGCGCGTGATGCTTTTCACGCGCCTGCGGCGCGCGTGGCGATCGCCCGGACGGCGGTGCAGAAATCGCGACTTGCATGTCTTGCACGGCCGAAAACCGGCCTGCACCATAGCGGCGAGGCTCGGCTGCCTCACGGCCCGCCGACGGAGGGGCCGCCCCCTTCGCCACCGCCGGGCCGCACGGGCTCGACCTCTCATGATCATTCGTGTCCTCGGCTGTTCCGGTGCCATCGCGGCAGGGTGCAAGACCACGTCCTTCCTGCTGGACGACCGCGTGCTCATCGACGCAGGCACCGGCGTAGGCGACCTCACGCTCGAGGAGATGGCGCGCATCGACCACATCCTCATCAGCCATTCGCACCTCGACCATGTGCTGTCCATCGGCCTGCTGGCCGACAGCGTGCTGCGCACCCGCCTGGCCGCGCGCCGCGGCCCCGTCGTCGTGCACGCGCTTCCCGAGACCATTGCCGCGCTGCGCACCCACATCTTCAACGGCGTGATCTGGCCCGACTTCACGCGCCTGCCCGGCGTGGACACGCCCACGCTCGCCTTCCAGCCCTTTGCCGTGGGCGAGGAGCTCGCGCTGGCCGGCCACCGCATCGAAGTGCTGGGGGCCGAACACACCGTGCCGGCGGTCGGCTTCGCCGTCGACGGCGGTGATGCCGGCTGGTGGGTCTATACCGGCGACACCGGACCCAACCCGGCGCTGTGGCAGCGGCTGGCCGGGATGAAGGTGGCGCAGCTCGTGATCGAGACCGCCTTCGGCGACGACGACCGCCACCTCGCCGGCATCAGCCAGCACTTGTGCCCCTCGTCCTTGCGCGGCGAACTGAACAAGCTGGCCGGCAGCGTCGACGTGCAGATCACCCACATCAAGCCGGGCGAACTCAAGGCCGTGATGGGCGAGATCGCCGGCTTCGACACCCGCCACCGCATCCATGCGCTGCAGGCCGGGCAGACACTCGAGCTGCTGCCGCAGCACGCCGCGGCGGCGTGAGCCCGCAGGTGCCCGCCGAGCGACCAGTTGCGTCAGTTCGGTTGCCAAGCCATCGCGCCCGTCGACAAATTGTGACCCGGTGCGTCAATCGGCCGGCCGAACTGCGACGTAGCTCACGCAATAAACGCTGGCACGGCCCCTGCACTAGGAAGCGGGCAACTTCACCCCACCCTTTCCAGGAGCTTTTCCATGAAGCGCGTTCAACAAGGTTTTACTCTCATCGAACTGATGATCGTGGTCGCGATCATCGGCATCCTGGCAGCGGTGGCGCTGCCGGCGTATCAGGACTACACCCGCAGAGCGAAGATGTCGGAGGCCATCCTTGCGGCCTCGGCGTGCCGCACCACGATTACCGAAGTGTTCCAATCCGCCAGCTCCGGCGGCCTGCCCACCGCTGGCAACTGGGGCTGTGAGTCCACCTCGGGAACCGCGCAGAGCAAGTACGTTGCCAGCGTGACCACCACCAATGCGGGTGTCGTCACCGTGACGACGCAGAACATCGGCGGCGGCGCGGACGGAATCGTTAGCCTCGCGCCGAGCAGCGACGCCGCAACCTTCACCGCGCCCACCGCCGGTCAAACCGTCGCCGCGTGGCGTTGTGGGAACACGGCGGATGGCAACACCGTCCCGCCGAAGTACCTGCCGGGCTCCTGCCGCGGTAACCTGTAATCGTCTCAGACGACTGAACGGGGCGGCGTATGCCGCCCTTTCTCTTTGGGCGAGGGTTTAATGCTGGAGTGGTTCCGATCGGCGGGCGGCTTTGACGTAAAGCCGCGCGTAGTACTCATCGCGTTTCTCGCCCTGGCGGCATCGTGGCTTGTGCCCAATCATTACAAGCCCTGGACGTCGTTCTATTCAGAACTGGTCGCCGCGGTTGGGGGTGCGCTCTTGTGCTTGGCTGCCAGCGCCGGCACAAGGCAAGCACGATTCCCGCTTCTATCAGTCCTGCTCGCGTCGACCGCCCTGCTGCCATGGCTCCAATGGGCGAACGGAAAACTCGTGTTCAGCGGCGATGCCGTGATGGTCAGCTTGTACCTTGCCGGTGCGGCGCTGCTGGTGTGGGCAGGGTATGAACTCCGTCGGGACGGCCAGACGCTCGCCAAAGGCATAGCAAGTTCTTTGCTTCTCGCTGCCATCGTATCCACCGGCCTGGCGATGTACCAATGGCTTGGGCTTTCCGGCCTCAACATATGGGCCGTCGAAGTTGAACCGGCCACACGAGCATCGGCAAACATCTCTCAGCCTAACCATCTCGCCACACTGATAGTTCTTGGCCTCATCGCGTTGAAATTCAGTAAGCGAAGCGGATGGGTCGGCAAGACCGCAGCATTCACTAGTACAGCATTTCTCTTAACAGGGCTTGCGCTCTCGGGGTCGCGTACGCCCTTGGCGATCGCGGTCGCGCTAGCGGCTTGCTATCTCCTTAAGCGGCGCGGGCGCGATCCTAGCCCGCCGGAAAGAATCGACGCACTACCGCTTGCGCTGCTAACGAGCTGGTATCTGCTGTGCTTTCTTGGACTCCCGGTCGTCGCCGATTGGCTTCTTCTGTCTGATCCGTCCCATCCTGTAAGTGCCAGATTGGGAGCGGGGCTCAGGCCCTTGCTGTGGAAGCAAATGACGACTGCTATAGGCGCGTCGCCATGGTTCGGTTGGGGGTGGTTGCAAACAGCAACGGCGCAAGCGGCGGTTGCGATTAGCAGCCCCGGACTCGAATACGCCACGTATTCGCACAACCTCTTCCTCGATCTTCTTCTGTGGAATGGCATTCCTATCGGATCAGGGTTGATCGTTCTTCTCTCCATCGCACTGCTGGCGGGGTTTAGGCAGGCGAACTGTCGCGAGAGCCGGTTCTGGTTTGGTGTAGCGCTCGCCATCACTGTCCACGCTTTGCTCGAGTATCCACATGCCTATTGGTACTTCCTGGTGCTATGGTCCGTGGCTATGGGGGCTCTGGTCGGCGGACGGGGCGTCAAGGTGCCGCGTACTGCCGTTGCTTTGGCAATGTGCACGACGATGGTGGTTGTGGGAATCGTCTCCCGCGACTATCTGATCGTCGAGCGTGACGCCTGGAAGCTGCAAATGTCCCTCGCCAGAATTGGCACTACTACCGCAGCATCGGCCGATAAGGCGCCGGTCGTGGTCTTGGACCAGCTGGGTGCAATGCTTGATGCCGGATGGTCAGTAGAACAAGGGGTAAATTCGGCTGCTCAGCTTCAGCAGCTCGAACGTGTAACGCTGAGATATCCCGACAAGTTCTTTCTATCGATGTACGCGATCGCTATGGCCGAAAGAGGCGACGTCCAGCGCGCGGCAGTCGAACTCACCCGATATCGGGCTATCTACGGCGAAGAGGCACTCGCTATGCTGCTTCAAAGGATCAAGGGGTCCCAGAGAGTCAAGGACCCAAATGTCGCCGAACTCGTGGGGCGGTTCAGCCGTTGATTTAGCAACCTCCGACGTGGAACCAGCGCCTCACCCTTCGGTGCGCACGGCGCGATTGAAGCTGCCGATGCTGCCCCTTGCCTTGTCGGCGGGGGCGGTGCTGCTCTCCTTCGTGACGGCGATGGCGCTCGCCCCATCGCCGACCTTTCTCAACCAGGGAATCGCCTTCTTCGGCTGGGGTGCCTTGCTGGCCTTGTTGTCGGCGAAGGCGGCATCGGTCGCTGTCCCGCGGGGCATGGCGGCGCTTGCGGCGGCGCTGCTTGCGCTGATCGTCGCGGCCGCCGTGTCGACCGCCTGGCGCACGCTGCCCAGCGCCTTGGGCGTCTCGGCGGTCGCCACGCTGTGCGCAGCGCTGTTCGCCGCGACGGCTGCCGCATCCCTCCTGGCGCCGCAGCGGCCGGCCCATTTCCGCCTGCTCGTCTGGGTGCTGCTCGCCGCCGGCGCGCTCAGCGTCGTGTTCGCGCAGATCCAGTACTTCGCGCCGCAGTGGACCGAGAGCCTAGGCATCGCACCACCCTCCGGCCCGCGCGTGGCTGCCAACCTGCGCCAGCCGAATCATCTCGGCACGCTGCTGCTCTGGTGCATCGTGTGCGTCACCTGGTGCTGGCCGCGCGGCGCCGAACGGCAGCCATGGGCATGGCTCGTGCTCGCGGGGTTCGTGTTCTGCATTGTGCAGACGGGTTCACGCACCGCGGCCCTCGGTGTGCTGGTGCTCGCCGGATGGGGCGTGCTCGACAGGCGCTTGCCGCGTGCTGCGCGTCTAGCCTTGATAGCGAGCCCAGTGCTCTATCTGCTCTGCTGGTTCGCGCTCGACGCGTGGGCCGGTGCGACCGGGGCGGCTTTCGCCGGCGAGGGCCGCTTCGCGCCGCGCGAGAACTTCTCGAGCAACCGGCTGGCCATCTGGTCCAACACCTGGGAACTCATCAAGGCGAATCCGTGGTTCGGCGTGGGCTGGGGCAATTTCAATTTCGCCTGGACGCTCACGCCGTTCCCGGACCGGCCGCCGGAGTTCTTCGACCACACACACAACCTCTTCCTGCAGCTCGCGGTGGAACTCGGCCTGCCGCTCGCCGCGGCCGTGAGCGGCTTGCTGTGCTTCGCATTCTGGCGGGCGTTCCGGGCCAGCCAGGCGGCCACGGGCGAGGACTCGCGCACGCTGCGTGCCGCGTTCATGATCGTGTTGCTCGCCGGGCTTCACAGCCAGTTCGAGTACCCGCTGTGGTACGCCTACTTCCTGCTGCCGACGGCCTCCGCCTTCGGGCTCTGCCTGGGTGGGACGGACGGTGACGAACAGCCGCCCGCTCGTTCGGATGGGGCCGCTTCGCGCTGGCGGACCACCCTCATCACGGCCTCGCTCGCGGTGTCGCTCGGCGGTGCGCTGTCGGTGCTCGACTACCTGCGGGTGAGTGTCATCTTTGCGCCGGGCGATGCCACGAGCCCGCTCGGTGAGCGCATTGCCGCCGGCACGCACAGCGTGCTGTTCGCGCACCACGCCCACTATGCGGCCGCCACGCTGGCGCCGCATCCATCGCAGGTGATGCCGTCGTTCGACGTCGCCTCGCACTATCTGCTCGACACCCGGCTGATGATCGCCTGGGCCAAGGCGCATGCCGAGCTCGGCGACCTGGACCGCGCGCGCCACATTGCCGAACGCCTTCGCGAGTTCGGTCATGCGGATGCGCAGGCCTTCTTCGCGCCCTGCGCGCAGATGTACGGCGCGATGGAGGAGATGCCGTTCCAGTGCGCCGCGCCGGCGCGGGCGTTGAGCTATCGCGACTTTCTCTGAAGACGCCGCGGCCGCGGGCTTCGATGCTTCAGGTCGAACGGGCTGTCGGCGGACCCGGCGTTGATCAGGCGGGCGCCATCCACTCCCCGCTCTTGCCGCCCCGCTTCTCCAGCACGCGGATCTCGCCCATCACCATGCCGCGGTCGGCGGCCTTGCACATGTCGTAGATGGTGAGCAGCCCGACCTGCACGGCGGTCAGGGCTTCCATCTCGACGCCGGTGCGCCCGAGCGTCTCCACCTGCGCGGTGCAGCGCACCGTGCTGGCGGCGGTGTCGATCTCGAAATCGACGCCCACCTTGGTGAGCGGCAGCGGATGGCACAGCGGGATCAGCTCCGCCGTGCGCTTGGCGCCCTGGATCGCGGCAATACGGGCGATGCCGATGACGTCGCCCTTTTTCGCGCTGCCCTGCGTGATGAGCGCGAGCGTGGCCGGCTGCATGCGGATCACGCCGCTGGCACGGGCCACGCGGTGCGTTTCGGCCTTGGCCGCCACATCGACCATGTGGGCCTGGCCGGCGGCATCGAAATGGGTGAGCGGGGAAGGCGGCGTGGCGGAATCCATGGCGCGACACAGGGCAGCAAGGTCGGGCTGGCATCATAGCCAGCGGCCTTTCGGCGCCGCCGGCGAACTCTGCGGCGGGCGGGCACTCGAAGGGTCACCGCTGCTGTGGAACGTGCTGCCGTGAGCCTCCTCCCCTTCATCCCGCTGCGCCGCCGCCTGGCCGCGTTGTGCGCCGCGCTGCTGCTGGCCGGCACGACGGCCGTGCCGGCGTGGGCGCAGCACCGGCTGCCGGCGCTGGGCGACAGTGCGTCCGAAGACTTCGGCATCGGCACCGAACGCAAGGTCGGCGACGCCATCATGCGCGAGATCCGCCGCGACCCGGACTACATCGACGACCCCTTGCTGCTCGAATACGTGCAGACGATGTGGAGCGCACTGCTGGAGGCGGCGCGCGCACGCGGCGACATCAGCCACGACATCGACGAACGTTTCGCCTGGGAGGCCTTTCTCGTGCGTGACCGCAGCGTCAACGCCTTCGCCTTGCCGGGGGGCTATGTGGGCGTGCACCTCGGGCTGATCGCGATGACGGCCACGCGCGACGAACTGGCTTCGGTGCTCGCGCACGAACTCACGCACGTGACGCAGCGCCACATCGCGCGCAGCATCGGCAACAGCAAGCGACAGACCTTGCTCGGCACGGCGGCGATGATCCTCGGCGTGCTGGCCGCAAGCCGCGCCAACAGCCCCGACATGGCAACGGCGGCGATCGCCGGCGGCCAGGCCGCCGCCATCCAAGGGCAGCTCAACTTCTCCCGCGACATGGAACGCGAGGCCGACCGCATCGGCCTGGGCGTGATGACCGGCGCCGGTTTCGCGCCCGACGGCATGGCGGCGATGTTCGAGAAGCTGCAGCAGTCGTCCCGGCTGAACGACAGCGGCGGCTTCCCCTATCTGCGCAGCCACCCGCTCACCTCAGAGCGCATCGGCGAAGCGCGCGGGCGGCTGGGCACGGCCACGCGGCCCGCGCCGGTGAGCATGCTCGAGCACAGCCTGGCGCAGGCACGCGCGCGCGTGCTGATGGACGGCCGGGTCGATGCGCTGCGGCGCTGGCAGTCGCTGGACGTGGCCGAGGGCGCATCCCGCGCCGAGCGCATCGCGGCCACCTACTCGAATGCGCTCGCGTCTGAGCTGCTGCGCGACCATGAACGCGCCGATGCCTCGCTCGCCGCGCTGCGCCGGCTGCTGCGTGAAGGTCCGGCCGATGCGCAGGCGCAGCGCGTCGTCGACCTGCTCGAGGCGCAGATGGCGCTCGCACGCCGCGACTGGGGCCGCGCGGCGGACGCGCTCGCGCCACACCGCGGCGACGGCTCGCGGCCGGTGCTGCTGATGGCCGCCCGCCTGGCGCTCGCGGGCGGCGACGCCGAGGCGCGCAAACGCAGCGCCGACGAATTGCAGACCTGGGTGGCCGCGCATGCCGGGGATGCCGAAGCCTGGCTGCTCGCCAGCCAGCTGTGGACGCAGATCGGCGAGCCGCTGCGCTCGCTGCGTGCCGAGGCCGAGGCACGCCTGGCGCTCGGTGATCTCGATGGCGCGATCGACCGCCTGCGTGCCGGCCAGCGTTCTGCGCGCGATGGTGCGCGGCCGGATTTCATCGAAGCCTCGGTGATCGATGCGCGGCTGCGCGACATCGAGGCGCTGCGGCGCGAGCTGCGCGCCGACGAGCGCCTGGGCGGCTGAGGCCGTCCGTGCGGCCGGGCGGCGCTCAGCCGCCGCGGTCGAACACGCGCTCCATCACCACGTCGATCAGCATGCCGCACAGGCTGTAGACGAGCGATCCGATGAGCGCGGCGAGAAAGCCGTCGACGCGCAACCCGTCGAGGATCTGCGCGGCGAAATAGAACATCAGCGCGTTGATGACGAAGAGGAACAGCCCCAGCGTCACCAGCGTGATCGGCAGCGTGAGCAGCACCAGCACCGGGCGCAGCAAGGTGTTGAACAGCCCGATCACGAAAGCCGCGATCAGCGCCGCGCCGAAACTCGTGACGGTGACACCCGGCGTGATGTTGGCGACGAGGAGGAGGGCGGCTGCCAGCAGCAGCCAGCGCAGGATGAGCTTCATTCGGCAAGCATAGCCGGGCGCCGTGCGCCGGAGGGGCGCCTGCGCAGGCGTCATCGGCGGCACGCCATGCAGCCGCGGCGGGCCGGTCCTCCCCGGCCGGAGAAAATCTCGTATACGCAATGAGAATGATTCGCATTGTGTGTTAGATTTCGTCCCTCTCCGCCGCCCGCTCCCGATGCCTTCCCCCCCTGCCGACTTTCCGCCCGTGTCGCCGCCGCCGCGCCCGGGCCTTCATGCGTCGGCCGTGCCGCCCTTCGGCGCGGCCGGCTGGCAGGGCGTGCGGCGTGACGACGGTCTCTCGCCGCTGCAGCGCAATGCCATGGTGGCCGCCATCGTGGCGCTGCACGGCGCCGCGGCCTGGGGCCTGATGCAGGTGCCCGCCGTGCGCCAGGCGGTGGTCGAGGCGGCGCCGCTGTTCGTGCAGATCATCGCCCCGCCCAAGCCACCCGAGCCGGTCCCCCCGCCGCCACCGCCCCCCCCGCCGCCGCCCAAGCCGCTGCCCAAGAAGCCGCCGCCGCCCAAGCGCGTGATCGCAGCGCCCCCGCCGCCCGTGCCGGCCCCCGCGCCTTTCGTCGCGCCACCGCCGCGACCGGTGGAGCTGCCGCCCGAGCCGCCGGTCGTGCTCGCGCCGCCGGCGCCACCGGCACCGCCCACCTCGCCGGCACCGCCACCGCCGCCCAAGATGATTCCGGCGTCGGCCGTGCAGTACCTGGACCCGCCGCAGATCAGCTATCCGCGCCAGTCGCGGCGCCTCGGCGAAGAGGGCCAGGTCATGGTGCGCGTGTACATCGACGAAGCCGGCCTGCCGCGCCAGGTGCACGTGGAGCAGTCGTCGGGCCATTCGCGCCTGGACGAAGCCGCCGTGGCCGGCGTGCGCCTCGCGCGCTTCAAGCCCTATACCGAGAACGGCCAGCCTGTGGGCGGCTGGGCTCGCATCCCCGTACCTTTCGAACTGGAGAGATGAGCGTGAACCCAGAGATCGCCCTTGCGGCGCCCCAGCACACCGCCCTCGGCTTCGGGCATTTCATCGCGCAAAGCGATGCCGTCGGCAAGACCCTGCTCGTCATCCTCGTGCTGATGTCGGTGGTCTCGTGGGCCATCATCGCGCTCAAGGGGCTGACGCTGATCGCGCGCAAGCGCCGCAGCCAGGAGTTCCTCAACTTCTTCTGGAACGCCACCTCGCTCGACGCGGTCGCCGCCGAGATCAGCACCCATGGCGCGCGCGACCCGTTCTCGCACCTCACCAGCCATGCGATGCATGCGCAGGCGCATCACGCCAAGTACGGCGCGGCCAAGCTGGAAGAGGCGGGCAGCGCCGGCGAGTTCGTCACCCGCACCATCAAGAAGGTGCTGGACGAAGAAACCACCCGGCTGGAGAACGGCCTGGCGGTGCTCGCGACCGTGGGCGCCACGGCGCCTTTCGTCGGCCTGTTCGGCACGGTCTGGGGCGTGTACCACGCGCTCGTGGCGATCGGCATGAGCGGCGCCGGCACGCTGGACAAGGTGGCCGGCCCGGTGGGTGAGGCACTCATCATGACGGGCCTCGGCCTCGCGGTCGCCATCCCCGCGGTGATGGGCTACAACTGGCTCACGCGCTCCAACCGGGTGCTGCTGGGCAAGCTCGACGCCTTCGCCTACGAGCTGCACACCTTCGTGTCCATGGGCCAGCCGATGGCCGCGCCCGCGCCGCAGCAGCCGGCCAGCGTGCGTGCGCTGCCGCAGCGGCCGGCGGCGGCGTAAGGAGCGCGCCATGGCCTTCGCCAGCTTCGACTCCAAGAGCGCCAACGCGCCCATGGCCGAGATCAACATGGTGCCGCTCATCGACGTGATGCTGGTGCTGCTGGTGATCTTCATCGTCACCGCGCCGCTGCTCACGCACGCGGTCAAGCTCGAACTGCCGCAGGCGAGCGCGACGGTGAACCAGCCGCCGCCCGACAAGATCGAGTTCGCCATCGATGCCAGCGGCGCGCTGTTCTGGAACGGCGAACGCGTGAGCCGCGAAGAAGCCGCCGAGCGTTTCGTGGCCGAAGGCAAGAAGCAGCCGCAGCCCGAGGTGCACCTGAAGGCCGACCAGGCGGTGGCCTACCGCCATGTGGCCAAGACGCTGGCCGATGCCTCGCAGGCCGGGCTCACCAAGGTGGGCTTCATCAGCGAGCCCGAAACACCCTAGTTCCCGTTCGCGCGCGATGCGGCCACCCGCTGCGGTGGTCGCGGCGCAGCGCTGCCGATTTCCAAAGAAGAGGAGAAACCCATGTCCAAGAAAGTCCGTCTGCGCGCCGCGTCGCGTCCCACGCTCGCGGGTTCGCCGCTGCTGCCGCTCGGCGCGATCGCCGCCGGCTTCGGCCTGGCGCTGAACCCGGCGATGGCACAGACCGCCGCGCCGCCGGCGGCGCCCGCCTCGGCAGCCGCCGCATCCGACATCGCCACGCTGCCGCAGATCAAGGTCAAGGCAGCGGTCGAGCCCACCGGCAAGGAAAGCCTGCGCGCGACGACGACCAGCATCGGCAAGGGCAAGCAGGAACTGCGCGACATCCCGCAGGCGGTGACCGTCGTCACCGAGCGCCTGATGGACGACCGCAACCTCGACGACTTCCGCGAGGTGCTGCGCAGCACCGCGGGCATCACCTTCCAGTCCGGTGAAACCGGCGAGGAGGACATCCGGCTGCGCGGCTTCTCGCTCGGGCAGACCGGCGACATCTACGTGGACGGCATCCGCGACGCGGCGCTGTACGAACGCGACACCTTCAACAACGAGCGGGTGGAAGTGATCAAGGGCTCGGCCTCGATGCTGTTCGGCCGCGGCTCCACGGGCGGCGTGGTCAACCAGGTCAACAAGCAGCCCTTCCTCATGGACCAGCACGAGGTCACCGGCACGCTCGGCTCGGGCAAGGAGCGGCGGCTCACCGGCGACTTCAACCTCGTCACCGGCGAGGATGCGGCGCTGCGCATCAACGCCATGGTGCACGACGCCGAGAACTGGGGCGCCGAGGTCGAGAAGCGCGGCATCGCGCCGAGCTTCAGCTGGGGCATCGGCACGGCCAACGAGTTCACCGCCAGCCTCTACCACCTCGAATTCGACAACGTGCCGTCGTACAACCATCCCTGGTTCCTCGACAACGGACGCCTCGTGCCCACCTTGCCGGCGAAGAACTTCTACGGGCTCGCCAGCGACTACAACAAGGGCTCGGCCACCTACGGCACCTTGAGCCACACGCACCGCTTCACGGGCGGCGGCGAACTGACCACCCGTCTGCGCCATGGCCGCTACGAGCGCGAACTGTGGGCGAGCGTCATCCGCTTCGACCAGCCGATCGGCTCGCTGGCCGACGTCACGCCCGACCGTGTGCTCACGCGCACGCCCAAGGGTCGCATCGGCAAGAGCGACAGCACCTTCCTGCAGACCGACTACAGCAACACCTTCGACTGGCTGGGTAAGCGCCACCACCTGCTGGCCGGCGTCGACCTGGCCCAGGAGGACGCGGACCGCAACAACAACTTCGCCGGCCCGGCGAGCGGCCTGGACACGACGGTCGGCACGCCGAACAACGGCGACTCGCGCCCCGATCCGCGCGGCCCGGCACCGATGAACCACTTCAAGGCCCGCTCCATCGGCGTGTACGTGCAGGACATGCTGGAGCTCACGCCGACGGTCAAGCTCATCGCCGGCCTGCGGCATGACCACTTCAAGGCGAGCTACGACACGCAGCCCACGACCGCCCGTGACGGCACGCCGATTCCGGCGCAGCATTTCTCGCGCTCGGATTCGCTGTGGAGCCCGCGCCTGGGTGCGCTCTACCAGCCCAACGACTGGTCCTCGTACCACGTCTCGTACGGCACCTCGTTCAACACCTCCGGCGACACCTACCAGTTCGCGAACGCGCGCACGGCCAACACGCCGCCGGAAAAGAGCCGCAACATCGAAGTCGGCGCGAAGTTCGACCTGTTCGAGCGCCGGCTGTCGCTGGGCACCGCGCTCTTCTATGCCGAGAAGTACAACGAGCGCAATACCGACCCGGACACCGCCGCCACGCAGGAACTGCTGTCCGGCAAGCGGCACGCGGCCGGGGTCGAGCTGGACATCGCCGGGCGCATCACGCCGGCCTGGGAAGCCTTCCTGTCCTGGACCTGGATTCCCGAAGCCGAGATCGACGAGAGCAACGTGGTGCCGGCGGCCAGCGGCGGCGGCGCACAGGTCAAGGGTGACCGGCCGGGCCTCACGCCCAAGCACAGCGCGAGCCTGTGGACGACCTACCGCGTGACGCCCAAGCTGCGCCTGGGCGGCGGCCTGAACTACCGCGGCAAGCAGAATCCCGAAGGCAACCGCGGCGTCACCGCCGACAGCTTCACCACCGTCGACCTGATGGCCGAGTACACCTTCAACGACAAGGTCTCGCTGCGCTTCAACGTCGCCAACGCCACCGACGAGCTCTACGCCGACTCGCTGTACCGTGGCTTCTACGGCCCCGGCGCGCCGCGCACGGCGCAGGTGACGCTGAAGGCACAGTTCTAGCCCGCCTGCCTCCTCGGCGTCATCGCCACAGCAAAGCCATCGCCATGCTGCTTCATCTGAACAACGTGCTGACCGCCGAGGAGCTTCGCCAGGCGCAGGCGATGCTGGCCGGTGCCGACTGGATCGACGGCCGCAGCACCGCCGGCGACCAGGCGGTGCAGGCCAAGAACAACCAGCAGCTGCCGCAGGCGAGCGAGGCGTCGCGCGCGCTGCGATCGCTGGTGCTGGCGGCGCTGCAGCGGCATGCGCTGTTCTTCTCGGCGGCGCTGCCCAAGAAGATCTTCAACCCGCTGTTCAACCGCTACGCCGGTGCCACCAACACCTATGGCCGCCATGTGGACGGCGCGGTGCTGCATTCGGCAGCCGACGGACAGCGTGTGCGCTCCGACCTGAGCTGCACCCTGTTCCTGGCCGATCCGCACAGTTACGACGGCGGCGAACTGGTGGTCGAGGACACCTACGGCAGCCAGCGCATCAAGCTGCCGGCCGGCGACGCGGTGCTGTATCCCGGCACCAGCGTGCACGGCGTCGAGCCGGTGACACGGGGCGAACGGCTCGCCAGCTTCTTCTGGATCGAGAGCATGGTGCGCAGCGACGAGCAGCGCCGGCTGCTCTTCGAGCTCGACATGAACCTGATGCGCCTGCGCGAGGCGCACGGCGAATCACCGCCGGTGGTGGCACTCGCCGGTACGTATCACAACCTGCTGCGCATGTGGGCCGACACATGAGCGCGGGCGCGGCCGGCCGCATTCCGAGCGACATCGTCGCGCTCGCCGACTACGAAGCGCATGCGCAGCAAGCGCTGGATGCGAACGCCTGGGCGTATGTGAGCGGTGGTGCGGCCGACGAGATCACCCATCGCGCCAACCGCGAGGCCTGGCAGGCGCTGCGCCTGCGCCCGCGCGTGCTGCGCGAACTCGCCGGCGGCCACACGCGCGTCGAGCTGCTCGGCCGCACGCTGGCGCATCCGCTGCTGCTCGCGCCGGTGGCGCACCAGCGCCTCGTGCATCCCGATGGCGAGCTCGCAAGCGCCCATGCCGCGGCGGCACAGGAGGCCGGCCTGGTGCTCAGCCTGCAGTCCAGCGTGCGGCTGGAAGACATCGCGCAAGCCGTCGTCGCCGCGCCCGGCCGCGGTCCGCTGTGGCTGCAGCTCTACCTGCAGCCCGACCGCGGTGCGACCCGTGCGCTGCTGCAGCGCGCCGAAGCTGCCGGCTACGAAGCGATCGTGCTCACGGTCGATGCGCCCGTCAGCGGCGCACGCGACCGCGAACGCCGCGCCGGCTTTCGCCTGCCGCCGGGGCTGAGCGCGGTCAATCTGCAGGGCCTGCCGGCGGCGCCGCAACCATCCCTTTCGCCGGGTCAGAGCGCGCTCTTCGATGGCCTGCTGCGTCATGCGCCGAGCTGGCGCGACCTCGAATGGCTGCAGGGCGAGACCCGGCTGCCGCTGCTGCTCAAGGGCGTGCTGCATGAAGACGACGCGGCAATGGCGATGGCCGCCGGCGTGGCCGGCCTCGTCGTCTCCAACCACGGCGGGCGCACGCTGGACACCGCGGTCAGCACCGCCTGGGCGCTGCCGCGCATCGCCGAACGTGTGGGTGGCGCGCTGCCGTTGCTGGTCGACGGCGGCATCCGCCGCGGCACCGACGTGCTCAAGGCTGCCGCGCTCGGCGCGCGTGCGGTGCTGATCGGCCGGCCGCAGCTGCATGCGCTGGCGGTGGCGGGTGCCTTCGGCGTCGCGCACATGCTGCGGCTGCTGCGCGACGAGCTCGAGATCGCGATGGCGCTGGCCGGCTGCAGGACGCTGGCCGACGCGTCGCCGGCGCTGCTCGCGTCGCCGCCGGAGCACGAGCGCATGCGATGACGGCAAGCACGCATCGCGACGACTGATGTTCGGCCACGACAAATGCGCGTTCCACCGGGGTGGAAAGCGCGTTTTCCCTCGTGAATCAGCTTCTCAATGCAATTAGCAGGCAGTACCATTCGCTCCGCGCGGCCCCTGGAGAAACGAGAGCTCATGCGGTTCTCACCCAACCCGCCACATCAACAACTCTTGATGGAGAGAATCAACATGGCAACTGCGAAGAAGGCCGCCGCCAAGAAGGCGCCGGCAAAGAAGGCTGCTCCGGCCAAGAAGGCAGCCCCGGCGAAGAAGGCGGCGCCCGCCAAGAAGGCGGCACCGGCCAAGAAGCGCACGCCGAACGCGGCGTTCATGAAGGCCATGACCCCCAGCGCCCAGCTGGCCGCCGTGATCGGCGACAAGCCGGTGCCGCGCACCGAGGTCACCAAGAAGGTGTGGGACTACATCAAGGCCAACAAGCTGCAGGACCCGGCCAAGCGCACCATGATCAACGCGGACCCCAAGCTGAAGGAAATCTTCAAGAAGCCGCAGGTCTCGATGTTCGAGATGACCAAGCTGATCAACGGCCACCTCAAGTGATCGTGCGAAGCCGGCCCGAACGGGCCAGCCCTCCGAAGCCGGTGCATCGCACCGGCTTTTTTCTTGCCCGCGCGGGCCGGGCCGCTCAGTCCAGCAGCGGCTTCAGGTAGCGCCCGGTGTAGCTCGCGGGATTCGCCGCCACGTCCTCGGGCGTGCCCACCGCCACCACCGTGCCGCCGCCGGCGCCGCCCTCGGGGCCCATGTCGACGATCCAGTCGGCGGTCTTGATGACGTCCAGGTTGTGCTCGATGACGACGATGGTGTTGCCCGCGTCGCGCAGCTGGTGCAGCACCTTGAGCAGCAGGTCGATGTCGGCGAAGTGCAGGCCGGTGGTGGGCTCGTCCAGGATGTAGAGGGTGCGGCCGGTGTCGCGCTTG
>JBIQKU010000299.1:0-2374 GCA_044506225.1 Rubrivivax sp. | reverse complement strand
AGACCGGCCGCAAGGGCATGCACGACGACGTGCCGCTCGAGGACGTGGTGATCACCCAGGCGGTGCTGGTGTGAGCACCGGCGGGCCCGCATGACGCCGCCGGGCCTGCCACTGCCGCCGCACACGGCGGAGTTCGTGGCGCCGCCGCACTGGCGCGCGATCGAATTCGCGAGCGACCTGCATCTCGGCGACCACACGCCGCGCACCATCGAGGCGTTCGCCGCCTACCTGCGCGGCACCGATGCCGACGCGGTGTTCCTGCTCGGCGACTTGTTCGAGGTCTGGGTCGGCGACGATGCGCGGCACGAAGGTGTCGAAGCGACCCTGGCCGCGTTGCTGGCCGAAGCCACCTCGCGGCGCACGCTGGCCTTCATGGCGGGCAACCGCGACTTCCTCGTCGGCAATGCGCTGCTCGCGGCCTGCCACATGCAGGCGCTGGCCGACCCGACGGTGCTTGTCGCCTTCGGGCAGCGGGTGCTGCTGACACACGGCGACGCGCTGTGCCTGGGCGACACCAGCTACCAGGCGTTCCGCAAGACGGTGCGCAGCACGGGCTGGCAGGACGATTTCCTGTCGCAGCCGCTGGCCGAGCGTCGTCGCGTGGCCCGCAACATTCGCGCCGAGAGCCGGCGCCTCAAGCGCGCGCAGCCGCAAAGCGACTGGGTGGACATCGACCCGGACGCCGCCGCCCACTGGCTGCGCGAGGCGAACGCAGCGACGCTGATCCATGGCCACACGCATGTGCCGTCCACCGGCCCGGTGGCTCCCGGCCTGGTGCGGCACGTGCTCAGCGACTGGGATTTCGACGGCGACGCCTCCCGCGGTGATGTGTTGCGTCTCGACGCGGGCGGCATCCAGCGCAGGCGGCTGCCCGCATGCTGAGCCGCTGGCTGTCGCATTGGCGCCGCTTGCGCGACGAGCGCATCCTGCGCCGGCGGCCCATCCCCGATCTGCTGTGGCAGGCGACCTTGGCGCGCTATCCCTTTCTGCAGCGGCGCAGTGCGGCCGACCGGCAGACCCTGCGCGAGATGGCGACCCTGTTTCTCGCCCAGAAGGAATTCACCGGCGCGCACGGCTTCGAAGTCACCGACGAGATCGCGGTGGCGGTGGCCGCGCAGGCCTGCCTGCCCGTCTTGCGCCTCGGGCTGCACTGCTACGACGGGTTCGTCGGCATCGTCATGCACGACGACGAAGTCGTGGCGCGCCGTGAGGTGATCGACGAAGACGGCATCGTGCACCAGTACGACGAGGCGCTGACCGGCGAGGCCATGGAAGGCGGCCCGGTGACGCTGAGCTGGCGTGATGTGCAGGTGGCGGGCGAATCGGCGCGCGATGGCTACAACGTCGTCATCCATGAGTTCGCCCATGTGCTGGACATGCGCGACGGCGTGGCCGACGGCGTGCCGCTGCTGCCCGATCCTGCCGCCCGCGCGCGCTGGATCTCGGTGCTCGAGGACGAATACCAGCGTCTGTGCGCCCGCGTGGACGCAGGCGAGCACACCGCTCTCGACCCCTACGCCGCGGTCGCGCCCGAGGAGTTCTTTGCCGTGGCGTCGGAAGTGTTCTTCGTCGCCCCCAGCCGGCTCATGGAAGCGCATCCGCGCATGTACAAGCTGCTGCGCAGCTACTACCGGCCCAAGCTCGGCGGCTAGCGCGGCGCTCGCTTGCGTCGGCGAAAAAAATGAAGGGGCCTCGCGGCCCCTTCTCTGCTTGCGTTGCTGCCGGCCGCTCAGGCGGTGGCGGGCTCGGCCTTCGGCCGGTCGCTCTTCTTCGCCGGCTGGATGTCGAGCTGCACCTTGCCTTCGGCATCGACATCGACTGCCAGGCGGCCGCCATCGACCAGGCGGCCGAACAGCAGTTCGTCGGCCAGTGCACGCCGGATGGTGTCCTGGATCAGGCGCTGCATCGGGCGTGCGCCCATGAGTGGATCGAACCCTTCCTTGGCGAGATGCTGGCGAAGTGCATCGGTGAAGGTGACGTCGACCTTCTTCTCGGCCAGCTGGCTCTCGAGCTGGAGCAGGAACTTGTCGACGACACGCAGGATGATTTCCTGATCGAGCGCCCGGAAGCTCACGATGGCGTCCAGCCGATTGCGGAACTCCGGCGTGAACAGACGCTTGATGTCGGCCATCTCGTCGCCTTGCTCGCGCGCGTTGGTGAAGCCGATGGTCGACTTGTTCATCGTCTCCGCGCCCGCGTTGGTCGTCATCACGATGATGACGTTGCGGAAGTCGGCCTTGCGCCCGTTGTTGTCGGTCAGGGAGCCGTGGTCCATCACCTGCAGCAGCACGTTGAACACGTCCGGATGCGCCTTCTCGATCTCGTCGAGCAGCAGCACCGCATGCGGCTTCTTGGTGATGGCCTCGGTCAGCAG
>JBIQKU010000072.1:0-15984 GCA_044506225.1 Rubrivivax sp. | reverse complement strand
CGGCCGTTGCGCAGGTAGTCGGGAAAGATCTTGCCCACGCGGTTCTTCGGGCCGCTCTTGGCGACGAAACGATCGGGCAAGGTGGCGGCCAGGTGCTGCACCACCGCCTGCGAGAAGTCCTTGACCGCGTCCCAGCCGTGGCGCGGGGTCAGCGGCACCACCACATGCAGGCCCTTGCCGCCGCTGGTCTTGAGAAAGCTGGCGAGACCCAGTTCGTCCAGCAGCGCCTTCACGAGCTGCGCCGCCTCGATCATGCGCGGCCAGGCCAGGCCTTCGCCGGGGTCGAGGTCGAAGGTCATGCGGTCGGGCTTCTCGATGGCGCGTGTGGTCGCGTTCCAGGTGTGGAACTCGATGACGTTCATCTGCGCCGCGCCGATCAGGCCTTCGAGCGAATTCACCGCGAGCAGCGGCTCGTGGTCGGTGTCGAACGCCGGGTCGAGCTGCTCGACACCGGGCATCTGCAGCTTGTCGGCATGCTTCTGGAAGAAGAGCTCGCCGCCGACGCCTTGCGGCCCGCGCACCAGCGACACCGGCCGCTGCTTCAGGTGCGGCAGCATGGCCTGCGCCGCGCGTGCGTAGTACTGCACCAGGTCCAGCTTGGTGAAGCCGCTGCGCTTGTCGATCACCCGCTGCGGGTTCGAGATGCGCACACCGGCCAGCGCCTTCGCGGCCGAGCCGCCACGCTTCTTCGCGGGTGCGGCCACGGGCGCGGCCACCTCCTTGGTGATGGCCTCGGCCGGCTTGTCGCTGCGCAGCGCATGGAACACCGAATGGCGGATGCGCCCGTCCTTCGTCCACTCGCCGAAGGACACCTCGGCCACGAGCTTGGGCCGCACCCAGTGGCCCTTGACGTCGCGCGGCAACTCGAAGAACGGGGTGCGCTGCGTGCGCAGCGGCTCGAGCCTGGCGGCGAGCGCCTTCAACGTCTTCTGGTCGAAGCCGGTGCCCACATTGCCGGCATAGCGCAGCCGCCCGTTCGCATCATGAATGCCCAGCAGGAGTGAGCCCAGGCCCGCGCGCGAGCCCTTGGGGTCGGTGTAGCCGCCGATGACGAACTCCTGGCGCTGGGTGCACTTGAGCTTGACCCACGCCACGGAGCGCCGCGTGCTGTAGCTCGAATCGGCGCGCTTGCCGATGATGCCTTCCAACCGCAGCTGGCAGGCGGTGTGCAGCAGGTCGCGCGCGCTGGCGGCGAAGTCCTCGCTGAAGTGCAGCGGCCCGCCGGGCGGTGCGGCATCCAGCAGGCCGCGCAGCAGCGCGCGACGCTCGCGCAGCGGCACGGCGCGCAGGTCATGGCCGTGCGCATACGGCACGTCGAACAGGAAGTACTGGATGGCATCGGTGCGCGACGCATCGAAGGCGTTCTGCAGCGCCTGGAAGTCCGGCGCGCCGTCCTCGCCCTGCACGACGATCTCGCCGTCGTACCAGCCGCTGGGCAGGCGCAGGGCACGCAGCGCCGCGACCAGGCCTTTCATGCGCGCGCTCCAGTCGTGGCCGTTGCGGGTGAAGAGCCGCACGTCCTGGCCGTCGATGCGCGCGAGCAGCCGGTAGCCGTCGAACTTCACCTCCCAGATCCACTCGCCCTCGCCCGGCATGGCGTCGACCAGCGTGGCGAGCTGGGGCGACAAGGTGAGCGGGAGTTCCGCGGGCACGGCGCCCTCGGGCAGGGCCGGGGCGCGTGCGCCGCGCTTCTTCACCGCACTCGGCTTCGTTGCAGCCTTCGTTGCGGCCTTGGTCGCGGTCTTGCTGGCGGTCTTGCTGGCGGTCTTCGTGGCGGTCTCGCCCGCCGCCTTCTTCGCCGGCGCCTTCTTCTTTGCCGCCACACCGCTCAACACGCTGTCGGGCAAGGCCTCGACGACATCGAACTCGGCCGCCGGGCGCGCCGCATCGTCACGCTCCTTGATCAGCAGCCACGGCTCCTGGCGTTCGTCTCCACGACCGCGCATGCGCACCAGCGTCCAGGCGCCCTGCAGCTTCTCACCCTGCAGCTCAAACTTCAGCTTGCCGGCGGCATAGCCGGCGCGTGCGTCACCGAGGGGCAGCCAGTTGCCGCGGTCCCAGACGATGACGGTGCCCGCGCCGTACTGCCCGGGCGGAATCACGCCCTCGAAGCTGCCGTAGGCGAGCGGATGGTCTTCCACATGCACCGCCATGCGCTTGACCGTGGGGTCCAGGCTGGGGCCCTTGGGCACGGCCCAGCTCTTGAGCGTGCCGTCGAGCTCGAGGCGGAAGTCGTAGTGCAGGCGCCGCGCCGCATGCTTCTGCACCACGAAGGCGAGCGCCTGGGCGGTCTTGCCGGACTTGCCCGCCTTGGCGCGACCGCCCGAAGGCTCGGCGGTGATGTCGAAGTTGCGCTTGCCGCGGTAGCGCTGCAGCGGGTCGGCCGCCATGCGCTGCGGTACTCAGCCGGCGCGGCGCTTGGCCGCGGGCTTGCGTCCGCCCGAGGCCGCCGGCCGCTCCTCGGCCTCCTCGTCGTTGGCCGCGGCCTTGCCGCCCCGGCCTGCCTTGCCGGCATTGCCCTTCAAGCTGCGCTTGAGCAGTTCGCTCAGGTCCACCACGTTGGACGGCGCGGCGCCCTCCTCCAGCTTCTCCACCGGGCGCACGGTGTGCGTCTGGCCGGCGTCGATCTTGCGCTCCACCAGTTCGAGCACGGCTTCCTTGAAGGTGTCGCCGTAGTCCTCGGGCTGCCACTCGCCGCTCATGTCCTCGACCAGCTGGCGCGCCATCTTCAGTTCGCCGGCGCTCAGCTTCGCCGCCTTGCTGCCTTCTTCCGGTAGCTTGAGTTCGTTCCATGGCCGGATCTCGGTGGCCCAGCGCAAGGTGTTGAGCATCAGCGCCGGGCCGGCCGGAATCAGCGCGGCCAGGTGCTGCTTGGTCGCGATCACCACGCGCGCGATGCCGATCTTTCCCGCCTCACGCAGCGTCTCGCGCAGCAGCACATAGACCTTCTCGGCCTTGCCGATAGGCTCCAGGTAGTAGGGCTTCTCGAGGTAGACGAAGGGGATGCGGTCGGCGTCGACGAAGGACTCGATCTCGATGGTCTGCGTCGTCTTCGGGTAGGCCGACTTGATCTCCTCGTCGGTCATCAGCACGTACTGGCCGTCGTCCTGCTTGATGCCCTTGACGATGTTCTCGCGCTCGATCTCCTTGCCGGTCTTCTTGTTCACGCGCTTGTAGCCCACCGGGTCCATGGAGCGCTTGTCCAGCCAGTCGAAATCGATCTTGTCCTCGCGCGAGGCGGGGTAGAGGCCGACCGGGATGTGCACCAGGCCGAAGGTGATGGCGCCCTTCCACAGCACACGCGGCATGGCGTTTCTCCTGTGTTGCCGCCACGCGGGCGGGGCATGGGGAGAAGCAAACGGCTTGCCCGCGGTGGCGCGCGGTGAGCGCGCAGCGCCGTGCTAGCTGCGGTCCCGGGCCTGCTGCAGCACGCCCAGCAGGTGATCCATGTCGACCGGCTTGGTGAGGTGGGCATCGAAGCCGGCCTCGCGGGTGCGGTCGCGGTCGCCCTGCTGGCCGTAGCCGGTGGTTGCGGCCACGAAGACGCCGGTCGTCGCCGGCAGCTGGCGCAGACGCCGCAGCACCTCGAAGCCGTCGACCTCGGGCATGTTGAGGTCGAGAAAGACCACATCGGGCGTGAAGGCCTGGGCGAGCTGCAGCGCCTCCTCGGCGGCATAGGCCGCGCGTGCCTCGTGGCCCAGCAGGACCAGCAGCGCCGCCATGGTGTCGGCGGAGTCGCGGTTGTCGTCGATGACCAGCGCGCGCCGCACCGGCGCGGCCGCGATGGCGGCCGGCGGCGCCTGCGCCGGCAGCCCGCCGGGCGCCGGTCCGCGCGGCACGCACAGCGTGAAGGTGCTGCCCAGGCCCGGGCCGGCGCTTTCGGCGCCGAGGCTGCCGCCGTGCAACTCCAACAGCCGGCGCGCCAGGCTGAGGCCGATGCCCAGGCCGCCTTCGCCGCCGCGCGGGCCGCTGTCCTCCTGGGTAAAGAGCTCGAAGATGCTCTCCAGCGCCGACGGCGCGATGCCGCGGCCGTTGTCACTGACGCTTGCGATCACCTGGCCGCCGTGGGTGCGCACCCGCAGCTCGATGGTGCCGCCTTCGGCGGTGTAGCGCGCCGCGTTGTTGAGCAGGTTCTGCAGCGCCTGCACCAGGCGGGTGTCGTCGCCGACCAGCTCCAGCGGCTCGTCGGGCAGCTGCAGCACGAAGCGGTGCTGCCGCGCCTCGATCAGCGGACGGGCGGCTTCCACCGCGCGGTGCACCACATCGGCGAAGTCGATGGGCGCGCGGCGCAGCACGATCTTGCCCGTGGCGATGCGCCCGGCGTCCAGCAGGTCGTCGACCAGCCGGGTGAGCGTGCCGAGCTGCCGGTCGATGATGCCGGCGCAGCGCGCAAGCCGCGGCGACAGCCCGCTGTCCAACTGCATGATGCTCACCGCATTGCGGATGGGCGACAAGGGGTTGCGCAGCTCGTGCGCCAGCATGGCGATGAACTCGCTCATGCGCCGGCTGGAACGCTCGAGCTCCTCGATGCGCCGGCGGTCGCTCACGTCGCGCGTCACCTTGGCGAAGCCGCGCAGGCGGCGCTCGTTGTCGTACACCGGGGTGATCACGATGTCGGCCCAGAAGATGCTGCCGTCGCGGCGCAGGCGCAGGCCCTCGTGCTCGGCCCGGCCGGTGGCAAGCGCCAGCGCAAGGTGGCGCATCGGCTCGCCGCTTTGCTGCGCCTCGGGCGGATAGAACATGGCGAAGTGCCGGCCGATCACCTCCTCGGCCGTGTAGCCGTTGATGCGCGCCGCGCCCGCGTTCCAGCTCGCGATGCGGCCTTCCGGGTCCAGCATGAAGATGGCGTGGCCGGTGATGCCCTCCACCAGCAGCCGGAAGCGCTCCTCGCTCTGGCGCAGCGCCTCTTCGTGCTTGCGCCGCTCGGTGAGGTCGCGCGTGACCTTGCCGAAGCCGCGCAGCGTGCCGTTCTCGTCGCGCAGCGCGGTGATCACCACGTTGGCCCAGAAGCGGCTGCCGTCGCTGCGCACGCGCCAGCCTTCGTCCTCGAAATGGCCGCTCGCCGCCGCGCGGCGCAGTTCCTCCTGCGGCCAGCCGGCGGCCACGGCCTCGGGCGGGTAGAAGGTCTCGAACGAGCGGCCGATGATCTCGTGCGCCGCATAGCCCTTGAGCTTCTGCGCGCCGGTGTTCCAGCCGGCGACGATGCCATGCATGTCGAGCACGATGAAGGCGTAGTCGTGCACGCTGTTGACCATCAGCCGCAGGTATTCGTCCACTGCGGCGGGGGACAGGGCCACAGGAAGGGCGGGGGAGTGGTCGGCTGGTTTGTTCACGTCGGGGTCGCGAGCGGGCACGCCGGAGGGTAACCGCGGCGCCGCGGCGCGACAACGCGTCAGGAACATCGATTGCCGGCTTGCTGCCATCGTCGAACACGGAGGAACTCCCGATGAAGGCACTGTGCTGGCATGGCAAGAAGGACATTCGCTACGACACCGTGCCCGATCCGACGATCGAGGAACCGCGCGACGCGATCATCAAGATGACGAGCTGCGCCATCTGCGGCTCCGACCTGCATCTGTTCGACGGCTTCATCCCCGGCATGAAATCGGGCGACGTGCTCGGCCACGAGTTCATGGGCGAGGTGGTGGAAGTCGGCAAGGGCGTGTCCGAACGCGGCAGCACGCTCAAGGTGGGCGACCGCGTAGTCGTTCCCTTCACCATCTGCTGCGGCGAATGCGAGCAATGCCTGCGCGGCAACTGGTCGGTGTGCGAGCGCAGCAACCGCAACAAGAGCGTGGCCGACAAGCTGTTCGGCCATGCGACCGGCGGGCTCTTCGGCTATTCGCATCTGACCGGCGGCTACGCCGGCGGCCAGGCCGAATACATCCGCGTGCCGTATGCGGACGTCACGCCGGTAAAGATTCCTGACGGCCTGACCGACGAGCAGGTGCTCTTCCTCGGCGACATCCTGCCCACCGGCTGGCAGGCCGCCGTGCAATGCGACATCCAGCGCACCGACACGGTGGCAGTCTGGGGCGCGGGCCCCGTCGGCCAGTTCGCCATCCGCAGCGCCGTGCTGCTGGGCGCGAAGCAGGTGGTCAGCATCGACTGCGAGGAAGACCGCCTGAGCATGGCGCGTGCGGGCGGGGCGCTCACCATCAACTTCAAGAAGGAGAGCGTGGTCGATCGCCTGAACGAACTCACTGCGGGCAAGGGCCCGGAGAAGTGCATCGACGCCGTGGGCATGGAGTCGCACGTGGGTGGCACGGTGGACACGCTGTACGACCGGGCCAAGCAGGCAGTGATGGCCGAGACCGACCGCCCGCATGTGCTGCGCGAAATGATCTACGTCTGCCGCCCCGCGGGCGTGCTGTCGATTCCCGGCGTCTACGGCGGTCTGGTCGACAAGCTGCCCTTCGGCGCGCTGATGCAGAAAGGCCTGACGGTGCGCACCGGCCAGACCCATGTGAACCGCTGGACCGACGACCTGCTGCGGCGCATCGAGGAAGGCCAGATCGACCCGTCCTTCGTCATCACCCACACGTGCACGCTGGAGGACGGCCCGGCCATGTACAAGGTGTTTCGCGACAAGCAGGACGGCTGCGTCAAGGTCGTTCTCAAACCCTGAGGGCTGCGAGCCATGCACGACAAGAACCCCTCCACCGACGCCCTGGTCGAGCCCGCCCACCGCCGGCTGCACAGCCGGCACGTGCGCCGCACCGCACGCGCGCTGGGCTGGTTCAGCATCGGCCTGGGCGTGGCCGAGCTGCTGCTGCCGCAGACGATGGCGCGGGCGGCGGGCATGCGGCCCGGGCGCGAGGCGCTGGTGCGCGCCTGCGGCCTGCGCGAGGTCGTCACCGGCCTTGGCCTGCTGATGGCGCGCAACCCGACGCCCTGGCTGTGGGCGCGTGTCGGCGGCGATGCGGTGGACCTGGCCGCGCTCGGCAGCGAGGCCGGCCGCGCCAGCCCGCGTGCGGCGAATGCGCGCCTGGCGATCGCGGCGGTGGCCGGCGTCGCCGCGGTCGATGCGATGGGTGCCGTGGCGGCGCAGCGCGGCGCGGCGCACGACGCCGCAGCGCCCGACTACAGCGACCGCCGCGGCATGCCGCTGCCGCCCGACGAGATGCGCGGCGCGGCCATCATCGACTTCGACATGCCCGAGGACATGCAGATCCCGCAGCCGCTGCGGCCCAACCTGCACTGATACCGCGCGGCGGCCGTCGCTTCCATCCCCCGCGGCGCGGGTCGCGGGTGCGCGCCGCTTCCATGGATCGCCCGCCTTGTCAAAAGCCGGGCTCGTGCCCGCATGCCCGGCGCGGAATTCGGCAGGGCCGCAAACACGGCCGTTAGGATGGGCACCCCATTTGCCCTGCGGCGCCTCGCGTGCGCAGCGGCCCGCGCGTGCGGCTTCGGCCCGCGCCTTTCCGCCTCCAACGACTCACGCCCATGACCGGACTGCGCCACCGCATTGCCTATTTCCTGAGCGCCCTGCTGCTTGTCGTCGCCGTGCCGGCGAGCGCGCAGAACATGGTGAGCGTCGGCCGCGACGAGATCAACATGCGCTCGGGGCCGGGCACCAACCATGAGTCGCAATGGCTGCTCGGGCGCGGCTATCCGCTGGAAGTCATCGGCCGCAAGGGCAAATGGCTGCAGGTGCGCGACTTCGAATCCGACAAGGGCTGGGTCTATGCCCCGCTGGTCGACAAGACGGGCCACTTCGTGGTCAAAGTGAAGGTGGCCAACATCCGCAGCAAGCCCAGCACGCGCGCATCGATCAGCGGCCGTGCCCACTATGGCGACGTGCTGCGCACGCTCGAGCGCCGCAAGGGCTGGGTCAAGGTGCAGCAGGAAGGCGGCGCCAAGGGCTGGATCGCGCGCCAGCTGCTCTGGGGCTGGTAGGCGCGGCGCCTGCCGTTCAGAAGATCAGCTTGCCGAAGCCGATCACCACCAGCAGGCCGATCAGGAAGATGGCGAGGATGATCCACAGGATGATCTTCATGCAGGGCTCCGGTTATGGCTCCGGTTCGGCAACCCACATGCCCGTAGCGGCGGCCGGCTGAAGCGCCGGCCGCCTTCGACGCGTCAGCGGCAGCTGAAGCTGTCGGCGCTCTCCACGTTGCCGGTGCCGTCGTAGCGCGCGACCTGCGGATACGGGCACAGCGGGCGGGTGCGGTCAAGCGCCCAGCCGGCCGGCACGTCCGTGTTCGCGCCGCCGCGGGCGCTGGCGATCACACGCTGCGGCGCCTCGCCCTCCTCCACCCATTTCACGAGTGCGCTCAGCATGTCGAACTGGTCGGTCGACGGGCCGCCGCTGCAGTGGTTCATGCCCGGCACGCGGAAGAAGCGCGCGAAGTCGGCCGCGTTGCCGCCATGCGTGGCGGTGAGGCCCTGGTACCAGGCCTCGGTGTCGTTCACCGAGAAGATCGCGTCGCTGACCCCGTGGTAGACCATCAGCTTGCCGCCGCGGTTGCGCAGCGTCGACAGGTTGGTCGGGTCGGGCGGCGTCATGAAGCTCATCGCCGATTCGGTGTAGGTGGCGTTGGTCGCATTGATGCGCGCCACCAGGTCGTCGATGTCCGCATTCAGGCTGAAGGCCGGGCCGTTGAAGCTCGGGTCTTCGGGCGGCACGGCGAAGATCACGCCGACCGCGCCCGAGTCCAGGTTCAAGGACGCGATGAACTCCCAGAAGTGGATGTCCGTGCCGGCAATGCCCGGGTCGTACGGGAAGCTCGCATACACCGGCGCGCCGGTGCTGGTGGTGGCGCCGCTGAAGATCTGCCCGATCTCGGCCTTCTGCTGGGCGGTGAGGCAGCTGCCGTCACGCGCACCGCTGCAGGTCGGCACGTCGGCGTCGAGGTCGAACGCCGCCTGGCAGGCGTTGGTGTCCTGCACCATGCCGTCGGTGAGGCCGTCGAGTGCATCGCACTTGGCAAGCACCGCGGCGGCGACCGTGGCGCGTTCGGCGGGCGTGAAGGCAGTGGAGAGCCCGGCGGCATCGGTCGCACCCGTGGCGATGGCCGCATAGCGCTGCGCGCCGAAGATGTTGGCCACCGCCGCCTTGGGCAGGTTGAAGCCGGGCGCGCCGGCCAGGATGCCGTCGTATTCATCGGCGTAGCGCGCGGCGGTCACCATCGCATGGCGCCCGCCGTTGGAGCAGCCGCCGAAGTAGGAGCGGTCCGGCGCCTTGCCGTAGGCCGCCTCGATGGCGCTCTTGGCCATGGGCGTGAGGGTGCCCACCGCCTGGTAGCCGTAGTCGAGCCGCGCCTGCGGGTCGATGCCGAAGGCGGGCGTGGGGCCGCTGTGTCCGGCATCGGAACTCAGCACCGCAAAACCCTGGGCCAACGCACCGGTGAGCGGTCCACCGCCCGAGGTGCCGATCGCCGGGCTCACCGCGCCGTCGATGCCGCCGTTGCCCTGGTGGAAGAAGCGGCCGTTCCAGTCGAGCGGCAGGCGCATCTCGAAGCCGATGGCATAGGGCTGGCCGTCGACCGGGCTGACCCGCTCGGCCATGCGGCCGGTGACGAGGCAGTGCGCCGGCGCATCCACACCGCCCACGGGCCCGGCGGCCACGGCGGTGGTGCCGGTGATGGCGGTGTCTGCGAGGCTCGCGAGCTTGGCGGCCAGGTCGGCGCAGCTGCCGATGAGCGGCGCGCCGGTGGCGGCGTCGAGGCGCGGCGGCGGCGGGTCGCCGTCACCGCCGCCGCAGGCGGCCAGGGCGAGCACGGGCAGCGTCGCCAGAACGCGCCAGGGGCGGCGCGACGAACGGGGAAGCAAGTTCATGGGTGTGTCTCCGTGGATGGCGGCGCCGGTGGTCCGGCGCTCGTTGCTTCGGTGAACTCCCTCCGCCCTGATCGTTTGGTCAACTTAATGAAGCGTCTTGCCGGCCTGGAGAGGGCTTCCACGCATGCAGCGCGGTCCCTCCCCACGGCTGTGCGCTTAGCGTGCGCCGAGTGCGTGCCTACCGGCCCTTACGCACGAATTCGGCGATCTGATCGGTGAGCAGCGTGCCGCGCGGGGTGCCGATGGCCAGCACTTCGGAGAAGTGCGAATGGTTGGGCAGCCACACGAAGCGCGGGCATTGCTTGTCGCGCACACACAGCGCCTCCCACAGCGTGATGCTCTGCTGCTCGAAGTCGGGCAGGTCGAGTTCGGCGAAGGCCAGCATCAGCGGCAGCCTGGACGTCTTCAACCCGGCCAGCGGCGAGCGCTCGCCATAGGTGGCGGCGTCCTTGCCGTAGTAGAGCGCCGTGGTTGGCGCGGGGCCGGCCGCCGCCATGTCGTAGAGGCCCGACAACAGCACCACGCCTGCGATGCCGATGCCGCCCGGCGCATGGAACTGCGGCTTGGCCACATAGGTCGCGGCGTGGATGGCGCCGGCCGAATGGCCGAACAGGAAGATGCGGTTCGCATCGATGCCGTAGGTGGCGGCGTTGGCCTTGAGCCAGCCGATGGCGCTGGCGATGTCCTGCGGGCCGGCCGGATAGGGATGCTTGGGCGCCAGGCGGTAGGTCATGTTGACGCCCACCATGCCGTTCTTCGCCGCCCACAGGCCCACGTTGTCATAGAACGGCGTGCCGGCGTACTGTGTGTCGCCCGCGACGAAGGCCCCGCCGTGCACGAACAGCAGGGCCGGGCGCGGGCCGCTGCCGCTGCCCTGGAACACGGTGAGGCGGTGGCGCTCGTCGGCGCCGTACTTCAGGTCGCGGCTCACCTTCACACCGGCGGCGGCGTCCGGCGAATGCAGCGGCGCGAACAGGCGGATGCTGCCCTTGAACGCATCGGGCGTCGGCGCGCGGCCGAGCGCAGCCAGGCGCTGGTCCAGGTCCGGCGCCGCCTGCGGCGCGGGCGGCGTGGCCGCGCAGGCGGCGAGCAGCGCCACCAGGGGCGCCGCCACACACAAGGCCAGGCGGCGGGCGTGCGCCCGGAATCGGTTCTCCATCTCCATCTCCTCGGGGGTTGTCGTGGTGCAGGCGACGCCGCCCGGCGCGCAGCGGCCCAAGGTCGTGTTCACGCGTCCTGGAGGCCTTGGGTCGCCTGGGCGGTGATCGCACAATATTTAAGGTATTGAACCTTTTGGCCGGTCGGAGAGAGGGGTAACACCCATGACCACCCCGAGTACGACTTGTTTTTCGCTTGAACCGCTTTCAGGACGTCACCTCGGTGCGTGGGAGGGTTCCGACAGAACATTCCTACCGCCATTTGCGGTGTGCGCCGCCTGTGCCGAGGGCGCGGCGATGCTGAAATTCCTTTCATGGCGACGCGACCTGCGGCCGCCATCTCACACAAGCAGTTTGCAAAGGAATACGCACCATGAAGACGAAGTACCTCCTCTCCGCCCTGGTTGCCACCGCCTTCGGCAGCGGCGCCGTGATGGCCGACACCTACAGCACCCAGAACCGCACCGGCTGGGACGGCCAGTACAGCCACAGCTACGACGCCGATCACATGCGCTCGAGCGATGTGGGCACTGGCGAGGGCTACACCGCACTCCAGATCCAGGAAGCGCGTGGTGAATGGCACGGCGTGCGCCAGGTGGACGACGTGGGGACCGGCGAGGGCTATACCGCTGAGCAGCTCAAGGAGTCGCGAGGCGTCCCCACCGACGAGCAGCGGCGTTGATCACGCTACGACAGCCTCTCATAGCGCAACCACGTTGACGAGTCCGCTCGACGGGCCTGCAACCGCGGCACCCTTGGTGCCGCGGTTCGCTTTGGGTCACCGCTTTTGCGGAATTGGTGTTGCGCGATCGACCGCGACCACGGTCACGCTGTTCTGCGGCGAGCCCTCGATGACGCGGTCGGAATAGGTCATGTAGACCAGCGCATTGCGCTTGGCGTCGACCATGCGCACGACGCGCAGCCTCTTGAAGACCAGCGAGATGCGTTCGCTGAACATCTCCTCCTGCGTGGCGAGCGGCCCGGCGAAGGTGATCGGCCCGACCTGCTGGCAGGCGATGGACGCTTCGGCGCGGTCCTCGGCCACACCCAGCGCACCCTTGATGCCGCCGGTCTTGGCGCGCGACACATAGCAGGTGACGCCGCCCACCTTCGGGTCGTCGTAGGCGTCGACCACGATCTTGTGATCCGGCCCGAAGAGCTTGAAGACGGTGTCGACTTCGCCGATGGGCTCGGCGCGCAGCGGCGCGGCCACGGCCAGTAGGGCAAGGGCGGCAGAGAGGCAGGCGCGGCGCATGTCAGTGGCGCCCGGCCGCCCGAAGCCACTGACACGCCCCCTCAGGAGCCAGCGAACGAAGTGAGCGTGGGGCTTGTTCACTTCAGCGCCCCGTCCAGCGCGGCTCGCGCTTTTCGATGAAGGCAAGCGGTCCCTCCTTGAAGTCCTCGGTGCGCCGCACCCGCTCGCCGCCCTGACGGCTCAGTTCGCGCAGCGCCTGTTCGCCGAGGTCGTTGGCACGCCGCACGACGGCCAGGCTCTCGCGCACCGCGATCGGCGCGTTGCGCGTGATGCGGCGGGCGAGCGCAAGCGCCGCTTCCTGCACCTGCTCGGGTGGCACCACCTCGTTGACCAGGCCGTAGGCCTTGGCTTCGGCCGCCGGCATCTGGCCGGCGGTGAGGATGAGTTCGAGCGCGATGCGCGGCGGAATGGCCTGAGGCAGGCGGTACAGGCCGCCGGCCGAGGCAATCAGGCCGCGCAGTACCTCGGGCAGGCCGAAGGTCGCCTCCTGCGAGGCGACGGCGAGGTCGCAGGCGAGCATCAGCTCGCAGCCGCCGGCCAGCGCCTTGCCGTTGACCGCGGCGATCCACGGCTTGGTGCGTTCGCGGAAGACGAAGCCCGCCAGCCCGCCGCGTTCGGTGTTCAGCGAATCGCCGCGGCCGGCGGCGACTTCCTTCAGGTCGGCGCCGGCGCTGAAGGCATCACGCCCGGCGCCGGTGAGCACCGCCACCCAGAGCTCCGGGTCGGCCTCGATCTCGTCGACGATGGCCTCCAGCCGCGTCGCCACCTCGGCATTGATGGCGTTGCGCGCGGCCGGGCGGTTGAGCGTGACGAGGGCGATGTGGCCGGGCAGGCGCTCCAGGCGCACGGCGGGTTCGGCGGCGGGGGAAGTCATCGTGGCGCATCCTGGTGATGAAGATGCCGCCGATGATCGCCCGGGACCGCGCCGGGCCGTGTCACGAACGTGAAGCAGTGCCTCGCGTCATGCGGGCTTGCGCGGCCGCTCGATCACACGCATCAGGCCTTCCTGCGCGACCGAGGCGACCAGCCGGCCGTCCTGGGTGAACACGCTGCCGCGGCAGAAGCCGCGCGCATGGCCGGCGGCGGGCGATTCGGTGACGTAGAGCAGCCACTCGTCCATGCGGAAATCCTCGTGGAACCACATCGCATGGTCCAGGCTCACGCCCTGCAGATTGCCCTTGAAGAAGCTCAGCCCGTGCGGCATGAGCGCCGAGCGCAGCAGGCCGAAGTCCGAGGCATAGGCGAGCATCGCCTGGTGCAGCACCGGGTCGTCGGGCAATCGGGCGGTCGCACGCATCCAGGAGTCGTTGCGCGGCGGCGCGATCGGCGGGTCGATCATGTCCAGCGGGTCGATCGGCCGGATCTCGATGGCCGTCTCGGCATGCAGCACCGCCTGCATGCGCTCGGGCAGGCGGTGGGCGCACTGCTGGCGCAGCTCGTGATCGCTGACCAGGCCTTCGGGGCCCTGGACCTGCGGCATGGGGTCGGCATGGTGCGGGCCGTCCTCGGGCACCTGGAAGGACGCCTGCAGGTTGAAGATGGCCTGGCCGTGCTGGATGGCCACCACCCGCCGCGTGGTGAAGCTGCCGCCGTCGCGGATCCGGTCGACGTCGTAGACGATGGGTGCCTTCTTGTCGCCCGGGCGCAGGAAGTAGGCATGCAGCGAATGCGCACGCCGCGTGGTGTCCACGGTGAGCGCGGCCGCCATCAGCGCCTGGCCCAGCACCTGGCCGCCGAACACCGCGGCACTGCCGATGTCGCCGCTGATGCCGCGGAAGAGGTTGTGTTCCAGCCGCTCGATGTGCAGCAGTTCGAGGAGTTCGCGAAGGTGGGCGTTCATGCGCTCATCATCCCATCGGGGTTCATTCCCGCGCCGCGGCGGGGACGGCGGCCGGGAGGTCGTCGGTGTGCGGGCGAACCGCCATGGCGAAGCTGCGCCGCCCGCCGCGCTTGACCGCGTACAAGGCCTCGTCGGCGCGCGCCTCGAGTTCGCTGCGCGTCCTGCCGTGGTCGGGGTAGCAGGCCATGCCCACGCTGGCGCCCACGCGGGCCTCGCGGCCGTCCGGCAGCACCACCGGCTCGCCCAGCGCCTGCACGATGCGCGCGGCGATGTCGCTGGCGTGCGGGTCCGCGCAGCCGGTCTTGGGCAGCACCATCACGAACTCGTCGCCGCCCAGGCGCCCGACGACGTCGGAGGCGCGGCGCAGCTGCCGGCGCATGCGCTCGGCGCACTGGCGCAGCACGCGGTCGCCGGCCTGGTGGCCGAGCTGGTCGTTGACCTGCTTGAAGCCGTCGAGGTCGATGTACATCAGCGTCGCCGGCCAGCCGCCGGCCGCCGCCTCGGCCAGCACGCCCTCGATCGCCGCCTCGCTCGCGGCGCGGTTCTTCAGGCCGGTGAGTGCGTCGTGTTCGGCCAGGTGGCGTGCGCGCCGCTCGGCCTGCATGCGCTCGGTGATGTCGTACATCACACCCTCGACCAGGCCGGCATGGGTGGGGTCGCGGGTGTCCTTGTCGTCCAGCACCGAGATCAGGCAGTGCACCCAGCGGCCGCCGGGCGCGTCGCTGCGCAGGCGCAGGTCGCCCGAGATGGTCTTCGCCTGGGCGGCGGCGCGCGCCATCATGTCGCGCACCTGCTCGGGATCGTCGAAGGCCGCGCGCAGGAAGTCCTCGCCGCGCAGCTGCTGGATGTCGGCCAGCGCCGCGCCCATCACGCGCAGCACCGTGGGGTTGCCGTTGATCAACCGGCCTTGCGGGTCGAGCAGGAAGATGCCCGCGCTCGTGGAGTCGAAGATCTGCCGGTACTGCGCCTCCATGCGCTCGACCTCGGCACGCAGGCGGCGCTCGCGTTCGAGCGTCTCCTCGTTGGCCTGAAGCAGCGCGTTGGCGCTGGCGGTGAGCACGCCGATCTCGTCGCGCGCATGGCCCGGCGGCACCGGCAGCCGCTGCGAGGTGCCGGGCGCCATGCCGCGCAGCGCCCGCGCCAGGCGCACGATGGGCCGCGACACCAGCCGCGTGGTGGTGAGCGAGAGCACGCCGGCGACGAAGGCCACCTGCAGCACCAGCAGCGCCACGAGCTGCAGCGTCTCCTGCTGCGCGGTGCCGCGCATGCGCGCCATGTCGGGCTCGATGCGCAGCCGGCCGACGGCCTCGGTCGCATCGAAGGGCGAGCGCAGCACACGTTCCAGCACCGGCTGCGGCGCACGCGCCGGCGCCGCCTTGCCGCTCACCACTGCGGCGAGCGGGCGGCCCTGTGCATCGAGCACCGCCACGCTGAGCACCATCGGCGTGTCCGCGAGGCCGCCGATCACCTCCTCGAGCAGCATGGTGTCGCCGGTGTAGGCGCCGATGGCCGCGGTCTTCTCCACCGCTTTGGCCAGGTCCTCGATGATGGTGTTGGCCGTGGCCAGGCGCTGCGCATAGCCGACGCGGTAGGTGGCCACGCCCACCACCGCGGCGAACAGCACGGCGCTGGCCAGCAGCCACAGCAGGCTGCGCGTCTGCATGCCGCGGAAGTTCATGTGGCCCGGCTTCTCAGTCCGTGCGCTCGGCGGGCTGCTCGAGCACCAATACCACCGCCAGGCCCTTGTCGGTGGGCCGGCGGCTCAGGTAGCCGATCGCGCCCGGGTTGCGCTTGACCACCTCGATCACCGCCGCCTCGTCGGGCAGCGGCTGCGGCGGCATGGTCTGCCCGGTGAACATCAGGCGCGCCCAGTAGCTGTTGACCTGCGCCAGGTCCATGCCGGTGAGCAGCTTGTAGAAGGCCGCGCGCACCGGCGCATCCCGCGCCTGGTC
>JBIQKU010000071.1:0-16022 GCA_044506225.1 Rubrivivax sp. | reverse complement strand
GTGTGCGCACGGGCGGCCCGGGCGCTCATGCCGAGCCGTACGCCCCGCCTTACGCCCAGGCCTACGCCGAACCGCATTTCGGCCCGCCGGACGACGGCCGCACGCAGCCGCCCGGCGCTCGTCCCGGCTACACCGAGCCCCCCATCAGCTTCCCGAGCGACTGGCGCGCGGCCTCGCATCGCCGCCGTCGCAAGCGCCTGTCGGCCGGCTGGGCGATGGTGCTGGCCGTGGCCGGCGCCGCCGCGGTCTGGGGCTGGCAATGGCAGCAGGAATTGCGTGCCGATGCGGCCATGGTGGCGGTCGCCTCCTCGATGCGGCCCGACGTGGGCGTGCGCATCGCCGACGATCCGATTGCCGCGATCGCCGCGCGTGTCGGTGCGCTGGGCCGTGGCGCCGACGCGCCCGCGCCGCCCGCCGCCGGCGCAGTCACTCCGCCGGCCGCACCGCCGGCGCCGGTCGAGCCCGCGCCGGCGCCCGTCGCGCCGCCGGTCGCCGCGCCCGAGGGCCCGTTGCCCCCACAAGCCGTCACGCCGCGCGGCCCCGAGGCGGCCATCGCCGCCGCTCCGGTGAACTCACGGGTGGACGCCACGCAGGGTATTTCCGCCGCGGAAGGCGAGAGCCTGGTGCGCGATGAGCGCCCGCCCGCCGCACCCGCCGAGCCGGAAGACGTGCCGGTCGCCGACGCCGCCCCGCCGCCCGCCACCCCGCGCCAGGCCTGCGGCCTGC
Organism: Rubrivivax sp.; assembly: GCA_044506225.1. Taxonomy (GTDB): domain Bacteria; phylum Pseudomonadota; class Gammaproteobacteria; order Burkholderiales; family Burkholderiaceae_C; genus JAKFDI01. The sequence continues at coordinate 15,296 of JBIQKU010000071.1, read as the reverse complement.
GTTCCGACTTCGCGCTGTACTACTGCATGCAGGCGCAATGCCGCCAGAGCCGCTTCGCGTCGCATCCGCAATGCGTGGATCTGCGCGAGCGCGATGTGGTGGACGATGCCGCGCTGCAGGTGCCGCGGCGTTCGCCGCGCTACGGGTTCTTCGGCGACTGAGGCGGTTCAGCGCGCGCCGAACATCATGCGGCGCGCAAGCAGGGACTTCGCCGGTCCCAGCCGCTGCAATGCCGCCATGCCCAGTCCGCGCGCCGCCCCGGCGCCGGGCAGCCGCCAGGTGAAGCTGCGCGCGAGGAAATCCGTGGCGGCGATCATGGCCCAGCGGTCGGGGCCGCGCTGCCATTCGAGGCGACGCAGCACGCGGTCCACGCTGGCGGCCGGGCCGGCGTCGCGCAGTTCGCGCGACAGCGCGCGCACCAGCTCGAAGGCATCGCGCAGGCCGAGGTTCAGGCCCTGGCCAGCCACCGGATGCAGGGTCTGCGCCGCATTGCCGATGCGCACGATGCGCCCGTCGGTGAGGGTGCGCTCGGCGTTCAGGCCGAGCGGAAACCGCTTGAGCGGCGTCATCGCCACCAGCCGGCCGACCTCCGGGTCGAACACGGTGTTGAGCACCGCGAGCCGTTGCGCTTCGTCGAGCTCGGCCACCGGGTCGTCGGCGCTCGCCACGCACCACACCAGCGCCGCCTGGTTGTTCTTCAGCGGCAGCAGGGCCGCCGGCCCGTGGCGGGTGAAACGTTCATAGGCCACGCCGGGGCGCCCGCCTTCCAGCGTCACCGTGCCCACCCAGGCGGTCTGCGCATAGTCGCGCGCGATCGCCTTGCGCGCCTGCTGGCCGAAGACGCCGCCTTCGGCCACCACCGCCAGGTCGGCATGTTCGACGATGCCCGCATCGATCTCCACGCCGCCGCCCTTGTTCGCGAGCGCGCTCACCGGCGTGCCGAAACGCGTGGACAGGCGCTGCGGCTCGCGCGCGCAGGCCTCGAGCCAGGCACGCTGCAGCGGGGCGACGATCTGGCCGTAGCGCATCACCGCGCCCAGCATGGGCACGCCTTCGTCCAGCGCGCGGATGCGCACCTCGGGTTCGCCGAACACGCCGGCCAGCATGCCGCCAAGCGAAGGCGGCTGCTGCGACACATGCACCTCGAGGATGGGCTGGGCGGCCTCGGCCTCCCAGGCGGCCAGGCGTTCCAGCGTCTGCACGCTGCCGATGGCCAGTGCCAGCGTGCGCGGATCGCCGCTCACGTCGCGCTCGAGCGGCCGTGCGTCGTGCAGCGAGATCTGCGCCTGCGGCAACTGGCGCGCCGCCTGCAGCGCAAGCGTCAGGCCCACCGGCCCGGCGCCGACGATGGCAAGGGCAAGGCGTCGTTCGGCAAGTGCGTTCATCGTGGCGTCCCGGCTGCAGGCTGCGCAGCCCTGTTGCGTATTATTCGCCGCACCCCGCGGGGCCTTGGAGGAGTCGGCATGGGACTGATGGATTTCATCAAGAAGCAATTCATCGACGTGCTGGAGTGGACCGAGCCGGGCGACGGCACGCTCGCCTGGCGCTTCCCCATGGCCGGCAACGAGATCCAGTACGGCGCCTCGCTCACGGTGCGCGAATCCCAGTTCGCGATGTTCGTCAACGAAGGCAAGATCGCCGACGTCTTCGGCCCGGGGCGCTACACCCTCACCACCGCCACGCTGCCGCTGCTCACCTATCTGCAGAATTGGGACAAGCTGTTCCAGAGCCCGTTCAAGAGCGACGTCTACTTCTTCAGCACGCGCCAGCAGGTCGACCAGCGCTGGGGCACGACCCAGCCGGTGACGATCCGCGACAAGGACTTCGGCGCGGTGCGCCTGCGCGCCTTCGGCAACTACAGCTACCGCATCGCGGACGCGCGGCTCTTTCACACCGAGATCTCCGGCACGCGCGACAGCTACCGCGTCGCCGACCTCGAAGGCCAGCTGCGCGCGCTGATGCTGCAGCACATCTCCGACGGCGTGGCGTCCAGCGGCGTGCCCTTCCTCGACCTCGCGGCCAACCAAGTGGAGTTCGCGCGCGCGCTGCGCGAGGCGAGCGAGTCGGCGTTTGCGGCGCTCGGCCTGCGGCTCGAAAACGTGACGGTGCAGAACATCTCGCTGCCCGAGGAACTGCAGAAGATCCTCGACCAGAAGATCGGCATGGGCATGGTCGGCGACGACATGCGCCGGTTCATGCAGTACCAGACGGCGCAGGCCATTCCGAAGTTCGCCGAAGGCGGTGGCCAGGGCGGCGGCGTGGCCGGCGACGCGATGGGCCTGGGTGCCGGTGTGGCGCTGGGGCAGGTGATGGCGCAGCAGCTCGGCCAGGGGCTCACGGCGCAGGCCGCGATAGTCCGGCCCGAGGAGGTCATGGCCACGCTCGAGAAGCTGGGTGAGCTGCGCGACAAGGGCGTGCTCACGCCCGCGGAATTCGACGCCAAGAAGACCGAGCTGCTGAAGAAGCTGGTCTAGAACGACAACGGCCCCGCCGGCAAGCCGACAGGGCCGTCGAGGCGCGGCGCGAGGCCGCGCGCGGTCCCTCAGAGCTCGAACACCAGGAACTGCATGATGCGCTCGAGCGGCGTGAAGCCTTCTTCGCCGCCGGATGCGTGGTTGTGGTACGACGTGTAGGTCACGCGGCCCTGGCCGACGGCAAAGCTCACCGTCAGCGGCTTCTCGACCGGCGTGGACGAGCTGTACGTGGTCACCGGGCCCTTGGCCCAGATGCGCACGTTGGCGCCCTCGTGCGGGCCTTCCATCACCGCCCAGCCGCCGGAGAAGCTGTCGATGTGGGCCGTCTGGTCGGTGCCCAGGCAGGAGCCGCCCTCGCACGTCACCTTGGCGAGCCAGTCACGCAGCACCGGGTCGAGCGTCGCGTTCGACGTGATGCCGCCCTGACCGACCTGGGCCACGTCGGTGTCTTCCGCAGCGGTCGCCGACGTGCCGACCGAACCGTGGAAGTCCACGTACTGCGGGAAGGCCTGCTCGACGAAGTCGTAGGCCAGGTCGCTGGCGTACAGGCGCCCACCGGCGTTGACGTAGTCGCGCAGGATCTGCAGCCGCGCCGGATCACTGACCGTCATCTCGTCCGCGCCGCAGTTCAGGAACACGATCGCGTAGTTGTAGATGTTGGCCTTGCCGGTGCTGCTGTCGGTGGCGTAGAGGCTGGTGTCGTCCTCCAGCAGGTCGAACTTCTCGGTGCCTTTCTTCAGCTGGCCGAACTCGACCTCGCCGTAACCCAGCTTGGCCAGGATGTCTTCCACCGAGTCGTAGCTGCCCTCGACCACAGCCATCTTCACACCGCTGGCCGGCAGGGCCACCGAGCCCAGCGCCACCGTGCTGCCGGCAGTGCTGTCCAGCGTCTGCGTCAGGGTGAAGGCGCCCTTCTTGGCCACGAACGTGGCGCCGGCCGACCACTGGCCGTCCAGCGTGAAGCTGCCGTCGGCGCCGGTGCAGGTGTAGGCCCAGGTCGCGGTGGGAGGCGTGCCGCACACGGAAGGGTCGGGCACGGCGGCGGCGAAGCGGCGTTCCGCCGCGGCGGCCGACTGCGTGCTGCCTTCGACGTAGACCAGCGCGTTGCCGATGGGCGTGGCGCCGTCCGGCGCGAGCAGCGTGCCGGTCAGCGTGGTGACTGCGCCGCCACCACCGCCGCCCCCGCCCCCGCCACCGCCGCTGCCCGGATCTTGTTCAGCGCTTCCGCCACCGCCACCGCCGCAGCCGGCCAGGAACGCCGCCGCGGCGATCGAAATCGTCAAACCTGCATATCCCCTCATTCGGTTCTCCATGTCGTGAGTAAAGCGGTCGCGCGGCGGAGCCGCCACGCGCCGGCCCCGACCGTAGACGAGGGTTGCCGCAAGGGCAATCGGCCATATGGCCGATGGCTGGCGGCGTGCCGGCTCAGCCGCGCATCAGCGCCTCGATCTCGGCGGTGGCGGCGGGCACGTCTCGCGTGATGAGCTCGCAGCCGTCGGCGGTGACGACCGCATCGTCCTCGATGCGGATGCCGATGTGCCAGTAGCGCTCGGGCACGCCTTCGGCCGGGCGCACATACAGGCCGGGCTCGAGCGTCACCACCATGCCTGGCTGGAGCTTGCGCGAGGGCTTCTTCACCACCGTGCCGCCGAGGCCGTCGGGCTGCTCCACGGGGGCCTCGTCCAGCGCGCTGTACTCGCCCACGTCGTGCACGTCGCGGCCCAGCCAGTGGCCGGTGCCATGCATGTAGAAGCGCCGGTAGGCGGCGCTCGCGATGGCGTCGTCCAGCGAGCCGACCGCGTTCGCATCGAGCAGGCCCGCGTCCAGCATGCCCTGGGTGAGCACCCGCACCGCCGCATGGTGCGCATCGCGCTGGCGCGCGCCGGGCCGGGTGGCGGCGATGGCGGCGGCCTGGGCGGCGGCGACGACGTCGTAGAGCTCGCGTTGCGCCGGGCTGAAGCGGCCGTCGGCCGGAAAGGTGCGGGTGATGTCGCTGGCGTAGCCGTCGAGTTCGCAGCCGGCGTCGATCAGGCACAGCTCGCCCGGGCGCAAGGGCGCGTCGCCGGCGGCGTAATGCAGCACGCAGGCATTGGCACCGGCGGCGACGATGCTGGTGTAGGCCGGCGCCTGGGCGCCGTGGCGGCGGAATTCATGCAGCAGCTCGGCCTCGATCTCGTACTCGCGCACCAGCGCGGCGCCGTCGCGAAAACGCCCGGCGCAAAAACGCATCGCGCGCGCATGCGCCCCGGCCGAGATCGCCGCGGCTCGGCGCATGGTGGCGAGTTCGCCGGCGTCCTTCACGAGCCGCATATCGTCCAGCAGCGGGCCGAGGTCGCGGTGGGCGCGTGGCGCTTCCACCCCCTGGCGTTCGCGCGCGCGCACCGCGTCCAGCCAGTGCGCGAGCCGCGGCGCGACCAGCGGGCCATGGGCCGCAAACGCGCTCCACACCGTGCTGCGGTTGGCCAGCAGCTCGGGCAGACGGGTGTCGAGCTCGGCGATCGGCCAGGCCTCGTCCACGCCGAGCGCGGCCGGGGCGGCCTCGGGGCCGAGGCGGTAGCCGTCCCAGATCTCGCGCTCCGGGTCCTTCTCGCGGCAGAACAGCAGGCTGCGGCCTTCGCTGGTGATCACCAACCAAGCCTGCGGCTCGGCGAAGCCGCTCAGGTAGTGGAAGTGGCTGTCGAAGCGGTAGGGATGGTCGGTGTCGCTGTTGCGCGCACGCTCGGGCGCGGTGGGCACGATGGCGATGCCGGGGCCCTCGGCGGCGATCGCCGCGGCAATGCGTGCGCGCCGGCGGCGGTGGCTGTCGAGTTCGGCAAGGGTCTGCGCGGCGTCGTCACGAAGAAGGGCGTTCATCGGGCGATTCTCCGCCGCAGGATGCGGCCGGGCTCGGCGAAGGGCCTCGGGGCGGCGGCCCTAGCGCGCCGGGGATTCGCGCTTGGTCGGCGCGGCGGTGCGGCTCGCGCGGCGCAGCTGGCGCAGGGTGCGGCGCAGGTCGTCCTCGTCGTCGGGCGCCGGCGCCACCGCAGCGATGGGCTGCTGCGGCGCGACCTTTGCCGCGCGCCGGCTGCGCAGCTGCTCCATGCGCAGGCGCATGTGGTTGGCTACGGCCTCCATGTCGTCCAGGCCGCGGGCGGCGTCGGTCTTGGGCAGGGCCACCACGCGCTTGTCGGCCATGCGCACCTTCAGCCGCGCGAGCCGGTTGCGAAAGCCGTGGCGCAGCGTGAAGCCGCCGGCTTCGGTCTCGTCCACCGTGATGTCGCGGATGTTTTCCGCATCCACCTGGTGCACCTTGCCGAAGAAGCCACGCTGGAACCACAACGCGCTGGCGCTGGCGGCGACGCGCTCCCAGCGCATCACGTCCAGCACCAGGGCGGCGGCGAACAGCGGCACGGCAACGAGCGCGGCGAGCGCCGTGGCGAGCACCAGGCCCGCCCAGGCGGCCAGGCCCGCCGCCGCGGCCAGGCCGACGACCTGCAGCATGGCCGCATCGGCGGTGTGATAGACCCGCCGCTCGTAGGCGCAGGCCTCGGGTTCGCCCACGGCGAGCGGCGACCAGGCCCACAACACCGCCTTGACGATGCGTGCCACGAGCGCATGCGTCGCGATCGCTGCGGCGACGAAGAACGGAAGCGCCAGGATGAGGGCGAGGATCTCCACGGCCGGGACCATACGCGCCGCCCGCCGCCGTCCGAAGGGCGCGCGACACGCCGACGCGCGTCGCGTGTACCAGCGGTGCGGCGCAAGCGCCGAACGGTCGCCGCCGCGTGGCGGGCGTGCGTCGCACGAGCCCAGGGCGTGCCGGGAACGTGTGTTGCCCTTTCCCGGAACCCAGTTCCAGGAGATCCGCATGAGCGAACGATCCACTCCGCGCCATGGTGTGAAGGTGCCCGGCTCCGCACGCATCGACGCAGCGCAGGCCATCGACCGCGAGATTCCCGCCGGCGCGCCGCACGGCCGGCCGGCCGCGCGCGACGAGCCGCGCACGGCGCCCGCACAGCCCGCCGAGCGCGACTCGGCCTCGGCCATTGGCGAGCATCCGGTCGGCACCACCGCCGGGGCGGTGATCGGTGCGGCCGCCGCCGGCGCGGCCGTCGGCGCGTTTGCCGGCCCGGTCGGCACGGCCATCGGCGCGGTGGCCGGTGCCGTCGCCGGGGGCGCGGCCGGCAACCGGGCCGCGCATGTCATCGACCCGATGGTCGAAGAGGCTTACTGGCGCAGCGCCTGGCACGAGCGCGCGCAGATGGGCGACGGCTACACCTGGGAGGACGACTATGCGCCGGCCTACCGCTACGGCGTGGACGCCTACATGCGCTTTCCCGAGCGCAACTACGAGGACATCGAGACCGACCTGTCGGCCGGGTGGAAAGAAGCGCGCGGCAACTCGCGCATCGAATGGGACCGCGCCGGGCGGGCGACCCGCGACGCCTGGCAGCGTCTGCGCGAGCAATCGGAGCGCGCCGTCCCTGGCGATGGCGACGGCGACGGGCGCTGAGCCCTCAGCTCACGGCCGCGCCGCCTCCTCGAAGAAGCGGATGCGCTGCGCATCCGCAGGGTGCGATGCGATGGCGATGCCCAGCCAGGAATCGTCGTCGCCATCGCCTTGGCCGAGGTCTTCATCGGCCGCTTCACCGCGGCGCCAGTCGGCAATGCGCTCGAAGAAGCGCACCATCACCCGCGGCGAGATGCCGGCCGCGCGCAATGTGGCGACCGCGTCGGCGTCCGCCTCGCGTTCGGCATCGCGCGAATAGCCGGCCTGCCCGAGCAGCGCGGGCACGCCGGCGAGCAGGCCGCTGAAGTCGCCCACCACCAGGCTCGCCACCGCACCCAGCGCCGTCACCTGGACGAGCGCGCGCATGCCGTGGCGCCGCCGCACATGGCCCAGCTCGTGCGCGAGCACGCCGGTGATCACCTGCTCGTCGCCGTCCACCAGTGCCACCAATTCGTCGGTCAGGATGATGTGGCCGCCGGGCAGCGCGAAAGCGTTGGGGCCGACGCCGCTGGCGCGGAACAGCAGCTCGTAGGGTGGCGCCTGGTCCGCCGGCAGCCGGGCCACGGCCTGCGCGAAGGCGGCGCGCAACTGCTGCTGCTGGGCCGGCGGCAGTTCGCTCGGCTGCATCCAGCGCCCGTCCAGCGAGGCCAGGGCCTCGCGGCCGATGGCGGCGTCCACGCTGTGCGGCACCAGCGCCACGATGGCGCGTGCGGCGGCGGGCACGCCCCACTGGTAGACCCCGGCGAGCGTCACCACCAGCAGCAGCACGGCGACGAGCACGCCGCGCCAGCTCTGCTGCGCCGCCACCACCGCCGAGTCGCGGTGGCCCCCGGCGCGCATCCAGCGGTCCCAGGCCAGACTGTCGGTGCAATGCAGCGAGGCGCCGTCCGCCAGGTGGGTGATGCGCGTGCCGTGGCGCGTGCGCTCCGGCCATTGCACGCTGCCGACCGGCTCGCGCCGGCACACGCCGTCGCCGTCGATCAGCAGCAGGTCGCCCATCAGGCGCAGCGTGACCGGCGTGGCGCGGGCGCTGCGGCCGTCGAAGTAGTCGACCGTCAGCGTGGACGGCAGGGGCGCCGGCTGCATCTAGAAGCCGATGTCGAAGTCCAGCAGGTCGCCGGCGGCGTCGCCCGCGGCGTCGCCTTCGGCCGGGCGGGCCGAGTCGAACAGCGTGGCGGGGTCGGTGCGTGTCGTCAGGCTCACGGCCTCGAGTTTCATGCGCGCCGTCGCGACCGCGGCGAACGGCCAGTACAGGCCGAGCGTCAGCACCATGAGCAGCAGGTTCTTCAGCGTGAGCAGCAGCAGCGGCATGAACTTCAGCTCGCTGCGAAAGCGCAGCGATGCGTTGCCGGTGCGCGACCACACCAGGTTCTGCAGGCGTGAGGCCATGTAGGGCCGCGGCAGGATCTGCACCACGATGAGGCCCAGCAGGCCCAGCACGGCGCCGAGGATCACCGCGACGATGCTGCCGGCGCCCGGCCGGCCGTCCCCGCCGCCGGTGAGGAAGCTGGCCGCGCCGAACACCATCGCACCCACGAAAGCCAGGCCGACGAACAGCAGGCCGCCCAGCAGGCCGACGCCGATGGTCTTCAGGAACACGCCGTAGAACGAGCCGGCGCCTGTACGCAGCTCGGTCTGCCACTGGGCCAACGCGTAGTGGTCGTGCTGGTACTTCTTCAGCCGCCAGAGCAGCCAGGGCACGATCAGCACCATGCTCAGCGGCAGCGCGAACATGGCGCCGATGAACCAGCCCGAGGGCTGAGTGCCCTGGGCAGGCGCGGACATCGCCACGGCCACCCCGACGAGCACCGGCACGAGCAGCGGCAGCAGCGCCGCATAGGCGCCACGCACCGTGCCCTTGAAGCGAAAGCGCAGGCCGCGCCAGCTGGTGTTGGCCAGCCGGAACTGCATCCCGGCCTTGAACAGTGCGGGCCAGAGCGCGGCGATCAGCACAAAGGCCACGCCGCCGGCCAGCGGAGAAAACTGGCTGGTGATGCCGTACAGCGCGAACAGCGCACCCACCAGCAGGTAGCCGCGCAGCATCTTCTTCGGGTCGCCGTGGAAGTCGAACGCATGCTCGCCGACATGCGTGTTGCCGTGGAAATAGCGCAGCCGCCGCACCTTCGCCCAGGGGTAGTAGATGCCCAGCGTGACGAGCGTGAGCAGCAGGTTGACGATCCAGATGCGGAAGTACTCGCTGCCCGAGCCGGTGAAGCGCACCGGCAGCCGGTGGCCGGTGGTGGTGCTCGTGCCTGCCAGCGGCACAGGGTGGGTGGGCACGGCGCCGAAAGCGCTGCCGAAATGGGGTTCGCGCGGCAGCGCTGCCTCCCCGGGCGTGGCGGACATGGACATGGGTTCTCCCTCGTGTGTGCCCCGCAACGGGGCGTTCTTTGTGTGCTTTGAAACTCTATCAGCGCGCCTTGCGGTGAAGGGCCGGTCGATAGAATCCGCCGACCCTCCGGGAGCCAGATAAATCATGAAACTCATCGCCTCGCTCACCAGCCCTTACGTGCGCAAGGTGCGCATCGTGATGGCCGAGAAGAAGCTCGACTACCAGCTCGAGGCGGAAGACGTCTGGGGCAGCGACCGCATCCTGGCCTCCAACCCGCTCGGCAAGGTGCCCTGCCTGGTGATGGAGGGCGGCGAGGCGGTGTTCGATTCGCGGGTCATCGTCGAATACCTGGACACGCTCTCGCCGGTGGGCCGGCTGATCCCCGAGCGCGGGCGCGAGCGCGCCGAGGTGCGCACCTGGGAGGCGCTGGGCGATGGGGTGTGCGACGCGCTGATCGCCGCGCGCCTCGAAGAGACCTGGGACCAGCGCGCGCCCGGCGAACGCAGCGCCGCCTGGATCGAGCGCCAGATGACGCGCGTGCATGCGGCACTGGCGGCGATGAACCGCGGCCTGGGCGACAAGCCCTGGTGCGCGGGCATTCACTTCACGCTTGCCGACGTGGCCGTCGGCTGTGCGCTCGGCTACCTCGACTTCCGCTTCGCGGCCATCGACTGGCGTGCCGAGCACCCCAACCTCGCTCGGCTGCACGCCAAGCTCTCGCAGCGACCGAGCTTCGTCGACACCGCGCCGCCCGCCTGAGCGGGCGTTCGTCCTCATCCTCTGCTCGCCGTCGAGCCGCCCCATGCGGCTGGGACGAACCCGTGCGCGCGCAAGCGTGAAGCCTGACGCGCCTGCTCCTTCGCTCTCGCCTCCTGCAATCGACAGGGCCGCCGTCCGCCAGTAGGCTGTGATGGCTGTAACCATTCGACACGGGACCCCGACACAGGGGCAAATGGGAAGAGGAGAGGAACCATGCAACGCAGAACCTTCATCAAGGGCGCGGGGATCGCCGCGGCCGGCCTCGGCATGCCCGCCTGGATGCCGCAGGCGCTGGCCAGCGACGGCGCGCTGTCGGCACGCCACGTCACCATCGGCAGCACGCTGGCCATGACCGGCATGCTGGGCGGCGCGGGCAAGCACCACACGGCCGGCATCCAGGCCGCCTTTGCCTGGGCCAACAAGACCGGCGGCGTGCACGGCCGCGAAATCAAGCTGCTCACGATGGACGACGCCTACGTGCCGCAGCGCACCGTCGACAACGTGCAGCAGATGGTCGAAGGCAACGAGGCCTTCGCGCTGATGTCGATCTTCGGCACCGGCAACATCGGCCGCTTCCTGCCCTACACCGAGAAGGTGGGCGTGCCCTTCGTCGGCCCGATCACCGGCGCCTCCTCGCTGCGGAATGCCCAGCAGCGCTGGACCTTCCATGTGCGCCCGGGCTACGCCGAGGAGGTGAGCCACCTGCTGACGCTGATGTCGAACGTGGGCATTCGCGACATCGCCATCGTCTACCTGGACAACGGCTTCGGCCACGAGGTGCTCAAGGACGTGCAGGGCCGCTTCGAGCGCCTCAATCTGCGCCCGGTGGGCGCCTACAAGCTCGCGGTGAACGGCGAGAACGGCGAGGAACTGGCCGAGCAGGTGATGGCCGCCAAGGCCGGCGGCATCTTCATGGCCACCACCGGTGCGGCCACCACCTCCTTCGTCGTGCCCATGCGCACGCGCATGCCGGCGCTGGCGATCGCGGGTGTGTCGGTGTCGGTGATCCCGAGCGAATACGCCAAGCTCGGCGGCGCCATCAAGGGCATCGCGGTGGCGCGTGTCTTCCCCGGCGCCGAGCAGATCAAGTATTCGCTGGTGCGCCAGTTCCACGAGCAGATGAACCACTTCGGCATCAAGGAGCCGAGCAGCGACTCGCTCGAGTCCTGGGTCAACGCACAGATCGTCATCGAAGGCCTGCGCCGCGCCGGGCGCGACCTCACCCGCGACAAGCTGCGGCTCGCGCTCACCTCGATGCGTCGCATCGAGCTCGGCGACTACAACCTCGGCTTCCCCGAGAAGGCGCCCTACATCGCATCGGACCGGGTCGACATCGCGGTCTACGGCCCGGGCGCACGCATCGTCAGCTGAACGTGTGGGAGCAGACGGCGGCCCGCGGCGGGCCGCCGTTGTCGTTGTCGACTACTTCGCGCCGCCGGTGGCGAAGGCCACGTAGCGCGCGATCGCCTCGATCTGCTCGGGTGTGAGCGAGTCGGCGTAGGATGGCATGGCCCCAAGGCCGCTGCGCAGTGCCGTCGCCACGCGCGCGGCATCAGGTTTCAGGTCATCGAGCACCGGGCCGATGGCGCCCTCGGCGCCGGCATCGGCCAGGGTGTGGCAGACGGCGCAGGCGGGTACCGCGCCACTCATGAACAGTTGCTTGCCGAGCGCACGCTGGGCGGCATCGTCGGCATGGGCGCTGCAGGCCAGGCCAAGCAGGAGGACGGCCGCCAGGCGGCGCAGGACGGGGTGTGTGGGCACTGCGGATCGAAGGGAAGGAAGAAGGGAAGGACGGGCGGCGCCCGAAAAGAAAACGGCCAAGGCCCGCCGGGCCCTGGCCGCGCACGCTGTCATCAGGCGACGGTGACGGTCACCGCATGGTCCAGCCAGCTGTTGTTGGCGTAGCCGCGGTTGTTCTCGACGCGGTGCTGCGGCTGCACATTGCCCGCCGTGTCGGTGGCGCGGCTGGCGATGGTGTGCGTGCCGGCCGGCAGATTGGCCTGCAGCACGAACTGTCGCCAGGCGTACTTGCCGAGGCTCGGGCCGACGAAGCGTGCGTCACGCCAGGTCTTGCCGCCGTCGATGGACACCTCCACCCGCTTGACCGGGTTCGTGCCGCTGAAGGCCACGCCGTGGATCTGCGTGGTGCCGGCGGTGAGCTTGCCGTCGCCGGGCAGCGGGCCGTTGACCCAGCTCTTCACGTTCATCTCGAGCACCGACGGCTGTGACGGATCGGACTTGCCGCCCACCGGCGCCATGCGGTAGCTGTTGGTCATGATGCGGGCGTCCGACTCGGTCTCGGTGAACGCCAGGCGCTTGACGTACTTGATGTTGTTCACGCCCTGGTAGCCCGGGATCACCAGGCGCAGCGGGCCGCCGTGCGCCAGGGGCAGCGGGGCACCGTTGAGCTCCCAGGCGAGCAGCGCGTCGCCCATGGCCTCCAGCGGCACCGAGCGCTCGACCAGCACGGTCTTGGGGTCGACGCCTGCGGGCAGCGCCTCGCCACCGGTGCCCGTCATGTAGATGCGGCCCTTGGCGACACCGCCCAGCGCCTCGACCACGGTGCGCACCGGCACGCCGCTCCACAGCACGCAACCGGCGGCACCCACCGTCCATTGCGTGCCGCTCGGCTTGTGCGGGAAGAAGCCGCGGCCGTTGCCCGAGCATTGCAGCACGGTGGCCACCGTCTCGATGCCCAGCGACTTGAGCTGGCCCACCGTCAGCGTGCGCTCGTGGGTCACGCCTTCGATCGAGATCTGCCAGTCGTCGGCGTTGGCCACGACCGACGCGTCCGGCGGCGGCAGGTTGTTGCGCACGTAGAGCTGGTTGCTCGGCGTGAGCACGCTGGTCCCGAAGGCGCTGCGCTGCGTCTCGATGGTGTTGGCGCTGTGCACGATCACGCTGTCGGCATCTTTCCAGGCGGCATAGGTCGGCAGCGGCTTGGCCTGCGCAGAGGCCGCGCGCGACCAGGTGCCCAGGCCCACCGCGGCCAGCGCACCGGCCGAACCGGCAAGCACATGCCGGCGCTGAAGAGAAGGTTGCGAAAGGCTCATCGTGATCGTTCTCCGAAAGAAGCCGCGTCCCTCCACGGACGTCGGCAGGACAGGGGGAAGGCCGATCTTGCCTTGTCAGCGTGAACACGGCACGCGGGTTCACACGGTTGAAGGCCCGGTGCGGGCCTCACACCGGCGGTTACGCCACGTTCGATACGAATAGCAACGTTTCCAAATGTGACTCAGCCTGCATTTGTCTCGAATTGTTCAGCCGGTCATCTCCGCGCGTCGCCAGTCACGGCATGCTCGGCCAGGTCGTGCACAAGTAAGCAGGAGGACGCATGCGATTCGACAGGTTGAAGCTCTGGGCCGCGAGCCTGATGTTGCTGGCCGGTGGCCAGGCCTGGGCCGAGATGTCGGCGCTGGTGGCCATCGAGCCCACCTCGCGCAAGGACGGCCTGAGCATCTCGCGCAGCAGCCTGGCGGCGAGCCTGTCCAAGGCCATGGGCCAGCCGGTCAACGTCGTGACCAGCGAGGACCTCGCCGACGTCATGCGCAGCACCCGCAGCGGCGGCTACGACGTGTTCATCGCCCCGGCGCAGGTGGCGGCCTCGGCGCTGTCCCGCGGTTATGAACTGGTGGGCGCCACCGACGGCGCCGAGCAGTACGTGCTCGTGGGCAAGCAGCAGCTCGCCTCCACCGACGCAGTGCGCGGCGGGCGCATCTACCTGCCGCAGCAGGACTCCATCTACACCTACATGGCGCGAGGCATGCTGAACGCCGCGGGCCTGTCGTTCAAGGACCTGAAGACGGTCGAACACGCGCGCTATCCGCAGGCGGGCCTGGCGGCGCTGACGGTGGGCGTGTCGGACGCCACCGTCATCCTGCGCAGCGACTGGGACGGCTGGTCCAAGGAGAACCCGGGCGTGGCCAAGGTGCTTGCCACCTCGAGCGCCGTGCCGGGCGGCTTCACCGTGGTGATGAAAAGTGACCTGCCGAGCGATGTGCGCGCGCGCATCGCCAAGTGGTTTGCCGCGTCCGCGCCGGGCGTGGGCTTGAAGCCGGTGACGGTGCGGCCCAACCTCGCCGAATACCAGCAGGTGGCCGAGCTCGGCATCTTCACGCCCACCCACCTGCCCGGTGTGAAGCTGGTGACGGCGGCCGAAGCGAAGGCGCTCATCGACCAGGGCGCGGTCATCGTCGACGCGCGCACCGAGAAGGAATTCAAGGCCAAGCGCGTGCCCAACGCGGTGCTTGCGCCCTACATCGAGAAAAGCCTGAAGGACGTGGCCTACGACATGCGGCGCGACGACGCCTCGGCCATCGCCAAGCTCGACAAGACCAAGCCGACGATCTTCTCGTGCAACGGCGCAGAGTGCTGGAAGTCCTACAAGGCCAGCAAGTACGCCCAGTCCATCGGCTTCAAGGAGGTCTACTGGTTCCGCGGCGGCCTGCCCGAGTGGGAAGCGAGCGGGCTGCCGGTGGCGCACGACTGAACGCCTGAACGGTTTCCTCGGTACGCGGGCCTCGTCGGCCCGCGTTTTCTCTTGATCCCCGGATCAGCCGGCCTTGTACGGCGTTTCCGGCACCGGCATGTGGAAGCTCGCGTTGAGCATGTTCCATGTGCGGATCGCGCCCACGGCAAAGGTCAGGTCGGCGATCTGCTCGTCGCTGAAATGCCGGCGCACGGCCTCGAAGTCGGCGTCGCTGGGCGTGCGCTGCGGCACCGCATTCACCGCCTCGGCCCAGTTCAGGGCGGCACGGTCAGCGTCGCTGAAGAAGCGCGCGGCCTCGCGCCAGCCGGCCACGGCGTTCACATGGCGCGGCGGCACGCCCTGCTCCAGCAGATCGGCCCAGTGCATGTCGATGCAGAACGCGCAGCCGTTGATCTGGCTGATGCGCAGGTTCACCAGTTCGCGCAGCCGCCGGTCCAGCGAAGCGCCGGCGGCATGGGAGAACTGGTTGGCGGCACGCGCCGCCTTGGGAGCAAGGGCGTGGTAGTCGAGTCGGGGGGCGGTCATCACAGGCTCCTGTCCTGGAAATTGAAGGGGGACACCTGCTAGACGGCAGCCCCGGGCGTCTTGTGACAGCGCCCCGTGCGCATGCGTCTTGCGCCGCCCTCGATGTGCCGCCCCGAAACGCAAGAACCCGCATGACACGGCGTGTTCATGCGGGTTCGGAAGGTGGTGGCCAAGGGCGGAATCGAACCACCGACACGCGGATTTTCAATCCGCTGCTCTACCAACTGA
>JBIQKU010000070.1:0-16124 GCA_044506225.1 Rubrivivax sp. | reverse complement strand
CCTCAGCCCGCCGGTGGCGATGTCGGCCTTCTACCTGAAGGGCGTGGCGCCCAAGCATGTGACGCTGAACCAGATCTTCGCCGGCATGCTGCCGTTCATGGGCATACAGATCCTCGCCATCGTGCTGCTCTACATGTTCCCGCAGATCGGCCTGTGGCTTCCCGAGGTTCTGTACAAGTAGCGCATGACGATGCCGCGATCGCCGATCGACTTCTACTTCGACTTCTCGTCGCCGTATTCGTACGTCGCGTCCGAGTGGATCGAAGCCACCGCCGCGCGGCATGGCCGCACGGTGCGCTGGCGCGCGATCCTGCTCGGCGCGACCTTCGAGGCAGCGCAGTTGAAGAGCCCGGTGTCGTATCCCCTCAAGCGTGAATACTCGATCCGCGACTTCGGCCGCTCGGCACGCTTTGCCGGCGTGCCCTTCACCATGCCCGAGCCCTTCCCGATCGCGACCCAGAACGCCGCGCGTGTGTTCTGGTGGCTGGTCGACACGGGCGCGGGCAGCGCGCCGCCCTGGGCGCGGCATTGCCTGCGCGCCTACTTCACCCGCGGCGTCAACCTGAGCGACGCGGCCCAGCTCAAGGTGCTGGCCGCGGAGTTCGGGCTGGACCCGGCCGAGGCCGAGGCGGTGTGGAGCGACCCGCACTGGAAGGCGCGGCTGAAGGCCGAGAACGACGCGGCGATCGCCGCCGGCGTGTTCGGCGCACCCAGCTTCGTCATCGATGGTGAAACCTTCTGGGGCAATGACCGGCGCCCGCAGATCGAGCGCTGGCTCGAGAGCGGGCCGTTCTGAACGTTCGGTCCGGTCAGACGACCACGACCAGCTCGCTGTAACGCGCGAGCATGGCATCGGCGGTCAGGAGCTTCAGCGGCTCGCTGAGCGCCTGGGCCACGAGCAGCCGATCGAACGGGTCGTTGTGGTGCGGCGGCAGGCGGGCGACCGCGGCAGCGTGCGCGGCGCGAACCGGAAGTTCGACGAAGCCGCTCTGGCCGATGGCCTCGGTCAGCTCGTCGGGGTTGGCGTCGAGCTTGCCGAGTTGCGCCTTGATGGCGATTTCCCAGAGCGAGGCCGCCGAGACGTGGACGCGATCCGCCGACTGGATCAGCCGGCGGGTGGCGGGTTTGAGCGATGCGCTACCGGCAACCGCCCACAAGAAGATGTGCGTGTCCAGCAACAGGCGCATCAGCGGCCTTCGAAGCCCGCGAGCACGTCGTCCGGTAGCGGCGCGTCGAAGTCGGCGGCGATGCGCACCTTGCCCTTCAGCAGACCGAACCGGATGGGCCGTTTGCCGCTGTCGAGACGAGTGATCCGCACCAGCGGTTTGCCATTGCGGCTGACGACGACGTCTTCTCCTGATGCCGCCCGGTCCACAAGCTGCGACAACTTCGTCTTGGCTTCGTAGATATTCACTGCGTCCATCTGGCGCGCCCTGAGAGCAAATCATGAAACATGACCAAGTCTAGTCTGCCCATTGTCTGGTGGCAAGCCTGGAGGCTTGCTGGTTCCACGGCGGTGGAACCGTCAGGCGGCGAAGTACCATTGCAATTGACGTATACGTAAACCGTTGCCGCGCGCACGGTATCGCCTTGGAGACCTCATGCCCGCACTGGCCAGCAAGCTGAGCCCCCGTTCCGACGACTTCAAGGCCAATGCGGCGGCGATGCGTGCGTTGGTGGACGACCTGAACGCCACGCTCGAACACATTGCACAGGGCGGCGGCGAGGGCCCGCGGGCCAAGCATGTGGCGCGCGGCAAGCTGCTGCCGCGCGAGCGGGTGGAGATGCTGCTCGACCCGGACACGCCGTTCCTGGAGATCGCGCCGCTGGCGGCGCTGGGCATGTACGACGATGCGGCGCCGGGCGCGGGCCTGATCTGCGGCATCGGGCGGGTGTCGGGCGTGGAATGCATGGTGGTGTGCAACGACGCCACCGTGAAGGGCGGCACCTACTACCCGATGACGGTGAAGAAGCACCTGCGCGCGCAGGAGATCGCGCAGGCCAACCGGCTGCCGTGCATCTACCTCGTCGATTCCGGCGGCGCCAACCTGCCCAACCAGGACGAGGTGTTTCCCGACCGCGAGCACTTCGGCCGCATCTTCTTCAACCAGGCGCAGATGAGTGCGGCCGGCATTCCGCAGATCGCGGTGGTGATGGGCTCGTGCACTGCCGGCGGGGCCTACATGCCGGCGATGAGCGACGAATCCATCATCGTCAAGAACCAGGGCACGATCTTTCTCGGCGGCCCGCCGCTCGTGAAGGCGGCCATCGGCGAGGTGGTGAGCGCCGAGGACCTCGGCGGCGGCGATGTGCACACGCGGCTGTCGGGCGTGGCCGACCACCTCGCGCAGAACGACACGCATGCGCTCGCGATCGCGCGGGCGTCGGTGGCCAACCTCAACTGGCGCAAAGATGTTTCGCTGCGCCTCGCCGAACCGCGCGCGCCGCGCTTCGACGCTGCCGAGCTGCACGGCGTCATCCCGGTGGACACGCGCAAGCCCTTCGACGTGCGCGAGATCATCGCGCGCATCGTCGACGCCAGCGAGTTCGACGAATTCAAGGCGCGCTACGGCACGACGCTGGTCACCGGCTTTGCGCACATCGAAGGCATGCCGGTGGGCTTCGTCGCCAACAACGGCGTGCTGTTTTCCGAGTCGGCGCAAAAGGGCGCGCACTTCATCGAGCTGTGCTGCCAGCGGCGCATTCCGCTCGTGTTCCTGCAGAACATCACCGGCTTCATGGTGGGGCGCAAGTACGAGGCCGAGGGCATTGCCAAACATGGCGCGAAGATGGTCACCGCCGTGTCCAACGCCCAGGTGCCCAAGTTCACCGTCATCATCGGCGGCAGCTTCGGCGCGGGCAATTACGGCATGTGCGGGCGCGCCTTCGATCCGCGCTTTCTGTGGATGTGGCCGAACGCGCGCATCAGCGTGATGGGCGGGCAGCAGGCGGCCAGCGTGCTGGCCACCGTGCGGCGCGACGGCATCGAGGCGCGCGGCGGGCAGTGGAGCGCGGAAGAGGAAGCCGCGTTCAAGCAGCCCATCCTCGACCAGTTCGAGCGCGAGGCGCATCCGTACTACGCCAGCGCCCGGCTGTGGGACGACGGCGTGATCGACCCGGCCGACACGCGGCGGGTGCTTGCGCTGGCGCTGAGCGCGAGCCTGAATGCGCCGATTCCCGAGACGAAGTTCGGCGTGTTCCGCATGTAGTGGAGGCTGCCCATGACGACCGCGACACTCGACGTGATGCGCCCCTCGCCCGAGGTGGCGCGTGTGTTCCTCAACCGCCCCGAGGTGCGCAACGCCTTCAACGACGGCGTGATCGCCGAGCTGACCCAGCTCTTCCGCGGCTTTGCCGAGGATGCGGCATTGCGCGCCATCGTCATCGGCGGCCACGGCAAGGCCTTCTGCGCCGGCGCCGACCTGTCGTGGATGCGCGCCATGGCCGATTACGACTGGGACCAGAACCGTGCCGACGCGCAGGCCCTGGCCGACATGCTGTGGGCGGTGTACAGCTGCCCCGTGCCGGTGATCGGCCGCATCCACGGCGATTGCTACGCCGGCGGCGTGGGGCTGGCGGCGGTGTGCGATGTACTGGTGGCGGCCGAGGGCGTGCACTTCTGCCTGTCCGAGGCGAAGCTGGGCCTGCTGCCCGGCACCATCGGCCCCTACGTCATCCGTGCCATGGGTGAGCAGGCGGCACGCCGCTACTTTGTGACGGCCGAACGCTTCAGCGCGGCGCAGGCGCAGGCCTTGGGCTTCGTGCACGAGGTCTGCGTGGCCGAGGCGCTCGACGCCGAGGTGGACGCCCTCGTCGCGGCGTTGTGCGCCAACGGACCCATGGCCACACGCGCCTGCAAGCGGCTGGTGCAGGACCTGGCCGGCCAGCCCATCACCGAGGCGTTGCGCGCGGACACGGCGCGGCGCATTGCCGACATCCGTGCGAGCGAGGAAGGGCGCGAAGGGGTTCAGGCCTTTCTCAACAAGCGCAAGCCGGCGTGGCTGGAGCGGCAGGCGTGACCCTGACTTGCACGCGGGTTCGACAAGCTCAGCCCGAACGGCCTATGGGTGAGGGCCCGCCACCATGACCACCACCCTCGACACCCCCCAGCTGCTCGCCATCGCCGCCGCCCTCGGCTGGGCGAGCGGGCTGCGCTTGTACGCGGTCGTGTTCCTCACCGGCCTGGCCGGCAGCCTGGGCTGGGTCGATCTGCCCACGGGTCTGCGGGTGCTGCAACACCCCGCCATGCTGGGCGCGAGCGGCTTCATGCTCTTCGTCGAGTTCTTCGCCGACAAGATCCCCGGCGTGGACACCTTGTGGGATCTGGTGCACACGGTGCTGCGCATTCCGGCGGGTGCTGCGCTCGCCGCCTCGGTGTTCGGTGTGGACGACGGCACCATGGCCACCGTCGCCGCGCTGCTCGGCGGCACGCTCGCCGCGACCAGCCACGTGGCCAAGGCGACGACGCGCGCGGCCGTCAACACCTCGCCCGAGCCGTTCTCCAACGTCGGCATGTCGCTGCTGGGCGATGCCGCAGTGCCCACCATGCTGTGGCTGTCCTGGGCGAGCCCGGTGGCCTTCGTCGTCCTGCTCGTGCTGGCCGTGGCCGTGATGGTCGCGCTGGTCTGGCTGCTGGCGAAATTCCTGCGAGCGTTGGCGCGCCGCGTCACTGGTGCGCTGCGTGCCAGCCCGACTGCCTGAGGTCCGAATGTTCCAGAAAATCTTGATTGCGAATCGTGGGGACCAGCCGCGAAGCGGCGCAGCGACGAAGTCAAATTGCGTGGCACGCGCAGCGTGCGCAGGCGATTGAGCAGCGGAGTCCACATGTTCAAGAAAATCCTGATCGCGAACCGCGGCGAAATCGCCTGCCGGGTCGCCGCCACCGCGCGCCGGCTCGGCATTCGCACCGTCGCCGTCTACTCGGACGCCGACGCCGCCGCGCGCCATGTGAAGGCCTGCGACGAGGCGGTGCACATCGGCCCGAGCGCGCCCAAGGAAAGTTATCTGCGCGGCGAGCGCATCATCGCCGCCGCACGCGCCACCGGCGCGCAGGCCATCCACCCCGGCTACGGCTTCCTGAGCGAGAACGAGGACTTCGCCCAGCAGTGCGCCGATGCGGGACTGGTCTTCATCGGCCCGCCGCCCGCGGCCATCAAGGCCATGGGCCTGAAGGCCGAATCCAAGCAGTTGATGGAGAAGGCCGGCGTGCCGCTGGTGCCCGGCTACCACGGCGCCGACCAGGACCCGGCGCTGCTGAAGGCCGAGGCCGGGCGCATCGGTTACCCGGTGCTCATCAAGGCGAGTGCGGGCGGTGGCGGCAAGGGCATGCGGGTGGTCAATGCGGCCGGCGAGTTCGATGCGGCACTGGCCTCCTGCAAGCGCGAGGCGATGAACAGCTTCGGCGACGATGCGGTGCTGATCGAGCGCTATGTCACCCGCCCGCGCCACATCGAGATCCAGGTCTTCGGCGACAGCCACGGCAACCTGCTGCATCTGTTCGAGCGCGACTGCTCGGTGCAGCGCCGCCACCAGAAGGTGCTGGAAGAAGCCCCCGCGCCCGGCATGAGCGAGGCACGCCGCCGGCAGATGGGTGAGGCCGCGGTGGCGGCCGCACGCGCGGTGGGCTATGTGGGCGCCGGCACGGTCGAGTTCATCGCCGAGCCGACGGATGACGGCGACCTGCGCTTCTACTTCATGGAAATGAACACGCGGCTGCAGGTGGAACACCCGGTGACCGAAGCCATCACCGGGCTCGATCTGGTGGAGTGGCAGCTGCGCGTGGCCGCCGGCGAGCCGTTGCCGCTGCGCCAGGAGCAGCTCGCCATCCACGGCCATGCGATCGAGGCGCGCATCTGTGCCGAGAACCCGGAGATGAACTTCCTGCCCGCCACCGGCCGGCTCGACGTGTGCCGACTGCCGCCCGGCAGCGCCGCCTTCGAGCGTGCGCCGGTGCGCATCGACACGGGCGTGGGCGAGGGCGACAGCATCACGCCGTTCTTCGACCCGATGATCGCCAAGCTCATCGTCTGGGGCGCCGACCGGGCGCAGGCGCTGGCGCGGCTGGATGCGGCGCTGGCGCAGACCCACATCGTGGGCCCGCACACCAACGTCGCCTTCCTGCGGCGGGTGGTGAACAGCGCGTCCTTTGCCGGTGCGGACCTGGACACCGCGCTCATCGAACGCGAGCGTGCCGTGCTGTTCGGCCCGCCCGAACTGCCGCTGTCGCTCGTGGCCGCCGGCGTGGTGGCGCATGCACTTGCCGAGGAGGCTGCGGCCGAGACCGCCGACCCCTGGTCGCGGCGCGACGGATTCCGGCTGCATGGCGCGGCGGCGCGGCGCTTCGACATCGAGATCGGCAAGGCGCGCCACACGGTGCGGCTGGAGCGCAGCCACGGGGGTGCGCTGCTGCTGGTGACGGGCGACGAACGCCGGCCGCTGGAAGTGCGCCACCGTGGCGACGGCTGCCACGGCGTTACGCTGGACGGCCAGCGCCACACGCTCACGGTCTATGCGAGCGGCGAACGGCTCGCGCTCTTCACGCCGGACGGCAGCGCCACGCTGCGCCTGGTCGACCCCATCGAACATGCCGCCGACGGCGCCACCGAAGGCGGCCAGCTCACCGCGCCCATGCCGGGCAAGGTGATCAGCTTCCTGGTGCAGGCCGGCCAGGCGGTCAAGCAGGGCGCGCCGCTCGCGGTGATGGAGGCGATGAAGATGGAGCACACCATCACCGCGCCGCGCGACGGCACGGTGAAGGAACTGCTCTACGCCGCCGGTGACCAGGTGGCGGAGGGCGGTGAACTGCTGCGTCTTGCGGTCGACTGAAAGAACCCCGTTCGGACTGAGGTATCGAAGTCCGCGAGCCGGCACACCGCTGCGTTATCTTGTCCAGCTTCACCGAAAGACCCTCCCCATGATCCCCCACCACGTCACCCTCGTCGACGTCGGCCCGCGCGACGGCCTGCAGAACGAGAAGCAGCCCGTCGCCGCCGCGCACAAGATCGAGCTCGTGCGCCTGCTGCAGGCCGCGGGCCTGCGGCACATCGAGGTCACCAGCTTCGTGAGCCCCAAGTGGGTGCCGCAGATGGCCGACAACGCCGAGGTCATGGCCGGCATCGAGCGGCGCGGCGACGTGCGCTACTCCGTGCTGGTGCCCAACATGAAGGGCATGGAGGCCGCGCTGTCCACGAACCCCGACGAGGTGGTCGTGTTCGCCGCCGCCACCGAGGCCTTCAGCCGGCGCAACATCAACTGCAGCATCGAGGAAAGCATCGAGCGCTTCCGCCCGGTGGTGGAAGCGGCGCATGCGAACCGGCTGCGCGTGCGCGGCGCGCTGTCGTGCGCGGTGGGCTGCCCCTACCAGGGCGAGGTGAGCGCCGACGAAGTGGAGCGCGTGGTCGAGCTGTTCAAGGCCATCGGCGTGGACCACTGCAGCATCGCCGACACCATCGGCGTGGGCACGCCGAGGAAGGTGCAGGCGGCGATGGAGCGGGCCCTGAAGCACTACCCGCTGCACGAGGTGAGCGGCCATTTCCACGACACCTACGGCCAGGCCATCGGCAACGTGTACGCCTGCCTGCAGATGGGCGTCCACGTGTTCGATGCCAGCGTGGCGGGCCTGGGCGGCTGCCCCTATGCCAAGGGCGCGACGGGCAACGTGGCCACCGAGGACGTGCTGTTCCTGCTCGACGGCCTGGGCATCGAGACCGGCATCGACATCGAACGGCTGGTGGACGCCGCGGCCTACATCTCCGGCGTGCTCGGCCGCAAGCCGGTGTCGCGCGTGGGCAATGCGCTGCTCGCCAAGCGCGCCGCGGCGATGGAGGCGGCGTGATGGAAGCGGAAGCCGAACGTCCCGAAGGCTTTCGCCGCGTGTCGCAGCTGCTGCAGGCGCTGCAGCATCCGCACGTGCCGGTGTTCCTCGAGGTGGCCGCGCGCACCTCGCAGGAGGCGGCCGACGCGCTGCGCGTGAGCGTGGGGCAGATCGCCAAGAGCGTGATCTTCCGCCGCAAGAGCGACGACGCGGCGGTGCTCGTCATCGCCTCCGGCGACAAGCGCGTGGACGAGAAGAAGGTGGCCGCGCTCACCGGCGCCATCGGCCGTGCGGACGCGGAATTCGTCAAGCGCAGCACCGGCTTCACCATCGGCGGCGTGTCGCCGGTGGCCCATGCCACGCCGCCGGTCACGCTGATCGACCGCGAGCTCTTCCGCTTCGACGAGATCTGGGCCGCCGCCGGCCATCCCAACGGCGTGTTCCGCCTGAGCCCGGACCAGCTCGTCGGCCTCACCGCGGCGCCGGTGGCCGACGTGGTGCAGGCCTGAGCTGCGCTTTCGTGACCGACACCCCCGTGCCCAGCCCCTGCATCAGTGTGTGCCGCATGGACGCGCAGGGCCTCTGCGAAGGCTGCCTGCGCACGCTGGACGAGATCGCCGCCTGGGGCGGCATGGACGATGAAGGCAAGCGCGCCGTGTGGCGGGAGCTCGACGCCCGGCGCGCCGCGCGTGAAGCCGGCGACCCCATCCATCCCACGCAAGACCGCGCATGACCTCGCTGCAATTTCATTTCGACGTCGTCTCGCCCTATGCCTGGCTGGCCTTCCAGCGCCTGCCGCAGGTGCTGGAAGGCCTGAGCGTCGAGGTCAGCTACCGGCCGGTCCTGTTCGCCGGCCTGTTGCAGCACTGGGGCCAGAAGGGTCCGGCGGAGATCGCGCCCAAGCGCGCCTGGACCTACCGCCAGGTGCGCTGGTTGGCGGCGCGCCACGGCATCGCCCTCGACCTGCCCAGCCCGCATCCCTTCAACCCGTTGGCGCTGCTGCGGCTGGCGGTGGCCTGCGCGCCGCCCTTGGGCACGCCGTCGCGCCATGTGTGCGAGCAGCTGTTTCGCCATGTGTGGCAAGGCGGCGGCGATCCGAACGATGCGGCGCGGCTGCAGGCGCTGCGCGCATCGCTGGCGCCGGCGGTGGACCCGGAGAGCGACGCGGTCAAGCAGGCGTTGAAGCACGCCACCGCCGAGGCCGCCGCCGACGGCATCTTCGGCGTGCCGACGGTGGCGGTCGACGGCCGGCTGTTCTGGGGCCTGGACGGGCTGGACATGCTGGCCGCCTGGCTGCGCGGCGACCCGTGGTTCGATGCCGGCGAGTGGGAAGCCGCCGCCGCCGATCGACCCGGCGTGCAGCGCCGCAGTTGAGCGCCCGCTAGGCCCGGCGGGCGATTTCGATCTGCTCGGCCAGCAGCCGCGCCACGCGGTCGATGTCGTAGGGCTTGGCGATCACCGGAAACGGCAGGCCCGGCTGCAGCGCCTCGGCATAGCCGCTTGCCAGCACCACGGGAAGGCCGGGGCGGCTGGCGGCGAGCTGCTGCGCGAACACCAGGCCGCTGGTGCCGCCGGGCATCATGATGTCGCTGAGCACCACGTCGATGCCCGGCTCGCCACCGAGCACGGCCAGGCCGGCCGCCGGATCGGCCACGGCGCGCACGGCGAAGCCGGCCGCCTCCAGACCCTGGGCCGTGATCTCGCGCACCTGCGGCTCGTCTTCCACCAGCAGCACCGTGCCGCGGTAGCGCTGGATGGCGGGGCCCGGCGGCGCATCGCCGTCGCCGCTCAGGGGCTTGGCGCTGGCCGGCATCACGATGGACACCTCGGTGCCCACACCCGGCTCGCTGCGCACCACGGCGCGCCCGCCGCAGCGCCGCGCAAAGCCGTAGACCTGCGCCAGGCCCAGCCCCGAGCCCTTGCCCATGGGCTTGGTGGTGAAGAAGGGCTCGAACACCTTCTCGAGCAGCTCGGGCGCGATGCCTTCGCCGTTGTCGGCCACGCTCACCACCACCATCGCCCCGCCCAGCGCACCGGGCAGTTCCTCGGGGGCGAATTGCGCCTGCCGGGCGCTCAGCGTCACGCGCCCGCCGTCGGCGATCGCGTCGCGCGCGTTCACCGCGAGGTTGAGCACCGCGAGCTCGAACTGCACCGGGTCCATTTCGACGGGCGGCAGGTCGTCCTCGATGTCCATGGTCAGCTCGATGGAGGCGCGCAACGCGCCGCCCAGCAGCTCGCGCATGCCGCGCAGATGCCGGGCCACATCGACCACCTCGGTGCGCCCAGGCTGGGCGCGGCCGAAGACCATGAGCTGGCGCGTGAGCTTCACCGCCTTGCCCACCGCCCGCTCGCAGGCTTCGAGCGCCTGCTGCACCCCTGGCTCGCTCGAGCGGCGCGAGGCGAGCGCGAGGCCGGTGGTCATGGTCTGCAGCAGGTTGTTGAAGTCGTGGGCGATGCCGCCGGTGAGCGTGCCCAGGGCCTCGAGCTTCTGCACACCGACCACGGCGTCCTGCGCGCGCCGCGCGGCGTCCACCGCCTCGCGCACCTGGCGGTGCAGCCGTTCGTCGGCTTCCACCCGGTCGCGGCTGGCCTGGGCCAGCAGGCGCTGCACGGCGTCGGTCTCGGCGAGACCGGTGGGCGCTTCGTGCAGCGGCTGGCCGCGGCGCAGGCGCTCGGCATCGCGTGACAGCCGGCGCATCGGCCGCACGATGGTGCGTCCGGTCAGCACCGCGCCGACCAGCGTCAGCGCCAGCAGCGCCGAGGATGCGAGCAGCGTGGCACCCATGGCTTCCAGGGCCGGGCGCTGGAGCTCCTCGCGCGGCAGGCCGATGAGCAGCCGCCAGCCCGACATCGGCGCGCGGCTGAACACCGTGACCACCGGCACGCCGTCCAGCGTGGTCGTGGCCTGCAGGCCTTCGTTGTCGCGCGCCAGGCGCACCAGCATGTCGGCCGTGGCACGGCGCCCGACCATGCCCTGCGGGTTGACGTTTCGCGCCACCGCATAACCCTGCCGGTCCAGCAGCGAGCCGGTCCAGCGCGCGGGCAGCGCCTGCTGCTCGAAGATGCTCTGCAGTTGCGAGGCCACGCTGCTCATGGACAGCGTGCCGACGACGCGCCCGTCGCGCACCACCGGCACGCCCACCGCGAAGCTCTGGCGCGCGGTGGTCGGCGAGCGGTACAGGTCCGAGATCAGCAGCGCCGTGCCCCGGCTGTTGTAGGTCGGCTCGCCGAACTCCGGCGCGGGCGGCAGCGGCTCGCCGAAGGGCACGCGGGTGTTGAACAGCGACCGGCCCTCGGCATCGGCGAGCACGATCGCGGCCTCCGGCGTGGGCGCGACCGCGCGGGCCTCTTCGTAGAAGGCGCGCAGGTCGCCCTCGGCCAGCTCGCGCGAGGTGGCCAGCGTCTCGAGGATGCCGGCGCGATACAGCAGCTCGCGATCGACCACCAGGCCGAGGGCTCGTGCCGTCTCGAGCGCGGCCGCGGTCACGCCGCTGCGCTCCTCGCGGTAGGTGGAGTAGGCGGCGTACAGCGAGATCGCCACGCTGGGCAGCAGCGTGCCGAGCACCAGCAGCACCAGCCGCCCGCGCACCGTGTCCGGCAAAAGGCGGCGTATCCAGTTCATCGCTGTCGTCGCGGCATGGGCGTCGGTGGCTCAGCCGCCGAAGGTCTCGCGATGCCGCTCGCGCAGCAGGTTCTTCTGCACCTTGCCCATGATGTTGCGCGGCAGCTCGTGGGTGACGAAAAGCTGCTTGGGCACCTTGTAGCCGGCGATGCGGCCCTTGAGCGCGGCGATGAGGCCGGGCTCGTCCAGCGTCACGCCGGGGCGCGGCACCACGACCGCGACCACCGCCTCGCCGAAGTCGGCATGCGGCACGCCGATCACCGCGCTCTCGGCCACGCCCGGCATCTCGTTGAGGTAGCCCTCGACCTCGGCCGGGTAGACGTTGTAGCCGCCGCTGATGATGAGGTCCTTGCTGCGTCCGACGATGGTGACGTAGCCCTCGGCATCGACGCGGCCGACGTCGCCGGTGCGGAACCAGCCGTCGTCGGTGAACTCGGCGCGTGTCTTCTCCGGCATGCGCCAGTAGCCCTTGAACACATTGGGTCCGCGCACCTCGATGTGGCCGGTCTCGTTCACCGCCACGTCCTGTCCGGCGTCGTCGCGGATGCGCAGGCCCACCTCGGGCAGCGGAAAGCCCACCGTGCCGCCGCGGCGCTCGCCGTCTTCGGCGAGATAGGGGTTGGAGGTGAGCATGATGGTCTCGCTCATGCCGTAGCGCTCGAGGATCGTGTGGCCGGTGCGCTCGCGGAACTGCTGGAATGTCTCGATCAGCAGCGGCGCCGAGCCGCTGACGAAAAGCCGCATGTGGCTGCAGGCCGCACGGTCCAGGGCGGGGTCGGCAAGCAGGCGCACGTACAGCGTCGGCACGCCCATGAACACGGTGGCACGCGGCAGCTGGGCGATGACCGCGCGCGGCTCGAAGCGCGAGAACCAGATCATCCTGCTGCCGTTGAGCAGCGCGCCGTGCGAGGCGACGAACAGGCCGTGCACATGGAAGATGGGCAGGGCGTGGATGAGCACGTCGCCGCCTTGCTCGGGCGTGCGCCAGCCCCAGCAGCGCTTGAGCGTGACCGCGTTGGACAGCAGGTTGCCGTGGCTGAGCATCGCGCCCTTGCTGCGCCCGGTGGTGCCGCTGGTGTAGATGATGGCGGCGAGGTCGTCGGCCTGGCGCACGGCCGGCGTGTGGCGGTCGCTGTGCACCGCGGCGCGTTCCAGCAGGCTGCCGGTGCGGTCGTCGTTCAGCGTGAACACGTGCTTCGTGCCGGCGCTGAAGGCAATGCGGCTGACCCAGGCGAAATGCCGTCCGGCGCAGACGACCACACTCGGCTCGGCGTCGGCGATGAAATAGCCGAGCTCGCTGCTCTGGTAGGCCGGGTTCAGCGGCAGGTAGACGAAGCCGGCGCGCAGCACCGCCAGGTAAAGCATCAGCGCCTCGACCGACTTCTCGGTCTGCACCGCGATGCGCGCGCCCTCGGGCAGTTCGAGCGAGGCCAGCAGGTTGGCCATCATCGCGGTGGCGCGGTCCAGGTCGCGCCAGGTGTAGGCCAGGCGCTCGCCGTCGCCGGTCTCGATGGCGATGCTGTCCAGGTCCGAAGGAAACGCATCGCGCAAGGCGCCGAAGAGGTTGTCGTTCATGGGCAATCGGTCAACGGAGTCCCGGCGCGCCGGCGGCGCCGATTCGAGCGGAGGTAGCCCGAGCGTGCCGCCTGGGCGTCACCAAGAAGTGACCGAAGGTGTAGCGCAGGCCGCAGGCCGCGGCCCGGCACCGTGGGCATGGCCGACCCCGGCGTGGCCGCGCCACGCCGCGCAGGCTCAGACGGCCAGGTCCTCGAGCGTCTTGCCGCTGTCGAGCGCTGCCTGCAGCCAGCGCGGGCGCGAGCCGCGGCCGCTCCAGGTGTTGCCGGCCTCGTCGCGGTACTTGGGCGCGACCTTGAACTTCTTGCGCGCGGGGCGGGCGGCGGGCTTGGCCGCGCCACGGCGGCGGCCGACCGCGAAATCCTCCAGCGAACGCCCTTCGGCCAGCGCCGCCTTGAGCCATTGCGGGCGCGGGCCGCGGCCGCTCCAGGTGTTGCCGGCGTCGTCCTGGTAGCGCGCCTTGCCGTTGGCGGGCGCACGCCGCGAGGCTGCAGCGCCTGCGCCCGAGGTTCTCGACGACTTTCCGAACAGGTCTTCGGGGGTCAGCTCATAGGCGGCGATCGCTTCCTTGATGCGGGAAACCACACCCTGGACTTCCTTGCGTCGCACTTGATCGGCCTGTTTCTTCAGGACCTCGATCTGCTTTACCAATTGCTGATATGTCTTGGTCATAGTGACGTTCGCGATCGAATGGAGAAGGGCGAAGAATAGTCCAAAGTCGCAATCGGCGCGAATCACCGGCTGAAACGCGTGGCCGAAAAACTTCAAAGCAGCACGCCGACCGTACGCGAGTACGCGACCTTGCCTTCGATGAATTGTTCGTGATGCGTCTCTATGCGTTCGAGGTCATAGAGGTAATTGACCATCATGCCCAGCGATTGCCGCAGGCCTTTGGCCGAAAGATCACCCAAGAGATTCAGCCGCTCCAGGCGCGCGCCGTTGTCCAGGTGAAAGCGCGCCACCGGGTCGCCGCCCGCGCCGGTGGAGTGAAAGGCGAGATAGAAGGCGGCCAGCCGGGTCAGAGCGCCGTGCGCCTCTTCGCCCAGCGATTGCAGCGCCGGCGCGGCGGACAGTTTGTCGAGAGCCGCGGCGCCGCCCGTGGCGGCGAAGAGCGCAGTGCGTGCATCGTCCAGGCCTTGCATGCGCGCGGGCGGCACGCGGTCGCTGCGGGCGCCTTCGCGCAGCCATTTCGTGAAACCCGGGATGGGCGACAGGGTGCAGAAGCTGCGAAGCTGCGGCAATTCGTGCTTCAATGCCTCGGCTACACGCTTGATCAGAAAGTTGCCGAGTGATACGCCTTTCAGACCCGGCTGGCAGTTGCTGATCGAATAGAAAGCCGCCACACGGAACTTCTCCGAGCGCACCGGTTGATCGTTCTTTGCCAGCAGCGGTGCAATCGCATCGGGCATCTGCGCGAGCAATGCCACCTCGACGAAGATCAGCGGCTCGGCCGGCAATTGCGGATGAAAGAAGGCAAAGCAGCGCCTGTCGGGTTCGAGCCGGCGACGCAAATCGCCCCATCCGTCGATCGCATGGACCGCCTCGTGATGAATCAACTGCTCGAGCAATTGCGCCGGCGATTGCCAGTCGACTTTCTGCAGTTGCAGAAAGCCGGGGTTGAACCAGCTCGACAGCAGATGCAGGAAGTCGGCCTCGACCGCACGCAGTTCGGGCTGCTTCGGCAGCCGCTCGAGCAAAGCACGGCGCATGCCGACGATGGCCGCCGTGCCGCCGCTCTGGCGGTTGATGCGGCGCAGCAGCTCCTGGCGCGGCGATTCGGCCGCGGCGGTGAGCGCCATCAGGTGATCGGCATTCGGCTCGGCCGCAAAGGCCTGGGCCGCGGCCAGCACCGCCTTCGGGTCCGGGTCGAACTCCTCGCGCAGGCGGCCGAAGAAGGCCAGCTGTTCGTCCGCGTTCAGCGCCTGGAATCGGGCGATGAGGCTCGCGCTCGCGCTCGCGCTGTCGGCCTCTCCGCGTTCGGACAACAGGCGGCGGCAGTCGCGCATCAGCGTGCGCACGGCGTATTCGCCGCTTGCGCGGCGGGCGGCGGCTCGCAGGCCATCGAGCATGGAAACTCCTTTGTCGAGGTCGAAGGGCGAGAACCATTACAACGGCCGCGCCCGGCGCCTGCAACGCCGGCCCTGCGCGCCAGGCCGGATGGGCGCCGCGGCAGCGCACGGCTACAGTGCCCGGCGTGAGCGAATCTTCTCCAGCGACCCCGTCCCTGCCGTCCGATGCCGACGCCGTGCTGCGCCTGGCTGCGCAAGGCATGTTCGACATCTTTGCCCGCACGGCGATGGGCATGATGGTGGTGGACCGCAACCACCGCATCGTCTGGATCAGCGAGGGCTACAAGCGCTTTCTGCCGGCGCTGGGCCATGCCGAGGACGATTTCGTCGGCCGCCGCGTCGAGGACGTGGTGCACAACACGCTGATGGCGCAGGTGATCGAGACCGGCCAGCCCATCCTGGTCGACCTGCTGAGCAACAAGGCCGGCACCTTTCTCGTGAGCCGCCTGCCGCTGCGCGATGCCGACGGCACGGTGCTGGGTGCGCTCGGCATGGTGTTGCTGGACCATCCCGAGACCACCATGCAGCCGCTGATCACCAAGTTCAGCCGGCTGGAGCGCGAACTGGACGATGCCCGCCAGCGCCTGGCGGCCCAGCGCCGGCCCAAGCACACGATCGCCAGCTTCATCGGCGCGAGCCCGGCGGCCACCGAAGTCAAGCGCCAGGCGCGCCGGGTGGCGCAGACCGACAGCACCGTGCTGCTGCTGGGCGAGACCGGCACGGGCAAGGAGCTGCTGGCGCATGGCATCCATGCGGCCAGTTCGCGCGCGCAAAAGCCGTTCGTCGGCGTGAACATCGCCGCCGTGCCCGAGACCCTGCTCGAGGCGGAGTTCTTCGGCGTGGCCCCGGGTGCGTTCACCGGCGCCGAACGCAAGGGCCGCGAAGGCAAGTTCAAGGTGGCACACGGCGGCACGCTGTTCCTCGACGAGATCGGCGACATGCCGCTGCCGCTGCAGGCCAAGCTGCTGCGCGTGCTGCAGGAGCAAGAGGTCGAGCCGCTGGGCAGCAACCGCGTGGAGCGGGTGGACGTGCGCGTGATCGCCGC
>JBIQKU010000298.1:0-2417 GCA_044506225.1 Rubrivivax sp. | reverse complement strand
CGCAGCACCAGGCCGCGCACCGCTGGCTGCGCGGGCTGCTGGCGGAGGTGGCGGCCAAGATGATCGGGCGCGACGCGGCCTGAGCCCGTGGCTTCCCGCGCTGGCCCCTAGCGGCCGAGCGCGGCGACGACCGCGTCGCCCATCTCCTGCGTCCCCACCCGCGTGCAGCCGGGCTGGAAGATGTCGCCGGTGCGCAGGCCGTCGGCCAGCACCCGGCGCACGGCCCGTTCCACGCGGTCGGCATCGTCGCCGCGGCCGAAGCTTTGGCGCAGCATCATGGCCATGGAGAGGATGGAGGCCAGCGGGTTGGCCAGGTTCTTCCCGGCGATGTCGGGCGCGGTGCCGTGCACCGGCTCGTACAGGCCGAAGCTGCCGCTCGCCATCGAGGCCGAGGGCAGCATGCCGATGGAGCCGGTGAGCATGGCGGCGGCGTCAGACAGGATGTCGCCGAAGATGTTGCCGGTGACGATGACGTCGAACTGCTTCGGCGCGCGCATGAGCTGCATGGCGGCGGCATCGACGAACAGGTGGGTCAGCTCGACGTCGGGGTACTCGGCGCCCACGCGCGTGACGGTCTCGCGCCACAGCTGCATCACCTCGAGCACGTTGGCCTTGTCGACCGAGCACAGCCTGCGCCTGCGCGCGCGGGCGGTGCGGAAGGCGACGTGCGCGATGCGCTCCACCTCGGGCTCGGAATAGCGCATGGTGTTGAAGGCCTCGCGCTCGCCGGCCGCGTTGACGCCGCGGCCGCGCGGCTCGCCGAAGTACACGTCGCCGGTGAGTTCGCGCAGGATGAGGATGTCGAGGCCGTCGACGACCTCGGGCCTGAGCGTGGAGGCGCCGATCAGTTCGGGAAAGAGGAAGGCCGGGCGGAAGTTGGCGAACAGGCCCA
The DNA here is from genome assembly GCA_044506225.1 of Rubrivivax sp. Classification (GTDB taxonomy): domain Bacteria; phylum Pseudomonadota; class Gammaproteobacteria; order Burkholderiales; family Burkholderiaceae_C; genus JAKFDI01. Next base: position 1,525 of record JBIQKU010000298.1, on the reverse strand, counting down.
GCTCCTTGCGCAGGCGCAGCAGGCTGGCGCCGGGGCGCATCATGAACGCGATGGCCTCGTCGCCGGGCATGCCGGCCGAGCCGAACAGGATCGCGTCGGCCTTGCGTGCGATCTCGCTGGTGGCGGCGGGCAGGGGGTCGCCCGCGGTGTCGATGCCGGCCTGGCCGATGGCCGCGTGCGCGAGTTCCAGCGGCTGGGCGCTGCCCACCACGGCCTGGAGCACCTTGAGCGCCTGTGCGGTCACCTCGGGGCCGATGCCGTCGCCGGGCATCACTGCGATCTTCATGTCGGAAAAGCCTTTCTTTCTGTGCTCTGGATGAAAAGGGCGGGATCGGCTTCGCGGCGCCGCTCGAAGTCCTCGATGCGCCGGCGCTGGGTCAGCGTGTAGTCGATCTCGTCCAGGCCCTGCAGCAGGCAGTGGCGCGGGAAGGGGTCGATGGCGAAGCGCTCGATGCCGCCGTAGGGCCGGGTGACGGTCTGGGCCTCCAGGTCCACGCGCATGCGGCTGCCGGGCGCGGCGAGCAGTTCAGCCAGCAGGGCCTGCACCACGTCCTCGGGCAGGCGCACCGGCAGCAGGCCGTTCTTGAGCGCGTTGGAATGGAAGATGTCGCCGAAGCTCGGCGCGATGACGGCGCGGAAGCCGCCGTCGTACAGCGCCCACACCGCATGCTCGCGCGAGGAGCCGCAGCCGAAGTTGCGCCCCGCGACCAGGATGCGCGCCTGCGCGTACACCGGGTCGTTGAGCAGGAAGTCGCTGCGGCGCATGCCGGCGGCGTCGTGCCGCACGTCGTGGAAGAGGTAGTCGCCGAAGTTGTCGGAGCGGGGCTTCTGCAGGTACAGCGCGGGCACGATCTGGTCGGTGTCGACGTTGATGCGGGCGAGCGGCGCGGCCACGGCCTCGAGTTGCGTGAAGGCTTCCATGGGGCGAGGGCGGGGTTCAGCGGACGGACAGGAGGGCGCGCACGTCGGTCAGGCGGCCGGTGACGGCGGCGGCGGCGGCCATCGCCGGGCTCATCAGGTGCGTGCGCGAGCCCGGGCCCTGGCGGCCGACGAAGTTGCGGTTGGAGGTCGAGGCGCAGCGCTGGCCGGCGGGCACCTGGTCGCCGTTGGTGCCCAGGCACATCGAGCAGCCGGCGTGGCGCCACTGCAGGCCGGCCTCGCGGAACACGGCGTCGAGCCCCTCGGCCTCGGCCTGCTGCTTCACCAGGCCCGAGCCGGGCACGACCCAGGCTTCCACGCCCTCGGCCACGCGCCGGCCGCGCACCACCTCGGCGGCGCTGCGCATGTCCTCGATGCGGCCGTTGGTGCACGAGCCGATGAAGACGCGGTCCACCGCCACCTCGGTCAGCGCCTGCCCGGGGCGTAGGCCCATGTAGGCCAGGGTGCGCTGCATCGCCTCGCGGCGCTCGGCGCTGGCGGCCTCGGCCGGGTCCGGCACGCGGCCGGTGATGGGCAGCGCGTCCTCGGGGCTGTTGCCCCAGGTGACCATGGGGGCGATCTCGCCGGCGTGCAGTCGCACTTCCTT
>JBIQKU010000069.1:0-16218 GCA_044506225.1 Rubrivivax sp. | reverse complement strand
CGGCAGCTTCCAGGCGCTCAAGCACCGCATGGCCGACATGACCATCGCCGCCGAGATGGCGTCCTCCATGGCCATCCTCGCCGCGGTCAAGGCCGACAGCGAGGACGCCGATGAACGCCGCCGCAGCATCGCCGGCGCCAAGGCCTATGTGCTGCAGCAGGCGCGGCACGTCGGCCAGGAGGCGGTGCAGCTGCACGGCGGCATCGGCGTGACCGACGAGCTCATCGTCTCGCACTGGTTCAAGCGGCTGACGACCATCGGCCTCAGCTTCGGCGACGTGGACCACCACCTCACGCGCTACAGCGAGCTGCTACAGGCCGCCTGAGCGGTCGCACGCGCCCGCCGGCCCGGCGCGCCGCCGTTGCAATTCGCAACATCGGCGCGCCCGCCCGCTGCCTAGGCTGCGGCGCGCCCGCCGGCCGAGCGGGCCGGGAGCTCGCCATGCAGATCTCCGCGCTTCGCCTGCCGTCCTTCTTCCACCTCGGGGGCAAGGGCTTCAAGACCCGCTTGCTGCATCCGCACGACGAGTTCTGGGACCGGCGCCTGGGCATCGGCACCTTCGGCTACAAGCCCGACCGCGGCCGGCACAGCGACCCCGACTGGCGCTGTCACTACAGCCCGACCGCCTACGACGAGATCTTCCGCATGCTGCGGCATGTGCGCCTCGGGCCGGAAGATGCCTTCGTCGACCTCGGCTGCGGCCTCGGGCGCACCGTGTTCGTGGCAAGCCACCTGGGCGCGCGCCGCGCCGTCGGCGTGGAGATCGACCCGGAGCTGGCAGGCGGCGCCGAGGCCAACCGCAAGCGCTGCCGCCTCGGCATGGCGCGGGACATCCGCTTCATCTGCCAGGGCGCCGAGGACTTCACCCCCGATGGCTGCACCGTGGTCTTCATCTACAACGCCTTCGGCGCCGGCACCTTGCAGACGGTGCTCGGGCACCTGCAGGCCGATGTGGCACGCCAGCCGCGCGAGCTGCGCATCGTCTACTTCAACCCGACCTTCGAGCCGGTGCTCGAACGCATGCCCGGGCTCGTGCGCATCGACCACTGGACCAAGCCGCCCGAGCGGCACCCGGTGTCGTTCTGGCGCATGGCGCCGACGCCGTGAGCGGCCCTAGGCAAGCTCGCCGCGCCGGGCGGTCCAGCCGTCGCGCAGTTCGCGCTTGAGCACCTTGCCGATGGCGCTGCGCGGCAGCGCGTGGATGGCTTCCACCGCCGCGAGCCGCTGCATCTTGCCCAGGCGCTGATTCGCCCAGGCGAGCAGCGCCGCTTCGTCGAGCGCCGCACCTTCGCGTGCGACGACAAAGGCCACCGGCGTCTCGCCCCAGCGTGCGGAGGGCACGCCCACCACCGACACATCGGCCACCTGCGGATGCGCGCGCAATTCGGCTTCGAGGTCGCTCGGGTAGAGGTTGAAGCCGCCCGAGATGATCATGTCCTTCTTGCGGTCCATGAGCACGAGGAAGCCGTCTTCATCGAAGCGGCCCACGTCGCCGGTGCGGATGAAGCGCTTGCCGCTCGGGTCGAACCACTCGGCCTCGGCCGTCTTGGCCGGCTGGTTGTGGTAGCGCAGCATCATGCCGGCCGAATGGCCGACCACCTCGCCGGCCTCGCCGGGCGGCACCTCGCGGCCGTCGTCGCCGATCAGGCGGATGTCGTGGCCCACGGCCGGCTTGCCCACGGTGTGCAGCTTGTCGGGGTGCGCATGCGCTTCCAGGATGCACACGCCGCCGCCCTCGGTCATGCCGTAGGACTCGATCAGCTTGCCCGGCCAGCGCCGCAGCACCTCGGCCTTGAGCGCGGCGCCGAAGGGCGCGCTGGTCGACTGCTTGGTCTGGAAGGACGAGAGGTCGAAGCGGTCGAACTCGGGGTGCGCCATCAGCCGCTGGTATTGCACCGGCACCAGCATGGTGTGCGTCACGCGGTGGCGCTCGGCGAGCGTCAGGTACTCGAGCGCGTCGAACTTCGCCATCAGCACCACGGTGCCGCCGTTGCCGAGCGTGGAGAAGAAGCTCACCAGCGTGGTGTTGGAGTACAGCGGCGTCGACAGCAGCGTGATCGACTGCGGCCCGTAGCCCGACAGCGTGGACGAGCCGCGCTGCAGCTGCACCGAGCGCATGCCGAAGGGCTGCACGATGCCCTTGGGCGCGCCGGTGGTGCCCGACGAATAGATGATGTTGAACGGCCAGTCGGCCTGCGGCTGCACCGGCGCGGGCGACGCGCCTTCGGGCGCGAGCCAGGCGTCGAAGGCCTCGCCGAAGCGCACGAGCCGGCAGCCGGCCGGCAGCGCCGCGCCGTCGATCGCCTGCGCCGCGGCGGCGTCGACGAAGAACAGCCGCGCCGCGGCGTCCTGCACCATCGTCGCCAGCGACTGCGGCTTCGCGGACGGCGACAGCGGCGCCACCGCCACGCCGGCCCGCAGCGCGCCGAGGTACAGCGCGGCGTACGGGATCGAGTTGCTCGCGCAGACGGCGATGGCCTCGGTCGGCGCGATGCCGCCCTGCTGCAGCGCCGCGGCCACGCGGTCCATCAGCGCGTCGAGCCCGCGGTAGCTCAGCACGGCGTCGCCCTGGACGAAGGCGCGATGGTCCGGGCGCTCCGCGGCGGTGCGGGCGATGAGGGCGGAGACGGTGGTCAGCGGCGGGGCGGCGTCGGCAGTGGCGGTCATGGCAAAGAGGTCAGGGGCAAGCTTCAGCGCCCGAGCGAGGTCTCGAGGCGGCGCACCATGTCGACGAGGCGCGGGCGGACCTCGCCCAGCAGGTATTCCTTGGACAGGTTGAACGACGGCCCGCCGCAGTTGATGGCCATCACCGGCAGCCCGCCGCCCGGCTCGAAGGCCACGGCGATGCCGTTGACCTCCTTCTGCCAGTCGCCGAAGGAGCAGGTGCAGCCGAGCGCGCGGTATTCCTCCAGCGAGCGCTCGATGCCTTCGCGCACCGACAGCCAGGCGAACTCGTCCAGTTCCTGCACACGGGACATGATGTCCTGGCGCTCGCTTTCCGGCGCCAGCGCGAGATAGGCGCGGCCGATGGCCGAGGTCGCCACCGGGATGCGCGAGCCCACGTCCAGGCTGAGCGTGAGCGCCGCGGTGCTGCGGCAGTTCTCGATGTAGACCATGGACAGCCGGTCGCGCGTGCCCAGCGACACCATGGAGCGCGAGTAGTCGGCCAGCTCCTGCATCATGGGCCGCGCGATCTTGCGCACGTCCAGGCGCGCCAGCATCGCCGCCCCGAGCGACAGCGTGGCCGTGCCCAGCCGGTACTTGCCGCTCTCCTCCACCTGGATGAGGTAGCCGAGCTTGGTCAGCGTGGCGGTCAGGCGCGAGACGGTGGATTTCGGCAGCTTGCAGCGCTGCGCGATCTCCTGGTTGCCGAGCGTGCGGTCGCCGGAGCGGAAACACGACAGCACCTCCAGGCCGCGGGCGAGCGCGGTCACGAAGTGGCGGTCTTCCTTGACCTTGACCGGACCGGCGCGCATCAAGGAACTCGGATGGGAAATCGGCAATGACATAAGGCCCCCAAATCGGCTGCAGTCTCAGAATGCGGTGGACGATGGCCAGGCGGGCCGCGGGATCGACCGGCGCGCTGCGCCGGATGCCTGGGCCACGCTGTGGGCTCGCCTTGGCGGGCATCTGGATCGGCCGCACAATACACGATTTTCTGGAACAAAGTTCTGCACAGCGGTCCAACGGCCGCTCTTGTAACCCAACCTGAAGAGAACCGCATGAGCCAGGCCGCATTCCGCTGGGACGACCCGCTGCTGCTCGATGAGCAGCTGACGGAAGACGAACGCATGGTGCGAGACGCCGCGCACGCCTACGCGCAGGACAAGCTCATGCCGCGTGTGCAGCATGCGTTCCGCCATGAAGAAACCGACCCGGCGATCTTTCGCGAGATGGGCGAGCTCGGCCTGCTGGGCACGACCATTCCCACCGAATACGGCGGCGCCGGCCTGAACTACGTCTGCTATGGCCTGGCCGCGCGCGAGGTGGAACGGGTGGACTCGGGCTACCGCTCGATGATGAGCGTGCAGTCCTCGCTGGTCATGGTGCCGATCAACGAATTCGGCAGCGAGGCGCAGAAGCAGAAGTACCTGCCGAGACTCGCCACCGGCGAATGGATCGGCTGCTTCGGCCTGACCGAGCCCAACCACGGCTCCGACCCCGGCAGCATGGAAACCCGCGCGCGCAGCGTGCCGGGCGGCTACAAGCTCTCGGGCGCCAAGATGTGGATCACCAACAGCCCGATCGCCGACGTGTTCGTCGTCTGGGCCAAGAACGACGCCGGGCGCATCCGCGGCTTCATTCTCGACAAGGGCATGAAGGGCCTGTCGGCGCCGAAGATCGTCGGCAAGATGGGGCTGCGCACCTCGGTCACCGGCGAGATCGTGATGGACGAGGTGTTCGTGCCGGAGGAAAACGCGTTTCCGGAGGTCGAGGGCCTGAAGGGCCCGTTCACCTGCCTCAACAGCGCGCGCTACGGCATTGCCTGGGGGGCGCTGGGCGCGGCCGAGTTCTGCTGGCATGCCGCGCGCCAGTACACGCTGGACCGCAAGCAGTTCGGCCGACCGCTCGCCGCCAACCAGCTCATCCAGAAGAAGCTCGCCGACATGCAGACCGAGATCACCCTCGGCCTGCAGGGCTGCCTGCGCCTCGGGCGGCTGAAGGACGAAGGCAAGGCCGCGGTGGAGATCACCTCCATCATGAAGCGCAACAGCTGCGGCAAGGCGCTGGACATCGCACGCATGGCACGCGACATGCACGGCGGCAACGGCATCCATGACGAATACGGCGTCATCCGCCATGTCGTCAACCTCGAGGTGGTCAACACCTACGAAGGCACACACGACGTGCATGCGCTCATCCTCGGTCGCGCCATGACGGGCATCCAGGCCTTCAGCTGACCCGCCCGCGGCACGCTCGTGCAGGGCGGGCCCTGACCTGCATGGTCAAATGGACGCACCCCCGAGCGGTTCACCACCGCTCCCCCTCGAAGACAGCCACGCGGCGGCACGGCAAAACCGGACCGGCCGCGTGCGACCCCCGGACATCCATCGCCGCATCGCACCGTTTGCCGGGGCGTGCGGCGTCGACCCCAGACATCAACGAAGGAGAGAGCCCCATGAGCCGCAAAGCCAAAGCCGTCATCACCCGCGAGATCAACAAGCCGGTGGTGGTCGAAGAAATCACCGTCGAATCGCCGCGCGCCGGCGAAGTGATGATCCAGCTCGCCGCCTGTGGCGTGTGCCACAGCGACCTGTCGGCCACCAACGGCACGATTCCCTTCCCGCCGCCGCTGGTGCTCGGCCACGAAGGCTCGGGCACGGTGGTCGAGGTAGGTGAGGGCGTGACCGACTTCGCCGTCGGCGACTCGGTGGTCAGCTCCTTCGTCAGCATGTGCGGCAAGTGCCGCTATTGCGTGACCGGCCGCCCCGAGCTGTGCGACCTGGTCGCCAAGAGCATGTTCACCCTGCCCGACGGCACGGTGCGCACGCACGACAAGGACGGCAAGCCGCTGAACGTGTTCTCCGGCTGCGGCGTGATGGCAGAGTACGCGACGCTCGCCACCGCCAACGTGGTGAAGATCGACCCGCAAGGCGCGAAGATGGAATGCTGCGCGCTCATCAGCTGCGGCGTGATGACCGGCTGGGGAGCGGCCTGCAACACCGCCAAGGTGGACCCGGGCTCCATCTGCGTGGTGTTCGGCGCGGGCGGCGTGGGCCTGAACGCCATCCAGGGCTGCGCCATCAGCGGCGCGGCCATGGTGGTGGCGGTGGACATGTCCGAGTCCAAGCTCGAGATGGCCAAGCTCTTCGGCGCGACGCACACCCTGGTGGGCGGAGACGACATCGTCAAGCGCCTGAAGAAACTCACCGGCGGCGGCGCGGACTACGCCTTCGAATGCGTGGGCTACGGTGCCATCGTCGCCCAGGCCTACGGCTGCCTGCGCAAGGGCGGCAAGGCCGTGGCGGTCGGCGTGGCCAAGCCGGACGACACCACCACCATCAAGACCAACTCGCTGACCGTCGAGGAAAAGATCCTCACCGGCAGCTACTTCGGCGGCGCCCGCCCGCGCGAGGACTTCCCCCGCCTCATCAACCTGTACCGCGGCGGGCGCCTGAAGCTCGACGAGTTGATCACCCACCGCTACAGCATCGACGAGGCGCCCCAGGCCTTCGACGACCTGGCCAACGGCCGCAATGCGCGCGGCATGATCCTCTTCGGCTGACCTTCCAGGCGCTGTGCGCCTGCCGCCGAGGCACCCGCGTGACAGCCTGCGGGCGCCTTGGCGGGCACCATCGTGCGTTTGTGCCCACGAACTCAAGGAGTCTCGCGATGAAAGCCCTGATGTGCCATGCCTACGGCCCGATCGACACGCTCAAGGTGGAGGAGGTGCCCTCGCCGGTGCCCGGCCCCGGACAGGTGCTCGTCACCGTCAAGGCCGCTTCGGTCAACTTCCCCGATGCGCTCATCGTGCAGGGCCTGTACCAGGTCAAGCCGCCGCTGCCGTTCTCGCCAGGGTCGGAACTGGCCGGCGTGGTCAAGTCCGTGGGCGAGGGCGTGACCCATCTGAAACCCGGTGACCGCGTCATCGCCGGCGTCGGCAGCGGCGGCTTCGCCGAGGAATGCCTGGCCGATGCGGAGCGCACCCTGCCCCTGCCCGAGGGCATGGACTTCGACATCGGCGCCTCCTTCATCCTCACCTACGGCACCTCGCTGCATGGCCTGCAGACCATCGGCAAGCTGCAGGCTGGCGAGAACCTGCTGGTGCTGGGCGCGGCCGGCGGCGTGGGCATTGCGGCGATCGAGATCGCCAAGGCACTGGGCGCACGGGTGATTGCCGCTGCCTCCACGCCCGAGAAGCTCGCGCTGTGCAAGCAGGTCGGTGCGGACGAGCTGGTGAACTACAGCGAGCCCGACTGGCGCAAGCAGGTCGAGGCACTCACCAACGGCAAGGGCGCCGACGTGGTCTACGACCCGGTGGGCGGCAGCTATGCCGAGACCGCGTTGCGCGCCACCGCCTGGCGCGGGCGCTACCTCGTCGTGGGCTTTGCCAACGGCGAGATTCCGAAGATCCCCTTGAACCTCACGCTGCTCAAGGAACGCGCCATCATGGGCGTGTTCTGGGGCGCCGCCATGGCGCGCCAGCCCGAGCAGCACCTGGCCAACATGAAGCTGCTGGGCGAATGGTTCGCCGCCGGCAAGGTCAAGCCGGTGATCAGCGAACGTGTGTCGCTCGCCGACGCCAAGGGCGCCATCCAGCGCCTGGCCAGCCGCCAGGCCATGGGCAAGATCGTCGTCCTGCCGGGCGCCTGATCCGTCTCACGAAACACAGGAGTACCTGATGCAACAACGCGACAAGTTCTACATCGGCGGCCAATGGGTGGCGCCACACGGCAAGGGCACGATCGAGGTGCTCAACGCTTCCACCGAAGCCGTGATGGGTTCGGTGCCCGAAGGCGACGCGCAGGATGCCGATGCCGCGGTGCGCGCCGCACGTGCCGCGTTCGACAGCTGGAGCCAGACCTCGCCCGCCGAGCGCGGCGCCATCCTGAAGAAGATCCAGGAAGGCATGAAGGTGCGCGCCGAGGAGCTGACGCAGACCATCGCCGGCGAGGTGGGCATGCCCCTCAAGCTGGCCGGCATCATCCAGGTCGGTACACCCACCGCCACCTTCGGCATGTACGCCAAGATGGCGCCCGATTTCGAGTGGGAGCGAAGCGTCGGCCACTCGACCATCGTGCGCGAGCCGATCGGGGTGGTCGCGGCGATCACGCCCTGGAACTACCCGCTGCACCAGATCGCCGCCAAGGTGGCCGCGGCGCTGGCCGCCGGCTGCACCGTGGTGCTCAAGCCGTCGGAAGTGGCGCCGCTCAACGCCTTCCTGCTGGCCGACATCATTCACGAGGCCGGCCTGCCGGCCGGTGTGTTCAACCTCGTCTCCGGCTACGGCCCGGCCATCGGCGAGGCGATGGTGGCGCATCCCGAGGTCGACATGGTGTCCTTCACTGGCTCCACGCGCGCGGGCAAGCGCATCTCCGAAGTCGCCGCGGCCACCATCAAGCGCGTGGCGCTCGAACTCGGCGGCAAGTCCGCCTCGGTGGTGCTGGACGACGCGGACCTCGCCGCCGCGGTCAAGGGCACGGTCAATGCCTGCCTGCTCAACAGCGGCCAGACCTGCTCGGCCCACACCCGCCTGCTGGTGCCGGAATCGAAGTACGAAGAAGCGGCCAAGCTGGCGGTGCAGGTCGCCGAAGGCTTCACGGTCGGCGACCCGTTCGGCGGCCAGGCCAAGCTCGGCCCGCTGATCTCGGACGCACAGCGCCAGCGGGTGCGCAGCTACATCGAGAAAGGCATTGAAGAAGGCGCCGAACTGCTGACCGGCGGCGCGGAACCGCCGGCGGGGCTGGAGCGCGGCTACTACGTGAAGCCGACGGTCTTCGGCCGCGTGAAGCCGGAGTCGACCATCGCCCAGGAAGAAATCTTCGGCCCGGTGCTGTCCATCATCACCTACAAGGACGAGGACGACGCCGTGCGCATCGCGAACGGCACGCCCTACGGCCTGGCCGGCGCGGTCTGGGCCGGCAGCGACGAGCGTGCGCTCGCGGTGGCGCGCCGGCTGCGCACCGGCCAGGTGGACATCAACGGTGGCGGCTTCAACCTGCAGGCGCCGTTCGGCGGCTACAAGCAGTCGGGCAATGGCCGTGAACTCGGCGTCTATGGCCTGGAGGAGTTCCTAGAGACCAAGGCGCTGCAGCTCAAGCCGGCGCCCAAGGCGGCCTGAGCCGCATCGTTCGAGTGAAATGAACACGGCCCGCACGAGCGGGCCGTTTTTCTTGGTGCAGGCACCGGATTACTGCTCGAACAGCGCCGCGTGCGGGGCGCGGCTCGGCCGACCCCAGGTGGTGCAGACCGCTTCGGCGGCACGCTCCGGGCAGACCTGCATGCCTTGCTCGTCCCAGACCTGCGCGGCGATCTCGATCGCATCTTCTCGGTCGACGTTGTGCATTTGCAGGCGAGACGCAAAACGGTCGATCCAGCCGGCGGCGCGTTGGTAGGTGTCCATGGTGGTGATGACTCCTGATTCAGTTTTCTCGAAGTGGAGCCATCCTATGGATGCTCCATGACAGGCGGAAGTCGACGCCCGCCCATTGCGATGTCGGACGCGGCCTACACATCCGTCGCACCCGGCGCCTGCGCACCCGCGGCGCGCTCGCCGAGCAGCATGCGCACGCCGGCGAGAAAGGGCGTCGCGTCGATCGGCTTGGTCCAGTAGTCCACCGCGCCCGCGGCGCGCGCAGCCTGCATTTCGCCCGGCATGGCGTCGGCCGAAAGCACCACCACCGGCAACGCGCGTGTGCGTGCATCCGCCTGCAGCGCGGCGAGCACCTGCAGGCCGTCGGTGTCGGGCAGGTGCATGTCCAGCAGCACGAGCTCAGGCTGCAGCGCTGCGGCCTGGGCCAGCCCACTCGCGCCGTCGGCCGCCACCACGAGCCGCACCAGCGGCCAAGGCGCAAACAGGCCTTCCACCAGCGCGGCGTTGATCGGGTTGTCCTCGATGTAGAGCACGGTGCCCGCCGGCGCGCCTTCGGCTGCCTGACGCGCGCCGCCCGAGGCCGGCGTGCCCGGCAGGGCCGCCGCGGCAGCCGCCGGCGGCGTCCATGGCAGCGAGACGGTCACCCGCGTGCCGCGCTCGGGTTCGCTGTGAACCTTCATCTCGCCGCCCAGCAGCGTCACCAGCTGGCGCGACAGCATCATGCCGATGCCCGTGCCCTCGATGTCGCTGCGCTCGCGGCCGAGGCGGTTGAAGGGCTGGAACAGGGCGGCGAGCTGCTCGCTGCTCATGCCCAGGCCGTTGTCGCTGACCTCGATGTGCAGCGCCTGGTCGTCGCGCCGCAGGTCGAGCTCGACCCGGCCGCCCGGGCGGTTGTACTTGATGCCGTTGGACACGAGGTTCAGCAGGATCTGCCGCAGCCGCGTCGGATCGGTGTGCAGCGTCACCGGGTCCTGGGCGGCATAGGCGGCGTGCAGCGTCACCTGGCGGGCGGCGGCCGCGGCATCGCTCAGCTGCAGCACCTCGCCGAGCAGCGGCCACAGCGGCACGTCGGACCATTGCACCGCCATGCGGCCGGCCTCGATGCGCGAGACGTCGAGCACGTCGTCGATCAGCGCACGCAGTTGCGCGCCGGCCAGGTACACCATCTCGAGCTGGCGGCGCTGCGACTCGTCCAGCTTGTGGCTCGCACCCATCTGCAGCAGCTGGGTGAAACCCAGCACCGCATTCAGCGGCGTGCGCAGTTCGTGGCTCATGCGGGCGAGGAATTCGGTCTTGGCGCGGTTGGCCGCGTCGGCTTCGGCGCTCGCCTGGCGCGCGAGTTCGGCGTCGCGCCGCTCGGTGATGTCCTCGCCGATGCAGGCGGCGCCGATCACCTGCCCTTCGGCCGAATGCAGCACCGCATTGGCCCAGCGGATGAGCCGGCGTTCGCCGGACTTGGTGACGATGTGGTTCTCGTTCTGGCGCGGCAGGTCGCCGTCCACCATGCGATCGTGCAGGAAGCGGCGCAGGCGCCGGTCCTCGCGGGCGAGGAAGCGCGGCCCCCAGGCCTGACCGATGATCTCCTCGCGCGTCCACCCAGTCATGCGCAGCAGGGTGTCGTTGCAGTAGAGCAGGCGGCCCTGGCGATCCAGCGTGATGGCCAGCATGTCCACACCGTCCAGCATCTCGGTGTAACGCCGCTCGGAAGCACGCAGGCGGGCTTCGCTCGCGCCGCGCGCATCGATCATGCGGTTGAACTCCTGCGCCAGCTCGCGGAATTCGCCCGGCAGGGATTCGTCGGCGCGCGCGCTGTCGGGCCCGCGCGCGGCCCACTGGCGCGCGGTGTGGGCGAGGCTGCGCACCGGGCGTGCGAGGCGGCGCGCGGCGACGAAGGCAATCGCCACGCCCAGCAGCAAGGTGGCCAGGGCCACCGCGAAGGCGCGCTCGCGCGCCGCCCGCGAGTCCGCGAACACCGCTTCGGTCGGCACGCCCGCGGCAACGCGCAGGCCATGGACACGCAGCGGCGTCGCGACATAGGCGCGGGTGACGCCGTCGGCCCCGGCGACCACGACCACGCCCTGGGGCGTTCGACGGCGAACCGACTGCACGGATTCCGGCAGCCGCGCGCCCACCCAGCTCTGCGGGTCGGGGTGGCGCGCGAGCACCTGGTCGTCGGCGTTCACCAGCGTGACGCTGCCGCCCGGCGGCAGGCCCTGCGCCAGCACGAGGTCTGACAGCACATGCAGGTCCAGGGAGATGCCCAGCAGCCCCGCCACGCCGCCGCCGGCATCGCGCAGCGGCGTCGACAGCAGGGCCACCGGCCGCTGCGTGATGGGGCCGGTGATGGGCGACGACAGGTGCACGCGGCCGGCGGCCAGCGCCACGGCGAACCAGGCCTCGGCGCCGACGCTGATCGGCCGGTGCGCCGTGTCGGCCGAGGCGCAGACGATGCGCCCCTGCGCGTCGGCCAGGCTGAGGCTCGCGTACAGCGGGTCGATGCCGGCCATGCCGCCGATCACGCGCCGGCAGGCCACAGGGTCCAGCCCGGCCAGCTCGGCGCGCCCGGCCAGCAGGTCCAGGAGTTTTTCGGCCCGAGCGAAGATGCGGTCGAGCTCCTCGCCGGCCTGTACCGCCCGGACGGCCACCGCACGGAAGGCGGCGGCCTCGCTGGCCTGGGAGTGGCGCACCAGCGTGTAGGCATGCAGTGCCAGCAAGGGCACCATGACCAGCAGCGCCATCCCGAGCAGGCGCGCGAAGAACAGGGATCGCCCCTTCATCCCCCTATTGGAGACCGAATCCGGTCGCGGCGGCCCGCGGGTTTACGCCCGGCAGTGAGCGCACGCTCTCGAAATCAGACGCAAGACGGCACAGCCGCTCAGGCGCTGCGCCGCTGAGGGCAACCGAAATCAGGAAAAGCGGGAATCAGGAAGACGGTCGCTCGCCGCGCGCGGGGGATGCCGCGGCGTCCCGGCGCATCTGGGCATGCAGCTCACGCACCTCGCGCTCGAGAATGCGCCGCGCCGCCTGCAGTTGCGCGTCGGTGATGCGTGCTTCGGGCAGCACGATGTCGGCGGCGGCGGGCTGGCTCTCGGGGTCGAGCGGAAGGTCTTGGGCGTTGGCTGCACGCATGGCGGTCGGTCTCTGTGAGGAAAGTGGGCCCGCACAAGAGGCAAGCCCCGTTCCCGAGGCGGTCGACCTAGTACTGCAGCAGGCCGTAGGTCAGGCCGATGCGATGCTCTTCCCAGCCGCCCCCGTCAGGCCGGGCAATGGCGCCGAAATCCAGCGCCAGTCGCCGCGGCACCAGCCACCAGCGTCCGCCCACGCGGTGCATCTCGGTGCCTTCGTCCGAGCCGGCCCATTCGGCAAACACCAGCGCCTGGCGCACCGGTTGCCACACCGTGGCGAGCGTGGCGCGGGTGCGCTGGCCCTCGGTCTTTTCGCGGCCGATGTTGGCCTGCAGCGCCAGGCGGCGGTCGACGCGGAACCAGCCGCCGGCGGCCAGCGCCATGCGGTCGGTCTGGAAGCGGCGCGCAAAGCTGTCGCCGCTGGCCGCCCAGTTGAACTTCAGCGAAGCCAGCATGCCGCTGCCCAGGCGCTGGGTGCGCACGCTGCCGAGCCGCGCCCGCACGATGTTGGGCTGGCCGTTGAGCATGGCGCGCCGCGGCGTGCCGCTCAGGTTCCATTCGAGGTGTTCGCCGCCGCAAGGCTGGGAAATGGCGCGCGCCCGGTCGGCGGCCGATTCCTGGGCAAAGGGCTCGACCTTGCAGGGCCGCGCGGCATGGGCGGAAGTGGCCAGCAACAGACCGCTCGCAGCCAGGGCCAGGCCGGCGAAGGCGCGAACCACAGGCCCCCGATTGAAGAAAAGACAAGCCATCTGCAACAACTTCCGAAGGCCGAATGATGCCGGTCGACGATTCGCTTATGCCGGTACCCCGACGGTGTTTCAGTGATTCATTGCACGGTTTGACGGACTTCCAGGCAGAAGTGACGGCAAATTTGCATGCAGCTTCAGCCGCCGCCGGGCCGCGCCCGCAGGCGCCGCAGCAGCGCGTGCGCTGCCCGCCGCGCCGCGGGGCCTTGCGGGCCGGGAAAGGCGCCGTGCTCGTCGAAGTAGCGGCCTTCCAGCACCTGCAGCACGGCGCGGTGGGCAGCGCCGAGTTGGGCGCGCAGCAAGGCGTCGGGATAGCCGGCCGTGGCTTCGCGCAGGCGCCGGGCGTACAGCCGGTAGGCCACCGGGTTCATCGGGTCCTCGTGGCGTTCCATGGCCTCCAGGCGGCCGGCCAGGTCCGCGATGAAAAGGCGCTTGTTCCGGATCGGGGCGCTGTCCATGGGCACAGCTTCCGCCGAGGCGGGGTGGCCCGATCGCCGGAAATGCGGCCCGCAGGCAGCGCGTTTTGCCGAATCCCGCGGCACACCGTTTGCCGGGCGCCACGTTCCGGCGCTGCGCCTCAAATTGCGGAGACACCCGACATGGCACCGACACGAACCCGCGACGACATCGACGCCATCGGCCTGCTGACCGATGACCATGAGCAGGTGCGTCAGCTGTTCGAGGATTACGAGAACCTGGTCGACGCCGGCGCGAGCGACGATGAGCGGCAGCTGCTCGCCGACCGCATCTGTACCCTGCTCACCATTCACAGCACCATCGAGGAGGAGATCTTCTATCCCGCTGCCCGCGAGGCGCTGGAGGAGCAGGACCTGCTCGACGAGGCCGAGGTCGAACATGCGAGCGCGACGGCACTGATCGAGCAGATCCAGGAAATGGACGCCTCCGAGGACCTGTTCGACGCCAAGGTCAAGGTGCTGGGCGAGTACGTGCAGCACCATGTGCGCGAGGAAGAGGACGAGCTCTTTCCCAAGGCGCGCATCTCCGACATGGACCTCGAGACCCTGGGCGGCGAACTCGCCGAACGCCGGCACGAGCTGCTCGCCGAGATCGGCGAGGAGGAAGAAGAGGAGTTCTGACGCTCGACCCAGACTTTCGATCGCGCGCTTGATCGCGCGCAAGAAAGCGCTGAACCGCGCAAAGCCATGTCCGATTCGCGGCCAATGGCGCGCGGGTTGGAGCGCTTTCTAAAGGTGCCTAGACTCTGCATCTATAGAGACGGCACCGTCTGCACCACGGCACCCGGCGACTGTTCGCCCGGAGCTGCGAGGGTTCGATCCCGCAGAGGCGCCGCCCACGGAGCCTTTGCATGTCGACCCTCGAACAAGCCGCCCCCCTCGCCGAGGCACTGGCGCGACCTTACCGCCACGGGTTCATCACCGACATCGAGTCGGATTCACTGCCGCCCGGCCTGGACGAAGACATCGTGCGCGCGATCTCGCGGCGCAAGCGCGAGCCGGAGTTCCTGCTCAAGCGCCGGCTGGAGGCGCTGGCCCACTGGCAGGCCATGCCGCTGCCCGAATGGGGCCGGCTGAACATCGCGCCGATCGACTTTCAGTCGCTGGTCTATTACTCGGCGCCCAAGTCGATGAAGGACGGGCCGAAAAGCCTGGACGAGGTCGACCCCAAGCTGCTCGAAACCTACGAGAAGCTCAACGTGCCGCTGCACGAACGCGCGCGCCTGGCGGGTGTGGCGGTGGACGCGGTGTTCGACTCGGTGTCGGTGGGCACGACCTTCCGCGAGGAGCTGGCCAAGGCGGGCGTCATCTTCTGCTCGTTCTCGCATGCGGTGCAGAACCACCCGGAGCTGATCGAGCGCTACCTCGGCTCGGTGGTGCCGCTGGGCGACAACTTCTACGCCGCGCTGAACTCGGCGGTGTTCTCCGACGGCTCCTTCGTCTACGTGCCCGAGGGCGTGCGCTGCCCGATGGAGCTGTCGTCCTACTTCCGCATCAATGCGGCCAACACTGGCCAGTTCGAGCGCACGCTCATCATTGCCGAGCCGGGCAGCGAGGTGAGCTACCTCGAAGGCTGCACCGCGCCGCAACGCGACGAGAACCAGCTGCATGCCGCGGTGGTCGAGCTCGTCGCGCATGACGACGCGTACATCAAGTACTCGACGGTGCAGAACTGGTACCCCGGCGACGAACAAGGGCGCGGGGGCATCTACAACTTCGTCACCAAGCGCGGGCTGTGCGCGGGCAAGCGCTCGCGCATCTCGTGGACCCAGATCGAGACCGGCTCGGCCATCACCTGGAAGTACCCAAGCGTCATCCTGCGCGGCGACGAATCGAACGGCGAGTTCCATTCGATCGCGGTGTCCAACCACCGCCAGCAGGCCGACACCGGCACCAAGATGATTCACCTCGGGCGCAACACCACGAGCCGCATCGTCTCCAAGGGGATCAGCGCCGGCCAGGCGCACAACAGCTACCGCGGTCTGGTGAAGATGGCGCCCACCGCCGCCGGCGCGCGCAACCACACGCAATGCGACTCGCTGCTGATTGGCGGCGAATGCGGCGCGCACACCTTCCCGTATGTGGAGACGCAGCGCGACGACGCCGTGGTGGAGCACGAGGCCACCACCACCCGCATCTCGGAAGAACGCCTCTTCTACTGCCAGCAGCGCGGCATCGACCCGCAGGAAGCCACCGCGCTCATCGTCGGCGGCTTCTGCCAGTCGGTGCTGGAGGAACTGCCGATGGAGTTCGCGCTGGAAGCACGCGCACTGCTCGCAGTCTCGCTCGAAGGCGCGGTGGGTTGATGAACACACGCACGGAACCCCGGGGAACAGCCATGACGACCGACAACAACAAGCCCTTGCTCGACGTGCGCGACCTGCGCGTGGACGTGGCCGAACGCAATGTGCTCGCGTCGGTGACGCTGTCCATCGCGCCCGGCTCGCTGCACGTGCTCATGGGTGCCAACGGCAGCGGCAAGAGCACGCTGGGCCTCGCGCTCGCCGGCCACCCGCGCTACCACGTGACCGGCGGGAGCGCCACGCTCGCGGGTGAAGACCTGCTGGCGCTGGCGCCCGAGGCGCGCGCACGCGCCGGCCTCTTCGTCTCCTTCCAGGCGCCGCCCGACATCCCGGGCGTGAAGAACGGCCTGTTCATCCGCACCGCGCTGAACACCGTGCGTGAGGCGCATGGCGAGCTGCCGCTGGATGCCTTCGACTTCCTCGGCTCGGCCAAGGCGGCGGCCAGCAGCCTCGGGCTGCCCGAGGCGCTGCTCAACCGGCCGGTGAACGACGGCTTTTCCGGCGGCGAGCGCAAGCGCAACGAGCTGCTGCAGC
>JBIQKU010000068.1:0-16327 GCA_044506225.1 Rubrivivax sp. | reverse complement strand
TCGGCTGCTTCGTCGGCGCGCTGCTGGTCGGGCTGATGGCCAACTACACCGGCTTTCTCACGCCCAAGGTGGCGATGTTCTCCAACATCGGCCTCATGGTGCTGATCCTGCTGTGGCGCCCGATGGGGCTGTACCCGGTGGCCAAGCGGTGAGCGCCATGCACCCGCGCGTCCTCTCACCCCAACCCGTTCGCACTGAGGTATCGAAGTGCGCGCGGCTACCCCTGCGCCGCCTGCGCACGGTGCGCGAGGTCACATCATGCTGAACCGTCTGCTCTCCCACGACCTGCCGCGCAGCCGCTGGCTGGCGCTGGTGCTCATCGTCATCGTCGCGGCACTGGCCTTCACGCCCTTCCTCTTCCCGAGCATCAAGGCGCTGAACGTCGCGGCCAAGGTCATCGTCTTCATCCTGCTGGTCGCGAGCTTCGACCTGCTGCTGGGCTACACCGGCATCGTCAGCTTCGCGCACACCATGTTCTTCGGCATCGGCGCCTATGGCGTGGCGATCGCGAGCAGCCACATGCAGCCGGGCTGGACGGCGCTGGCCATCGGCATCGGCTGCGCCCTGCTGGTGTCGCTGGTCCTGTCGCTGGTGGTGGGGCTGGCCAGCCTGCGGGTGAAGGCGATCTTCTTCGCCATGATCACGCTGGCGGTGGCCTCGGCCTTCGCGACGCTCGCCTCGCAGCTGTCGGAATTCACCGGCGGCGAGGACGGCCTGAGCTTTCGCATGCCGGCCGCGCTGCAGCCCAGCACCGAGTACCTGGAGGAGCCCTTCCTCGGCGCCTCCATCGACGGCCGCTTCGCCAGCTACTACCTGCTGTTCTTCACCGCCGCGCTGATGGTGCTGGCGCTGCTGCGCATCGTGAACTCGCCCTTCGGCCGCGTGCTGCAGGCCATCCGCGAGAACGATTTCCGTGCCGAGGCCATCGGCTACCGCACGGTGATCTACCGCACCACCAGCACCGTGCTGTCGGCGCTGTTCGCCACCGCGGCGGGCTGCCTGCTCGCCATCTGGCTGCGCTACAACGGGCCGGACACCTCGCTGTCCTTCGAGATCATGGTCGACATCCTGCTGATCGTCGTGATCGGCGGCATGGGCACGATCTACGGCGCGATCATCGGCAGCGTGCTGTTCGTGCTGGCGCAAAACTACCTGCAGAACCTGCTGTCGCTGGGTGCCACGGCGCTGGAGGGCGTGCCGGTGCTGTCGCTCATCGTCTCGCCCGACCGCTGGCTGCTGTGGCTGGGCATTCTGTTCGTGCTGTCCGTCTACCACTTCCCGACCGGCGTGGTGGGCCGACTGCGCACCATGCGCCTGCGTGCCGGTGCGCGCCAGGTCCCCGCGGCCATCAACGCGGAAAAGCGGAGCGCCTCATGAGCGGCGGCGCCCTCGTATGCAACGACAGCCGCCACGCCACGACCGCGGACTGACGACGCCGTGAAGAATTCCCTCACGTCCGTTCGCCAAGCGAGCCGCCCCGGCGCGGGCCTCGTGTTCACGGCCACCGACGTGCCGCCCCAACGCCCTGCCATGACCGAGCCGACGTCGAATTACCTGCGCTGCGAGGGACGCGAACTGCATTACATGGAATGGGGCGCGCAGCATGCCGAGACGGTGATCGCCTGGCATGGCCTGGCGCGCACCGGGCGCGACATGGACGAGGTGGCGGCGCATCTTGCGCAGCGCTACCGCGTGATCTGCCCCGACACCCTGGGCCGCGGCCTCAGCCAGTGGAGCCCGGCGCCGGAGCAGGAATACTGCCTGGCGTTCTACGTGCGGCTGGCCACCGCCTTGGTCGACCAGCTGCACATCGAGCGCTTCCACTGGCTGGGCACCTCCATGGGCGGCGCCATCGGCATGGTGGCGGCGGCCACCAGCCTGCGCGGGCGCATCCGCCGGCTGGTGCTCAACGACATCGGGCCGCAGCTCGCCGCGCCGGCGCTGGAGCGTATCCGCAGCTATGCCGGCCAGCCCGAGGTGTTCGACACGGTGAGCGACCTCGAGCGCTACTTCCGGGCCGTCTACAAGCCCTACGGCTGGCTGAGCGATGCGCAGTGGCGGCGCCTCACCGAGACCTCCACCCGCCGCCTGCCCGACGGCCGCGTGACGCCGCACTACGACCCGAAGATGGTGATGCAGTTCACCCACCATCCCGACGACTACCGCCGCTGGGACGAGTGGGACGGCCTGAGCCTGCCGGTGCTGTGCCTGCGCGGCGAGAGCTCCGACCTGTTGCTGGCCGAGACCGCCGAGCAGATGCGCGTGCGCGGCCCGCGCGCGGTGGTGGCGACGATCGCCGGCTGCGGCCATGCGCCGGCGCTGAACACGCCGGAGCAGTTGGCGCTGGTCGAGCGCTTCCTCGCCGCCGACTGACGGCCGCTGGCTATCGCATGAAGCGGCCGTTGGCGCCGATGATGGACAGGTCGGCGTAGTCCAGCCCGGTGTGGTCCGTGGGCGAATAGCTCACCTCCAGGCCGCCGAGGTCGAAGCGGTTCAGCGTCTCGAGCGCGCGCTTGAGTCCCTGCGGCGTCGCGTTCGGGCCGGCGCGGCGGATGCCCTCGACCAGCACCTTGGCCGAGGCGAAACCTTCCAGCAGCGCAGGCGTCACCTCCAGGCCCTTGGGCTTGGCCAGGTCCATCGCTTCCTTGACCATGGGCGCGGCGATCGAGCGCTCATAGGGCAGCACCTGGCTCACGATCACGCCGCGCGCCAGCGGGCCGAGGTCCTTGACGAAGCCGGCCGAGGCGTTGTTCGACAGGGTGAGCATCTGCGCCGTCGAGCCGGCGGCGCGCAAGGCCTTCATGCCTTCGACCACGGCCGTGCCCGAGCCGATGAACATGACCGCCTGCGGATTGCCCGCGACCACGCGCGGCATGATGGGGCCGAAGTCGGGCTTGCTGCGGTTGTACTTCTCGTGCGCCACCGGCTCGCGGTTCACCGCTTTCAGGCCCTTGAGTGCGCCGGCCGCGGCGTCCTCGCCGAAGGCGTCGTCCACCTGCACCAGCGCGATGCGCTGCACCGCCACCAGGCTCAGGTGGGCGATGGCGCGCTCGGCCTCGCGCTGGTAGCTCGATCGCACGTTGAACACCCAGGGGTGCGGCGGCTCGTGGAACACCATCGCGCCCGTGGAGGGCCCGACCAGCGGCACCTTGGCCTCGCTGAGCAGGGGCAGCAGCGCCTGGGTGTGTGGCGTGCCGCGGTTCATGAACAGCGCGATCACGCCCTTGTCGATCAGTGCGCGTGCGTTGGCGACGGTGAGCTTCGGGTCGAACTTGTCGTCCATCGACACCAGTTCCAGCCGCTGGCCATGCACGCCGCCGCGCGCGTTCACCGCGTCGAAGTACAGCAGTGCGCCGCCGGTGGCTTCCTTGTTGGTGGCGGCCACCGCACCGGTGATGCCGACCGTCTGGCCGATGCGGATCTGGGCGGTGGCGGCGTGGCCGATGCACAGGCTGGCGAGCAGAGTGAGGACGAATCGTTTCACGGCGTTGGCGGGGTGTGGCTGTGGGTGGACGCCAGTGTGACCCGCGCTTCGTGCCTCGCATCTGCGGAAACACGTAGTCGCGGGCGGCGCGTGACATCTGCCGCACTGCGGGCCATTGCCCGCATCGCCGGCGGGCACGGGCGGGCCTTCCTAGAATCTTTGCCCCCTCCGCAGAAAGCCCCCTCATGTCCGGTGTCATCCGCATTCGCGGCGCCCGTCAGCACAACCTGAAGAACCTCGACCTGGACATCCGCACCGGCGAGATGACGGTGGTCACCGGGCCGAGCGGTTCCGGCAAATCGAGCCTGGTGTTCGACACGCTGTACGCCGAAGGCCAGCGGCGTTATGTGGAGACCTTCAGCGCCTACGCGCGCCAGTTCCTCGACCGCATGGACCGCCCGGCCGTCGACCGGGTCGACGGCGTGCCGCCGGCCATCGCCATCGACCAGACCAACCCGGTGCGCACCTCCCGCTCCACGGTCGGCACGATGACGGAGCTGAACGACCACCTCAAGCTGCTCTACGCCCGCGCGGCCGAGCTGTTCGACCGGCAGACGGGGCAGCGCGTGCGGCACGACACGCCCGAGACCATCTACGCCGAACTGTGCGAGCGCACGCGCGCCGAGAACCCGCGGGTGGCGCTGACCTTTCCGGTCGAACTGCCGGCCAACACCACCGCCGCCGAGGTGGAGCAATGGCTGTCCGCCAGCGGCTTCACCCGGGTGCAGGCCGAACGCGAGGTGGCGTCGCCCACCGGCCCGCGCAAGCTGCTGGACGTGGTCGCCGACCGCTTGCGCGTGCACGGTGCGGAGAAGGTGCGGGTGGTCGAGGCGATCGAGACGGCGCTGAAGCGGGGCTCGGGGCGGGTGAATGTGTATGTGCTGGATGAGGTGACGAGCGCTTCGACAGGCTCAGCGCGAACGGATGTTGTGGCGGCGGCTGTGCGGGACGAGGCCTTCGATTCGCGAAGCGAACCCTGTCCTGAGCCTGTCGAAGGGTCAGGCCGAACGGGAGAGGAGGGCGGCGCAAGACAACCCGTTCGGGCTGAGCTTATCGAAGCCCCTCTTCACATCCACCCCGACCCCGTTCGCCCTGAGGTATCGAAGGGCCAGGCTGAGCTATCGAAGCCCCCATCCGCCAACGATCAGGCCCATGCTTCGGCAAACCCGGAACACCCCGGCGCTTCGACAAGCGCAGCGCGAACGGAGGGGGCCACCCTCTGGCGCTTCTCCACCGGTCTGCACTGCCCCGACAGCGACATCCGCTACGCCGACCCGCAGCCCGCGCTGTTCAGCTTCAACTCCGCCATGGGCGCCTGCGAGACCTGCCGCGGTTTCGGGCGTGTGATCGGCGTGGACTACGGCCTGGTCATTCCCGACCACCGCAAGACCCTGCGTGCCGGCGCGATCAAGCCCATGCAGACCCCCGCCTGGAAGGAATGCCAGGACGACCTGCTCAAGTACGGCGGCGAAGCGGGGATTCCGCGGGACACGCCCTGGTCGCAGCTCACCGAATCCCAGCGCGACTGGGTCATCAACGGCTCGCCGAACTGGAAGGGCAACTGGAACAAGCAGTGGTACGGCGTCAAGCGCTTCTTCGAGTACCTGGAATCCAAGGCCTACAAGATGCACATCCGCGTGCTCTTGTCCAAGTACCGCAGCTACACGCCCTGCCCGGTGTGCGCCGGCGCGCGGCTGAAGACCGAGGCGCTGCTGTGGCGCCTGGGCAGCAAGGACGACGCCGACGCCGTGCTCGACCCGGCGCAGCGCTTCATGCCGCAGGGCGTGCAGTGGTCGCGGGCGCAGCTCGAGGCCATGCCCGGCCTCACCGTGCACGACCTGATGCTGATGCCCATCGAGCGGATCCGCCGCTTCTGCGACCGCCTCACCCTGCCGAGCACGCTGCTCGACGATGCGCTCAAGCTGCTGCAGGACGAGATCCGCACGCGGCTGAAGTACCTGTGCGACGTGGGCCTGGGCTACCTCACGCTCGACCGCCAGAGCCGCACGCTCTCCGGCGGCGAGGTGCAGCGCATCAACCTCACCACCGCGCTCGGCACCTCGCTGGTGAACACCATGTTCGTGCTCGACGAGCCCAGCATCGGCCTGCACCCGCGCGACATGAACCGCATCGTCGAGGCCATGCACCGGCTGCGCGACGCCGGCAACACGCTGGTCGTCGTCGAGCACGACCCGGCGGTGATGCTGGCCGCCGACCGGCTCATCGACATGGGCCCCGGCCCCGGCGAGCGCGGCGGGCAGGTGGTGTTCGACGGCACGCCCGAGGCCATCCGCAGCGCCGACACGCTGACCGGCGCCTACCTCGGCGCGCGCAAGCACGTGGGCCTGGGCGGGATCAAGCGCTTCGTCACCGCGGCCACGCCCAGGCTCATCGTCGAGGGCGTGCGCGAGCACAACCTGAAGGGCGTGACGGTCGAGTTCCCGCTGCAGCACCTGGTGTGCGTGACCGGCGTGTCGGGCTCGGGCAAGAGCACGCTGATGCAGGACGTGCTGTTCCCCGCGCTCGCCCGCCACTTCGGCCGGCCGACGGAAACGCCCGGCGCGCACGAGCGGCTGCTCGGCGCCGACTGGCTCGCCGACGCGGTGTTCGTCGACCAGTCGCCCATCGGCAAGACGGCGCGCTCGAACCCGGCCAGCTACGTGGGCGCCTTCGACGAGATCCGCAAGCTCTTCGCGCAGTCGCCGCTGGCGGTACAGCGCGGCTACGGCCCGGGCATGTTCAGCTTCAACGCCGGCGACGGCCGCTGCCCCACCTGCGGCGGCTCGGGCTTCGAGCACGTGGAGATGCAGTTCCTCTCCGACGTGTACCTGCGCTGCCCCGACTGCGACGGCCGGCGCTTCCGCGCCGAGCTGCTGGACGTGAGGATCGACCGCCGCCTGCCGGGCGGCGAGCTGCGCGACCTGAGCGTGGCCGACGTGCTGGAGCTCACGGTGAGCGAAGCCGTGCAGCTCTTCCGCGACGACCGCGAGGTGGTGCGCAAGCTGCAGCCCATCGTCGACGTCGGCCTGGAATACGTGAAGCTCGGCCAGCCCGTGCCCACGCTGTCCGGCGGCGAGGCGCAGCGCTTGAAGCTCGCCGGCTTTCTCGCCGAGGCCGCCTCCGGCGCCACCGCGAGCGGCCAGCGCATCGCACGCCGCGGCACGCTGTTCATGTTCGACGAGCCGACCACCGGCCTGCATTTCGACGACATCGCCAAGCTGATGCGCGCCTTCCGCAAGCTGCTGGAGGCGGGGCATTCCATCGTCGTCATCGAACACAACCTGGACGTGATTCGTGCCAGCGACTGGCTGATCGATCTCGGCCCCGAAGGCGGCGAGGCGGGTGGGCTGGTGGTGTGTACCGGCACGCCGGAGGAAGTGAAGCGGCACCCTTCCTCACACACCGGCCGCGCGCTCGCCGAATACGACCATGCCCTCGGCGAAGCCCTGCCGGTCGCAGAGGAAAAACTCCCTCTCCCTCCGGGAGAGGGTTGGGGGCGGAGCGGGGCTTTCGAGCCGCATGCGGCGAGCCCGCGGAGCGGTTCCGGCTTGCAAGCCGGAACGCGCACTGCAAGTGAGGGCGACGGCGAAGCTCTGCAGACGACCCTGCTGCAACGCCGCCGATCCCTCACCCCCCGCCCTCTCCCGCAAGCGGGAGAGGGGGCCGAAGCCATCCGCATCGTCAACGCCCGCGAACACAACCTCAAGTCGCTGGACGTCGACATCCCGCGCGGGCGCTTCAACGTCATCACCGGCGTGTCGGGTTCGGGCAAGAGCACGCTCGCCTTCGACATCCTGTTCAACGAAGGCCAGCGCCGCTATCTCGAATCGCTCAATGCCTATGCGCGCAGCATCGTGCAGCCCGCGGGCCGGCCGGAGGTGGATGCGGTCTACGGCATTCCGCCGACCGTCGCGATCGAGCAGCGCCTGAGCCGCGGCGGGCGCAAGAGCACGGTGGCCACGGCCACCGAGGTGTGGCACTTCCTGCGGCTGCTGTACGTCAAGCTCGGCGTGCAGCATTGCGTGAACGACGGCGCGCCGGTGCGCCCGCAGAGCGCGGAGAGCATCGCGGCGCAATTGCTGCGCGACCACAAGGGCCAGCATGTCGGCCTGCTCGCGCCGCTGGTGGTGAACCGCAAGGGGCTGTACACCGATCTCGCGAAATGGGCCAAGGCGCGCGGCCACACGCACCTGCGGGTGGACGGCGAGTTCGTGAAGGTCGAGCCCTGGCCGCGGCTGGACCGCTTCAAGGAACACACGCTGGAACTGCCGGTGGGCGACCTCGTGATCAACGCCGAGGACGAAGCCGAACTGCGCGCCCTGCTCGCGAAGACGCTGGAACTCGGCAAGGGCGTGATGCACCTGCTCGCGCCGCTGGACGGCCTGCACGGTGCGATGCTGACCGACGGCCCGACGGCACACATCGGCGCGGTCAAGGTGTTCTCCACCAAGCGCGCCTGCCCGGCCTGCGGCACCAGCTACCCCGAGCTGGATCCGCGCATGTTCAGCTACAACAGCAAGCACGGCTGGTGCACCACCTGCGTGGGCACCGGCCTCGCGCTCACCCGCGAGCAGCGCAAGGCCTATGACGACTCGGTGCGCGATGCCGACAACAAGGGCCGCGAGCAGAGCTTCCCGTCGGAGGAAGTCGAGGTCGAGGGCGTGGTCGACGAACCGTGCCCCGACTGCGGCGGCACGCGGCTGAACCCGGCCTCGCGCCAGGTCACCTTCGACAGCCATTCGATCGCCTGGATCGCGCAGTGGTCGGTGACCGACTGCCGCAAATGGGTGGAGTCGCTCACGCTCTCCGGGCGCGATGCCGACATCGCGCGCGATGTCATCACCGAGATCCGCCACCGGCTGGAGTTCCTGGAAGAGGTGGGCCTGGGCTACCTCACGCTGGACCGCGCCGCCCCGACGCTGAGCGGCGGCGAGGCCCAGCGCATCCGCCTCGCCGCCCAGCTCGGCAGCAACCTGCAGGGCGTGTGCTACGTGCTGGACGAGCCCACCATCGGCCTGCACCCGCGCGACAACCGCATCCTTCTGGACGCGCTGCACAAGCTCGGCAACAAGGGCAACACGCTGGTGGTGGTGGAACACGACGAAGACACCATCCGCCGCGCCGACCACATCATCGACATCGGCCCCGGCGCCGGCAAACGCGGCGGCACGCTGGTGGCCGAAGGCACGGTGAGCGAGCTGTCCTCGCATGCGGATTCGGTGACGGGGCGCTTTCTCGCCACGCCGCTGAAACATCCGCTGCAGCCGCGCCGCCCCGTCGAGGCAAGAGGGGAGCTACCCCCTCTCCCTCTGGGAGAGGGCGGGGGTGAGGGCGACGGCCTCTCACCGACAACCACCGCAGCCACCTCCAAGGCCGCAGCCCCTCACCCCAACCCTCTCCCCAATGGGGAGAGGGAGCCGGCCTGGCTCACCTTGCAAGAGGCTTCGCTGCACAACCTCCAGCAAGTCAGCATCGCCCTCCCGCTGCAGCGCCTGGTCGCCATCACCGGCGTGTCGGGCTCCGGCAAGAGCACGCTCGCGCGCGACGTGCTGCTGGCCAACCTGCAGTTCATCAACACGCGCGGCGGCAAGCCGAACTGGCAGGGCTGCGAGGGCATCGACGGCTGGCAGCGCATCGACCGCGTGCTGGAAGTCGACCAGACGCCCATCGGCAAGACCCCGCGCTCCTGCCCGGCCACCTACATCGGCTTCTGGGACATGGTGCGCAAGCTCTTCGCCGACACGCTGGAGGCGCGCGCGCGCGGCTACGCGCCCAACCGCTTCAGCTTCAACACTGGCGAGGGCCGCTGCCCGGCCTGCGAAGGGCAGGGCATGCGCACCATCGAGATGAGCTTCCTGCCCGACGTGAAGGTGCTGTGCGACGTGTGCCACGGCCAGCGCTTCAACGCCGAGACGCTGGCGGTGAGCTGGCGCGGCAAGAGCATCGGCGACGTGCTGCAGATGGAGGTGGACGAGGCGGTCGAGTTCTTCGCCTCCATGCCCAAGATCGCCTACCCGCTGCAGCTGCTGAAGGACGTGGGCCTCGGCTACCTCACGCTCGGCCAGCCCTCGCCCACGCTGTCCGGCGGCGAGGCGCAGCGCATCAAGCTCGTGACCGAGCTCACCAAGGTGCGCGACGACGTGACGCGCCGCGGCAACAAGGCGCCGCACACGCTGTATGTGCTGGACGAACCGACGGTCGGCCTGCACATGGCCGACGTGGAAAAGCTCATCCGCGTGCTGCACCGGCTGGTCGACGGCGGCCACAGCGTGCTGGTGATCGAGCACGACCTCGACGTCATCGCCGAGGCCGACTGGGTCATCGACCTGGGCCCCGAAGGCGGTGCCGCCGGTGGCCGCGTGGTGGCGGCCGGCACGCCGGAGCAGGTGGTGGCTGCGGCCACGCACACCGGCGTGGCGGTCGCGCCGGTGCTGGCGCGGGCGTAGCGCACGCAAAAAAAAACGCGGCGATGTCGCCGCGTTCTTTGTCGTGCTGCGCCGGCCGGGTCAGCGGCGGCGGCGAGAGGTGGCCACCAGGCCCAGCAGCGCGATGCCCGCCAGCGCCAGGGAGGCCGGCTCGGGGATCTGCTGGATGCTCAGGTTGTCCACCGTGATCGTCGGCCCGCCGCCGATGTTGGCCGTGCGGAAGCCGATGGTGTCGAAGGACGACAGGCCGCTGCCGAGATTGGGGCTGAGCGCAAAGCTCGGCGCGCCCAGGTCCCAGAGGTTGGCGCCCGTCGGGTTGAACCACAGCTGCAGGCTGTCGTAGACATTGCCGCCCGACTTGGACAGCAGGCCGACGATGCGGTAGTCGGTGTCGGCCAGCAGGTCGCTGCCGGGGGCATAGCCGATGGTGTTGCTGTTCAGGCGGCCGAAGACGTCGGCGGTGCAGTTGTTCGCCTGGTCGCAATTGCCCTTGAGCCCGAGGTTGGGCTCGCCGGTGTGCGTGCCCGAGGCGCTGTTGCCGAACCACAGGCCGAGGAAGTCATTGCGCTCCAGCGCCGCCGAGGTGCGCACGGTGAAGTCGACCAGCACGGTGCCCGAGACGGTGGACGCCAGCTGGCGATAAGCCGAGGCGCCGTTGTCGTTGCCGGAAAACGCGAGCGCATTGCCGCTCCCCTGGGCGACCACGTTGGCCGTGCCGGCGCTGCCTGCACGGGCCCAGGCACCGGCCCAGCCGCTGCCGCCATTGGCGCCGGCGATGCTGCCGGCGGCGTAGCTGTCGAAGTTGTCGGTGGCCAGCAGCGGGGCGGCGGACACGACGGCCGAAGCGGCCAGCAGGGCGGCCGCGGTGACGAGTTTGTTGAAGGTCATTTCCTCTCCCAACGATGTTGGAGGCCGCCGATGCAGAAAGCGTGCCGGCAGACCTAGATCTAGGGGGATCAAGGACTTGCAATCGGCCGCCGGCCGACGGCGTGTCGAGTTGTAAAGAAGACCGTCAGGCCGAGCGGCTTGCCGGCGCCCGCAGCCGCCGCAACAAACGCCATCCCAGCAGCAGCGCCACGATGGCCGCGTACAGCGCCACCTCGGCAAAGTTGCTTTTGGCGGCGCGCATCCAGAAGAAGTGCAGCAGCGCCAAGCCGGCGATCACATAGACCAGCCGGTGCAGCGCCTGCCAGCGCGCGGCGCCCAGCACCTTGATCGCCCGGTTGAAGGAGGTGGCGGCCAGCGGCGCCATGAGCACCAGGGCAGCGAAGCCGACCAGCGCGAACGGCCGCTTGGGGATGTCGCGCACGATGGCGTCTAGCTCGAAGCCCATGTCCAGCCAGGCATAGGCGAGGAAATGCATCACGCCGTAGAAGAAGGTGAACAACCCCAGCATGCGGCGAAAGCGTGCGAGCGCCGGCTGCTTGGTCCACACCCGCAGCGGCGTGACCGCCAGCGTCATGCACAGAAAGCGCAACGTCCAGTCGCCGGTGTCTCGGATCAGCGTTTCCGCCGGGTTGGCGCCCAGCCGACCGGCCACAGCGCCGTAGACCAGCCCGGCCAGCGGCAACAGGCACAGCAGGAAGACGACGGGCTTGGCGGCGGGGTGCAGCAGCAGCGGCCGGCGCGTTTGCCGGCGCGAGCCGGCGACGGCGTTCGCCCCCGGACCTGCACCCGCACCACCACCCGTTCGGCCTGAGCTCGTCGGAGGCCCCGGCTGAGCCTGTCGAAGCCCCGCGGATGGCGGCACGGGCGCTTCGACAGGTTCAGTGCGAACGGTGTGCAAGGGCCGCCGAGACGCCGGCATCGCAGGTCGGCCTCAGTAGAACTTCTTCAGGTCCATGCCCGCGTACAGCTGGCCGACCTGCGCCTCGTAGCCGTTGAACATCAGCGTCGGGCGCTTCTTCTGGAACAGCCCGTCCTCGCCGATGCGGCGTTCGGTCGCCTGGCTCCAGCGCGGATGGTCGACGTTCGGGTTCACGTTGGAATAGAAGCCGTATTCCTGGATCTGTGCCTTCATCCAGGTGCTGGTGGGCTGCTTCTCGACGAAGCGGATCTTCACCAGCGACTTCGCGCTCTTGAAGCCGTACTTCCACGGCACGACCACACGCAGCGGCGCGCCGTTCTGCTTGGGCAGGACCTCGCCGTACATGCCGAAGCCCAGCAGCGTGAGCGGATGCAGGGCCTCGTCCATGCGCAGGCCTTCCACATACGGCCAGTCCAGCCCGCCGGAACGCACGCCGGGCATGGTCTCGCGGTCGGCAAGCGTCACGAACTCCACGTATTTCGCATTGCCGGTCGGCTCGGCGCGCTTGATGAGCTCGGCCAGCGAATAGCCCACCCACGGAATGACCATCGACCAGCCTTCCACGCAGCGCAGGCGGTAGATGCGTTCTTCCATGGGCGCGAGTCTGAGCAGGTCCTCGATGTCGTAGACCTTGGGCTGCTTCACCTCGCCTTCCACCGCCACCGTCCAGGGCCGCGTCTTCAGGCGGTGCGCATGCTCGGCCGGGTCCGACTTGTCGTAGCCGAACTCGTAGAAGTTGTTGTAGGTGGTGACGTCGCCGTAGTCCGTCAGCTTGTCGGTCACCACCGCGCCCGCGACGCTGCTGCGTGCCCCCGGCAGGGCCGCGAGCTTGCCCGGCCGCGTGGCGGTGGCCAGCGCATCGCGCGCCGCCCAGGCGGCCATGGCGGCGCCGGCGCTGCCGGCGGCCATCAGCTTCAGCAGGCGCCGCCGTTCGTCGAACACCGCGCGCGGCGTGATCTCCGAGGGCAGCGGGTGGTCGTGGCCGCGGTCTTCGAGGTAGTGCATGGTCGGGCTCCGGGCTGGGGTTGAAAGGGCGGCGTGGCATGCGCACGGCCGAAATGCTTAGGTCGGTGCCGGCGGGCCGGGTTCATTCTTGCCCAGCACGGCCGTCGCAGCCAGTCGAAGGGGCGGCACTACACTGCAGCGCCCCGCTTGCTGCACACCGATGACCGTGTCCGACCGCCTCGCCGTTCTTCACCAATATGTGCTGCCGAAGCAGGCGCTGACTGCCTTCGCCGGCTGGGTGGCGTCGCGCCAATGGGGCGGTGTGACCACCGCCATCATCCGCCGCTTCGTGCGCACCTACCGCGTGGACATGAGCGAGGCGCTGGACCCGGCCATCGACAGCTACGCGAGCTTCAACGACTTCTTCACCCGCCCGCTGCGTCCGGGCGCGCGCCCGATCGCCGCAGCGCCGCTGGTGTGCCCGGTGGACGGCGCGATCAGCCGCTTCGGCGCCATCACGGGCGACCAGATCTTCCAGGCCAAGGGCCATCACTACAGCACCACGGCGCTCGTGGGCGGTGATGCGGCGCTGGCGGCGCAGTTCGCCGATGGCCATTTCGCGACGCTCTACCTCGCCCCGCGCGACTACCACCGCATCCACATGCCGTGCGACGGCCGGCTGCTGCACATGATCCATGTGCCGGGCGCGCTGTTCTCGGTGAACCCGCTCACGGCCCGCGGCGTGCCGGGCTTGTTCGCCCGCAACGAGCGGGTGGTGTGCGTGTTCGAGGGGCCGCTGGGCCCGTTCGTGCTGGTGCTGGTGGGCGCGACCATCGTCGGCAGCATGGCCACCGTCTGGCACGGCGTGGTCAACCCGCCGCGACCGGGCAAGCTGCGCGAGTGGCGCTACGACGACGCACCGGTGCGACTGAAGCAAGGCGAGGAAATGGGCCGCTTCCTGCTCGGCTCCACGGTGGTGATGCTCTTCCCCAAGGCGCCGGCGCTGCGCTTCAACCCGTCGTGGGCGCCGGAGCTGGCGGTGCGGCTGGGCGAATCGATGGCGGAGCTCGCCGACTGAGCTGGCCGCTCGCGCTTCGACGGGCGCGGCGTGAACAGGGCGCAAGACGCGCCGCCGGGCTCAGATCACATCACCGAAATCGGTCGGCTCGAACAGCCGCAGCGAGCTCTTGGACACCCGCTCGCGAAAGCTCTTGCGGGCGAACAGCTTGGCCTGGGCCTCGGCCGGCAGGTCGGTGATGTTGAGCACGTTCTTGACGATCAGCGTGTCGATCACGTCCTCGATCACGCGCACGAAATCGGCGTCGAGGCGGCTGAACTGCTCCTCGCCGCCTTCCGGCGCGGCGGCGCCGACGAAGGCCAGCACGTCGGGATGCGCCTCGGGCAGGAACTCGGCGGCGCCGTCCTCGCGCTCGCGGTGCAGGCTGGCGATGCGGCCATCGGCCGTGCGGCGGACATAGGGCATGGCGGGTGCTCGCGTGACGGGGCGCACCACTATACGGCGGCGGATCCGGCCCCGCGGCGGCGCGCCCCGCGCGCGGCGTGGCATCGCTCACGCGGGCGTGCCGGGTCGATACCGCTTGCAGGCGGGGCGCCGCTCCTGTAGCGTTACATCTGTTCATCACACATGAGCATTTGTTCAAGCGCCCCATGACCAAGCCGAGCGGAAACGGAAGTCGCCAGGACACGGCCCGCCTCGCCGTGCGCGTGGCGCGCCTGTACTACTTCCAGGACATGACCACCGCCGCCATCGCCGAGGAGATGGGCACGTCGCGGGCCACGGTGTCGCGGCTGCTCACGCACGCCAAGGAGAACGGGCTCGTCGAGATCCGCATCAACGACCCGAGCGAGCAGTCGCGCACGCTGGAGCAGGCCATCCGCGAGCGCTACGGCCTGGGCGTCATCCAGGTCGTGCCGGTGGCCGACACGGCGAACGAGGTCGACCGGCTGCAGCGGGTCGCCGCGCACGCGGCCGCCTACGTCAGCACGCTGGTGCTGCCCTCGTCGGTGCTGGGCCTCGCCTGGGGCACGACGGTGGCGGCCATCGCGCAGTGCCTGGTGCCGCGGCAGGTGCGCGACGTCGACGTGGTGCAGCTCAACGGTTCGGGCACGGGCCTGGACATCGTCAACACCTTCGGCGAATCGCTGGTCTCGCGCTTCGCGCAGAACTACGGCGCGCGCGCCCACACCTTCCCGGTGCCGGCCTTCTTCGACTACGCCGACACGCGCTCGGCGCTGTGGCGCGAGCGCAGCATCAAGGCCATCCGCACCCTGCAGGAGCGCGCCTCCATCATCCTGTTCAGCATCGGCGTGAAGGCCACCGGCAGCCACGTGCACACCGGCGGCTACCTCAGCCGCCAGGACGTGCAGGGCCTGCAGCGCGAGGGCGTGGTGGGCGACATCGCCACCGTCTTCTTCCGCGGCGACGGCAGCTGGCGCGACGTGCCGCTGAACGCGCGCAGCAGCGGCCCCGACCTGGACCGCTTCCGCGAGGCACGCCATGCGGTGTGCGTGGTCGCCGGCCGGCGCAAGGTGGCCGGCACGCGCGCCGCGCTGCATGGCGGCTTCGTCAACGAACTGGTGATCGACGAGCCGAGCGCGCGGGCGCTGCTCGACGAGGAGGGCGCCTAGAGTTCCCCGTAGGAGTGCAGCCCCGACAGGAACATGTTCACGCCGAGGAAGGCGAAGGTCGTGACCGCGAGCCCCGCCAGCGCCCACCAGGCGGCCACCGTGCCGCGCAGGCCCTTCATCAGCCGCATGTGCAGCCAGGCGGCGTAGTTCAGCCACACGATGAGCGCCCAGGTCTCCTTCGGATCCCAGCTCCAGTAGCCGCCCCAGGCTTCGGCGGCCCAGAAGGCGCCGAGGATGGTGGCCACGGTGAAGAAGGCAAAGCCCACCGCGATGGCCTTGTACATCACGTCATCGAGCAGCTCGAGCGAGGGCAGGCGCTCGGCAATGCGACGGCGCGCGGCCAGGATGCCGCCCACGATCAGCACCGCGGCGCCCGCGTACACCGCCCAGTAGCTGGACAGCGCCTCGATGGGGTTGACGCGGAACAGCACCGGCTCGAAGCACAGCACCAGGCCGAAGACGAACAGCGGCGCGAGCTTGAGCCAGCTCGCCTCGCCCGCCTGCTGCTTGACGAGGTAGGCGAAGGCCACCATGGCCGACAGCGCGAAGGTGCCGTAGCCGATGAAGTTGGCCGGCACGTGCAGCTTCATCCACCAGCTCTGCAGCGCCGGCACCAGCGGCTGGATCTCGGCCGCACCGCGCGACACCGTGTACCACAGCAGAAAGCCGACCGCGCCGCTGACGATGAGCATGACGAAGCCGCCGAGCGCGCGCGTGCGGTAGTGCTGCTCGTAGTAGAGGTAGAACAGCGCCGTCATCCAACAGAACAGCACGAACACCTCGTACAGATTGCTCACCGGGATGTGGCCGATGTCGGGTGCGATCTGGTGGCTCTCGAACCAGCGCACCAGGCTGCCCACCAGCGCCATGAACACCGCCGCCCAGGCCAGGCGCGAGCCCAGCCGCAAGGCGGTGTTGTCCTCGCCGCGGGCGAAGAACCCGATCCAGTACAGCACCGTGCTCATGAAGAACAGCACGCTCATCCACAGGATCGCGCTCTGGCTGGACAGGAAGTAC
>JBIQKU010000297.1:0-2477 GCA_044506225.1 Rubrivivax sp. | reverse complement strand
GTTACGGGTTCCCGGGGGGTCCGCCCAATCATGCGGCCGGTTGCGCGCTCTGGAATCGGTGGATTATACACAATTGCGCAGCAATGTCTTGTGTTCGGGCTGGCGCAGCGGCGCGATCCGTGATGCGGTTCACGCGGCGGGGCGGACGGCGGTTGCCCGGGCGGCGGCACCGTGGTCGAGGCAGCCCAGGCCGACCAGCGTGCTGTGCAGTGCCTCTTCCAGCGGCGTATGCGGCTCACCGCCCAGAAGCGCCACGAGTCGGCTGTTGTCCAGCCGGATCGGGTTCTGCCACAGATATCGCATCTCCTTCATTTCCCGCATGAGCGGAACGAGCGGCGAGGCGAGCTGCACCGCCCACCAGGGAAAGTGGCGCACGGCCGGGGCGCGAGCCCCCGGGGCCGCCTCGCATGCCAGCCGGCGGACGACGTCGACGAACTGCGTGCCGTCTTCGTCCCAATGCCCGCGCATGTGGAACCGGGCAAAGGCGTCGAGCGACGCCTCACGGGCCATCAACAGGGTCATGGTGCGGGCCACGTCGGGCAGGTAAGCCCAGGCGTGGCCGACGCCGGCGCGCCCGGGGTGGGTCAAACGCCTCAACGGCCGGCCGGGTGCCACCAGCACCTGCGAGAACCAGTTGCCGCCGGCCCTCGGGCCGAAGTAGTCGCCCGAGCGCAGGATGAGGCTGCGCACGCCGCGTCCGGCGGCTGCTTCCAGGCGGCGCTCCATGGCCACGCGAAGCGCGCCCTTGCGCGAGATCGGGTGCTGGGGCGCGTCTTCGGTGACATTGGCGAAAGCGTCGGGGCCGTAGTTGTAGACCGTGCCGGGCAGGACGATGCGCGCGCCCGTGGCTGAGGCGGCGGCGATGGTGTTGTCCAGCATGGGCAGCACCAGTTCGCCCCAGCGCTGATAACCCGGCGGGTTGACGGCGTGCACGATGACCGATGCGCCCTGCGCCGCGCGCAGCACATCGGCGCCGACCATGGCGTCGCCCTTGCACCAGAGCAGGCCATCGCCGCCCTGGGC
Organism: Rubrivivax sp.; assembly: GCA_044506225.1. Taxonomy (GTDB): domain Bacteria; phylum Pseudomonadota; class Gammaproteobacteria; order Burkholderiales; family Burkholderiaceae_C; genus JAKFDI01. The sequence goes on along the minus strand of JBIQKU010000297.1, from coordinate 1,454 downwards.
GACGCGCGTGGCGCTGCGGTGGAGGGCCCGCACCTGCCAGCCGGCCTGCTGAAGCTGTCGCGCCACTTCGCCGCCGATGCCGCCGGTGGCGCCGAGCACGAGGGCTGTCTTGGGAATGTTCATCTTGCGCTCCTGTTTGGGTGATGGCGCAGTCTGAGGCGGACCAGTACATAACGGAATACCCAAAGCTTGCTGGTCGCTATACAGTTTCGTATGACCAAGCAGGAGCCCGGCTGGGAGCTCTACCGCAGCTTTCTGGCGGTTGCCGATGAAGGTTCGCTGTCCCGCGCGGCGCGGGCGCTCGGCATCGCCCAGCCGACCGTCGGCCGCCATGTCGACGCGCTGGAAGAGGCGCTCGGATTGACCCTGTTCGTGCGTTCCCAGGCCGGCCTGGCGCCCACCGAGGCAGCGGCGGCGCTGCGACCCTATGCCGAGACGCTCGCCGCCACCGCCGGCGCGTTGCTGCGCGCGGCGGCGAGCCAGGGCGAGGGCGTGCGTGGCGTGGTGCGCATCACCTGCAGCGAGGTGGTCGGCGTCGAGGTGCTGCCGCCGCTGCTGGTGTCCTTGCGGCAGCGCCATCCCGAACTGGTGGTCGAGCTGGTGCCGACCAATCGTGTGGAGGACGTGCTGCGCCGCGACGCCGACATCGCCGTGCGCATGCTGCCGCCGGGCCAGCAGGCGCTGGTGGCACGACGCGTCGGCGCGACCCGTGTGGGCCTGCATGCCACGGCGGACTACCTCGCGCGACACGGCATGCCGCGCCGCTGGGAGGATCTCGCCGGCCATGCGCTCATCGGCTTCGACCGCGAGACCGCGCTGACCCGGCGCCTGCGGCAGCAGCTTGGCCCCATGCGCCGCGAGGCCTTCGCATTGCGCACCGACAGTGATCTTGCACAGCTCGCGGCGATACGCGCCGGTTACGGCATCGGCGCTTGCCAATGCGGTCTGGCGCAGCGCGGGCCGCGCCTGGTGCGCGTGTTGCCCGAGCTCTTCCAGATCGAGCTGGACACCTGGCTCGCCATGCATGAAGACCTGCGCGACAACCCACGTTGTCGCGCCACCTTCGAACACCTCGCCGAAGGGCTTGGCCGCTACATCGCGCCCGAATAAGAAAGGCCGGCATCACTGCCGGCCTTGCACACGTGACGAGAGCTCAGCTGGAGGTGAGGGTCGCCGGCGGTGTGGTGTTCGCCGATGCGGTCACCGCGCTCGGCGCCGCGTCGGTCGCCGCCGTACCGGTGGGGCTGCCCATGGGCAGCAGCGGCACGATCAGCAGCGCCACGATGTTGATGATCTTGATCAGCGGGTTCACCGCGGGGCCGGCCGTGTCCTTGTAGGGGTCGCCCACGGTGTCGCCGGTGACGGCGGCCTTGTGCGCCTCGGAGCCCTTGCCGCCGTGGTGGCCGTCCTCGATGTACTTCTTGGCGTTGTCCCAGGCGCCGCCGCCGGTGCAC
>JBIQKU010000067.1:0-16677 GCA_044506225.1 Rubrivivax sp. | reverse complement strand
GCGCAGGACCTGGCGGCCCAGCTCCAGGCCCGGCGCATGCAGGCCTCGGTGGACCTGTACAAGGCGCTGGGCGGGGGATGGCGCCTGCAGGACGAAGAGGAGGCCGCTTCGTGACGCCGCAGCCCGCATCGCCGCTGCTGGACCGCCTGCGCCGCGCCGGCCTGCGCCCGACGGCCGCGCGCCTGGGCATCCTGCAGGTGTTCGCCGCCGCCCCGCAGGAGGCGCTGTGCGCGGAGGAGGTCTTCCGCCGCGCGCTGCGGCAAGGCGCTCCCGGCAGCCTGGGCACCGTCTACCGGACCGTCTACCAGCTGGAGGCGCGCGGCCTGCTGCTGGGCGAGACCGCGGCGGACGGCATGGCGCGCTACCGGCTCACGCCGGAGGGGCCCGCCGCCTGCCCCCCGCTGCGCCTGCGCTGCCCGTCCAGCGGGCGCCTGCTCGAACTGGCGGACGCGCCGCTGAAGGAGCGCCTGGTCGCCGTCGCGCGGCGCGAAGGGGTGGACCTGCGGGGCATGGCGCTGGTGATCGCGCCGGCGGACGAGGCGCCGGGCCTCGCACGCTGACCCTAGACGTCGAAGTCGTCAGGCGCTTCCTCCGACGCCACCGGCCACCACTGCACGACCAGCAGCCGCGCGCCCCGGCTGGCCGGCACCAGCCGCCAGGCATGCGGCTCGCGCGCCCACCACAGGCCGCGGCCCTGCAGCTGGTAGCCGGCGTCGATGCGGTACTGGCCGTCCAGCGTCAGCAGCAGGCCGTGCTCCGCCGGCGGCAGGTCCAGCGGTTCGTCCGTCAGCACGCGCAGCTCGGCCCGGCCGTGCGCGCGCCGGCTCATCAGGTTGAAGTCCGTGGTGGTGCCGTCGATCAGGCTGCATTCCACCGGCGTGTCGCCGCTGAAATCGAAGGGCTGGTGCGGCGTGTCCAGCCAGTGCGAGAAGCCTTCGCCCGCCAGCAGCACGCCGGCGCCTTCCAGCAGCAGGATGGTGCGGTCCACGCCTTCGAAGGCCGAGAAGGGCCCGGGCGCGTCGATGGTGGCCACGCTGGCGCGCCACCAGAAGTCCTCCAGCCCCGAGCCCGGCGGCCAGCACACGATCTCGCGCGTGGTGCCGCCGCCGTTCTTCCACGGGGTGGCCGGCAGGTCCTGGAGGGTGAAGCGTTCGAGGGTCATCGCGGTCGCCGCGCAGGGCGGAGCAGGCTCACAACCTAACAGAAAAGTCCCGGCGCATCACAGTTCCCCCGCGCCTCGCCCGACCATCGCCGGCTTGTGGCGGATACGGCCGCGCCGCCTCGCCTATCCGGCGAGGATCTCGCGCAGCGCGGCCACGAGGCGCGCGTTGTCCTCCGCGGTGCCGATCGACGCGCGGATGAAGTGCTCGAAGCCCGGCTCCTTCCACGGCTTGACGATGATGCCGCGCGCGAGCAGCGCCTCGTTGACCGGCCCGTTGGGCCGCGCCAGGTCGATGAAAAGGAAATTCGCCGCCGACGGCGCGATGCGCAGGCCGGGCACGGCCAGGGCATGCAGCGCCTGCGCCATCGATTCGCGCTGCCGGACCGTCTCGGCCACCGCCCGCTCCATGAAGGGGACGTCGTCCCACGCGGCCAGCGCGGCAGCCTGCGCGGCCTCGTTGACGTTGAACGGCGTGCGCACGCGGTCGAGCCACTGCACCAGCGAGGCATCCGACGCGATGCCGTAGCCGACGCGCAGCGCCGCGAGCCCCCACGCCTTCGAGAAGGTGCGCAGCACGATCCACGGCCGCGGCTGCCCGCGCAGCATCTGCAGCGCGTCGGGGAAGCCGCCCGCCAAGCGCGCGTACTCGTAGTAGGCCTCGTCGATCACCAGCAGCGTGCCGGCCGGCGTGGCTTCGAGCAGGCGCGCGAAGGCCTTCGCATCGAACATGCAGCCGACGGGGTTCGAGGGATTGGCGAGCATCGCGATCTTCGGGCCGCGGGCCAGCGCCTCGCACCAGGCATCGGGATCGAACGCCAGCGACGGCGTGAGCGCGAGCAGTTCGACCTGCGCACCCATCATGCGCGGATAGATCTCGTGCAGGCCGAAGGCGGGGCGCTGCGTCAGCACGCGGTCGCCGGGCGAGAGGAAGGCCTGGCAGAGCATCTGGAGGATCGATTCGGAGCCGTTGCCGATCACGATCTGCTCCGCGTGCGCACCGGTGCGCCCGGCGATGGCCGCGCGCAGCGCGGTGCAGTTCGCATCCGGGTACGTGCCCACGCGCAGCGCCAGGTCCGCCAGCGCCTTCGCCACGGCAGGGCTGGCGCCGTAGGGGTTCTCGTTGCTCGCGAGACGCGAGATGTGCTCGACGCCGTAGCGCTGCCGCACCGCTTCGGACGAGAGCCCCGCGTTGTACGGCGCAAGCGCGGGCACCTCGGGTCGCACGAGTTCGCGGATGACGGATGCGTTCATAGGTCGAAAACCTTGCCGGGATTGAGAAGACGAAGGGGATCGAGCGCCTGCCTGATGGCGCGCATGACAGCCAGTTCGGCGGGCGAGCGGCTCGCGCCGAGGTACGGCTTCTTGTGCAGGCCGATGCCGTGCTCGGCCGAGATGCTGCCGCCGAACGCGGCCACCTGCGCATAGACGATGCGCTCGAGTTCGTCCGCCTCGCCGCCGATCGATTGCCCGTCGGTGGTGATGTGCAGGTTGCTGTCGCCCACGTGGCCGAAGAACAGCGAATGGTGCGCCGGCCAGCGCGCATCGAAGGCGGCGCGGCAGACCTGCGCAAAGCGGCCGATCTCGCGCATCGGCAGGCTCACGTCGAGGTTGATCGGCGGGTGCATGTGCACCGGCAGCTCCGCCGTCGCTTCGCGGATTTTCCAGAACGCCTGCGCCTGGGACTGCGATTGCGCGATGGCCGCATCGGCGGCGACGCCGTCCGCCATCGCGTTGCCCAGGGCATCTTCGAGCGCGTCGCGCAGCGCAGCCTCGTCGCGGCCGACGACTTCGACCAGCGCGGCGAAGGGGTGCGCCGCCTCGAAAGGCTCGCGCAGCTTCTGCCACCGCAGCGAGGTCTCGACGAAGTCGCGCCACATCAGCTCGAAGGCGGCGACGGCGCCGGGAAAGCGCGCCTGGAGCCGCCCGAGCAGCGCCGGCGCCGCATCGAAATCGGGAAGCGCCACCCATGCGGCCGCCCGTGCCCGGGGTGCCGGATGCAGGCGCAGCACCGCGCGCGTGATCACGCCGAGCGTGCCTTCGGCGCCGATGAACAGTTGCTTGAGGTCGTAGCCCGTGTTGTTCTTGATCATGGGCCGAAGCATCGGCAGCACGCTGCCGTCGGCCAGCACGACTTCGAGGCCCAGCGTCTGCTCGCGCATCATCCCGAACTGCAGCACGCCGTTGCCGCCGGCATTGGTCGCGAGGTTGCCGCCGATCTGGCAGGACCCGCGCGCGCCGAGGTCGACGCCGAACTGCAGGCCGTGCGCGGCGGCGGCCTGCTGCACCGCCTCCAGCGTGGCGCCCGCCTGCACCGTGATGGTGGCCGCGGCCGCGTCCAGCGATTCGACGGCGTTCATGCGGTCGAGCGACAGCGCGATCGCATCGGCGCCGGGCACGGCCGCGCCCGCGAGGCCGGTGAGGCCCCCCTGCGGCACCACCGGCACGCGATGCGCGGTGCACAGGCGAAGAACGGCCGAGACCTCTTCCGTCGAGCGCGGCCGCACCAGCGCGAGCGGCTGCACGGGCGCGGCGCCGCTCCAGTCGGTCCGGTGGCGCGCCGGGATCGCGTCGCTGGTCTGCACGCGGTCGGGACCGATCGCGCGGGCGATGGCGTCGATGACCTCCACGCGTCTCAGCCCTTGCGCGATTCGACGAACCGCAGCACCGCCTCGAGCATGCGCCGCAGGTGCGGCTGGACGCGCGCCGCGAGCGCCGGCAGGTAGTCGAAGGGCAGCGCTTCCTGCATGTAGCTGCACTGCGTCATCTCGAGCTGCACCGCGTGCACGCCCTGCGCGGGCTGGCCGTGGTGGCGCGTGATGTGGCCGCCGGTGAAGCGGCCGTTGAGCACGCTGGTGAATCCGTCCGCCTCCTTCGCGATGCCGAGCAGCGCCTGCGCGAGCGCGGGGTCGCAGCTCGCGCCCTGCGCGGTGCCGAGGTTCAGGTCGGGCAGCCTGCCTTCGAAGAAGCGCGGCAGCACCGAGCGGATCGAATGCGCGTCCCACAGCGCCGCCACGCCATGCTGCGCCTTCAGGCGCGCCAGCTCGTCGGCGAGCTGCCGGTGATAGGGCCGCCAGACCGCTTCGCGGCGCGCGGCGATCTCGGCGTCGTCGGGGCCGGCGCCGTCGGCATAGAGGGGCGTGTCGTCGAAGGTGTCGACCGGGCACAGGCCGGTGACGCTCTGCCCCGGGTACAGGCTCGCGCCGTCCGGCGGCCGGTTGAGGTCGATCACGTAGCGCGAGTGGGTCGCGACCAGCACCGAGGCACCCAGTTCGTCCGCGAAGTCGTAGAGGCGTTCGAGATGCCAGTCGGTGTCGGGTACCTGCCGGGCCTCGTCGGTCAGCCGCGCTGCGAGCTGCGGCGGCACATGGGTGCCGACGTGCGGCATCGAGATCAGCAGGGGCCGTGTGCCGCGACGGAAGCGGAAGGGCGGTTCGGTGGTGGTGAAGGGCATGGGATCAATCCTCGGCGAGAAGCCGGCTGCGCGCGGCGACGAAGGCGGCGGACGCCTCGTGGTGCAAGGGGTGGCGGGCGGCCGCCACGCGCGGCTGCCCCGCGGCGACCACCGCATCGAGCGCGGAGGTGCGATGGCTGGCGAACACATGCGACGACAGCATTGCCGGCGCGGCAAGCCCCTGCAGTGCGACGTGCAACGCATCGAGGACGACGAAGTCGGCCTGCCGGCCCGCCGCCAGCCCGCCGACGGCGCGGCCCGCGGCCTGCGCGCCGCCCTGCACCGCCGCGAGCGTCAGCGCGGTCGCGACCTCGCGGTGGGCGGCGTCGGCGCCCACGTTGCGCCGGCGCGTGGCCAGGCGCTGGCCGTACTCCAGCATCATCAGTTCCTCGGCTGCATTCACGCAGGCATGGCTGTCGGAGCCCAATCCCCAGCGGCCGTCCGCAGCGCGCCATGCATCGAAGTCGAAGATGCCGTCGCCGAGATTGGCCTCGGTGGTCGGGCACAGGCCCGCCACCGCGCCGCTGGCCGCCGCGCGCCGGTACTCGTCGGCATCCATGTGCGTGGCATGGACCAGGCACCAGCGTGCATCGACCGGCGCGTGGTCGAGCAGCCATGCGACGGGCCGCTGGCCGCTCCATGCGAGGCAGGCATCGACCTCGGCCGTCTGCTCGGCGATGTGGATGTGGATCGGCGCCGACGGATCGATCGCATCGAGCCCCGCCAATGCGTCGCGCAGCGCATCCGGCGGCACCGCGCGCAGCGAATGCGGCGCGAGGCCCAGGCGCGCGCCCTGCGCCTCGCAGGCGGGGCGCAGGCGCTCCAGCAGGCGCAGCATCGATTCGGTCGACCGGATGAAGCGGCGCTGGCCTTCGCCCGGCGCGGCGCCGCCGAAGCCGCTGGTCTGGTAGAGCACCGGCAGCAGCGTCAGCCCGATGCCCGCGCGCCCGGCCGCGCGCAGCAGCGCCAGCGACAGCTCGGCGTCGTCGGCGTACGGCCGGCCGTCGGCGTCGTGGTGCAGGTAGTGGAACTCGCAGACCGAGGTGTAGCCGGCTTCGAGCATCTCGACATAGAGCCAGGTTGCGATCGCTTCGAGCTGCCCGGGCGAGATCTTCGAGGCGAAGCGGTACATCAGCGTGCGCCAGCTCCAGAAGCTGTCCTGCGCCGCGCCGCGGAATTCGGTGAGCCCGCCGAAGGCGCGCTGGAAGGCGTGCGAATGCAGGTTCGGCATGCCGGGCAGCACCGGCCCCGCGGCATGCGGCGTGCCGCTTGCAGGTTGGCTGCCAGGCGTCACGGCCGTGAGCCGGCCGGCCGCATCCCATTCGATCAGGACGTCGCGCGCCCAGCCGGCGGGCAGCAGGGCATCCGAGGCGAACAGGCTGCCGGCCGATGGCGACGGAAGAACGTGATCAGACAACATAGTTCTCCTGCTGGTCGTCCACGCGCTGCGATGCCCGACTGCCCGCCATCGCGAGGCAGACCGCCGACAGCACGGCGAGAAGGGCGCTGCCCGCGATGGGTGCGGCGTAACTGCGGAAGAGGTCGAACATCAGCCCGGCCGCGCTCGCGCCGATCAGCGCCGCGATGCCCACGCTGACGTAGAGCGCGCCCAGGATCGCGCCGAGGCGCGCGGTGCCGAACCAGCCGGCCGCCACGGCGGGGTAGAGCGCGATGCATCCGCCATTGGCCGCACCGAAGAGCAGCGCGAAGACCGCCAGCATCCGGAAGCCGTCGGCCTGGAGCCAGAGGCAGTCGAGGAGTGCCAGCGCGACGGTCAAGGCCATCAGCAGCCGCTGCGGTCCCAAGCGGTCGCCCAATCCGCCGAGCACGAGACGGCCGCCGACGTTGCCTATGCCGATCAGCCCGATGAGCAGCGAGCCCTGCGTCGCCGAGGCGCCCAGCGCCCGCGCGTACGGATGGATATGTACCAGTGCGGCGAACAGGCCCACGGACGCGAACAGGATCGATGCGAAGTACCACCAGAAGTGCGGGCTCGCCAGGGCCTGCTGCCATGTGAGGCCGGCAGCCGATGCGTCGGGCGCCAGCGCAACGCCTTCCGGCCGGTCGCCGTCGGGCCGCAGCCCGACGTCCTCCGGCGCGCGCACCAGCCGGGCCGCCGCCGCGATGCCGAGCGCCGCGATGCCGACCGCGAACCACTGCATCGTGGTGCGCCACGAGAGCCACGGAATCAGCAGGGTGGCCATCATCGGTCCGACGAAGGTGCCGACGCCCGTGCCCGCCAGGGCCAGCCCCGAGGCGCGGCTGCGGTGTCGGACGAACCAGCGCTGCACCACCGCGACGGCCGGCACGTAGACCAGCCCCACGCCGGTGCCGACCAGCACGCAGAAGACCAGCATCAGCATCGTCAGGTTCGGGGCCAGGCTGCCGAGCGTGAACCCGAGCGCCAGCAGCACGATGCCGCAGCCCGCCACGGCCCGCACGGAGAAGCGGTCCGCCAGTGCGCCGGACACGAGGCCGAACGCGTAGTACAGGAAGGCAGTCGCCGAAAACACCGCGGACGCGCCGAAGCGCCCGGTGCCGAAGGCCGCCTGCACGTGCTCGAAGAAGGCACCGAACGAATACATGGCTCCGAAGACGAGCGCGAACAGCACGTGTGCCGCGGCCACCATGGTCCAGCCCCGGAAGACGCGGGCGTGCTCGGTCATAGCGTCAGCGCGGCAGCGGCCCGGACGCGATGCGCCCCTGCCGGACGATGGTGCGCCGCGGCTGCTGGCCGAACCAGTAGGCCAGCTCGGCCGCGTCGCGCACGGGCCAGAGCACGAAGTCGGCGGGCCGGCCGACGCCGAGCGCGCCATGCGTGTCCTGCAGGCCCAGCGCGCGCGCCGCGTGGCGCGTGATGCCGGCCAGCGCTTCCGGCACGGTCAGCCGGAACAGCGTGCAGGCCATGTTGGCCATCAGCAGCAGGCTCAGCGCGGGCGAGGTGCCGGGGTTGTGGTCGGTAGAGACCGCCATCGGCACGCCGGCGGCGCGCAGCGCCTCGATGGGCGGCAGGTGCGTGTCGCGCAGCGTGTAGTAGGCGCCGGGCAGCAGCACGGCGACCGTGCCGGCCTCGCGCATCGCGGCGATGCCCTCGGTCGAGAGATGCTCGATGTGGTCGCACGACAGCGCGCCGTAGCGTGCCGCGAGCGCGGCGCCGCCCATGTCGGAGAGCTGTTCCGCGTGCAGCTTGACCGGCAGGCCCAGCGCCCGCGCGGTCTTGAACACGCGCTCCGTCTCCTCCAGCGAGAAGGCGATGCGCTCGCAGAACACGTCCACCGCATCGACGAGGCCTTCGGCAGCGAGCGCCGGCATCATCTCGCGGCACACGCGGTCGATGTAGTCGCCGCTGCGGCCCGCGTATTCGGACGGCAGCGCGTGCGCGCCGAGGAAGGTGGTGCGCACCGTGACGCCGTAGTCCCTGCCGAGCCGGCGCGCGACGCGCAACTGCTTGCGCTCGTGTTCGAGCGCGAGGCCGTAGCCGGACTTGATCTCGATGGCGCAGACGCCGTCGGCCAGAAGCTGTTCGAGGCGCGCGGCAGACTGCGCGTAGAGCGTGTCCTCGTCGGCGTCGCGCGTGGCGCGCACCGACGAGACGATGCCGCCGCCGGCCTGCGCGACCTCCTCGTAGGTGGCGCCCGCGAGGCGCATCGCGAACTCGTTGGCGCGCTGGCCGCCGTAGACCAGGTGCGTGTGGCAGTCGACCAGGCCCGGCGTGGCGAGCGCGCCGCCGCCGTCGAAGCGCGGCAGGCCGGCGAAGGCGGCGGGCAGGCGGGCGCTTTCGCCGATCCAGCGGATCGCGCCTTCGGCGACGACGAGGGCGGCCTCGCCTTCGATGTCATCGCCATCCGCAAGCGCGCCCGGGGCCAGCCGCAGGCGGTCCCAGACGCCGTCGGCCGAAGGAAGCGGGGCCATGCGCATGGTGTGTGCCCGGATCGCCTACTTGACCATCGGCAGGTTCAGGCCCTGCTTCTTCGCCGTCGCGACCGCGATGTCGTAGCCGGCATCGGCATGGCGCATCACGCCGGTCGCCGGGTCGTTGAACAGCACGCGCTCGATGCGCCTGGCCGCCGCGTCGGTGCCGTCGCAGACGATCACCACGCCGGCGTGCTGCGAATAGCCCATGCCGACGCCGCCGCCGTGGTGCAGGCTGACCCAGGTGGCGCCGCCCGCGGTGTTGAGCAGTGCGTTGAGCAGCGGCCAGTCGCTCACTGCATCGGTGCCGTCCTTCATCGCCTCGGTCTCGCGGTTGGGGCTCGCCACCGAGCCGGTGTCGAGGTGGTCGCGGCCGATGACGATCGGGCCCTTGAGTTCGCCGCTCTTCACCATCTCGTTGAACGCCAGGCCCGCCTTGTGGCGCTCGCCCAGGCCCAGCCAGCAGATGCGCGCCGGCAGGCCCTGGAAGGCGATGCGCTCGCGCGCCATGTCCAGCCAGCGGTGCGTGTGCCTGTTCTCGGGGAACAGCTCCTTGATCTTGGCGTCGGTCTTGTAGATGTCTTCCGGATCGCCCGAGAGCGCGACCCAGCGGAACGGCCCCTTGCCTTCGCAGAACAGCGGCCGGATGTAGGCCGGCACGAAGCCCGGGAAGTCGAAGGCGTTCTTCACGCCCTCGTCGAACGCGACCTGGCGGATGTTGTTGCCGTAGTCCACCGTCGGGATGCCCATGGCCTGGAAGTCGAGCATGGCCTGCACGTGCACCGCGCACGACCTGGCGGCGGCCTGCGTCAGGCGCGCGTGTTCGCCCGCGTCCTGCTGGGCGGCCTTCCATTGCGCCACGGTCCAGCCCATCGGCAGGTAGCCGTTGATGAGGTCGTGCGCCGAGGTCTGGTCCGTCACGAGGTCGGGCCTGATGCCGCCGGCCTTGGCGCGCCTGACCAGCTCGGGCAGGACCTCGGCCGCGTTGCCGAGCAGCGCGATGGAGACGGCCTCCTTCTTCGCGGTGTGGTGCTGGATGAGCTCGATCGCGTCGTCGATGTCCCTGGCCTGCTTGTCGACGTAGCGCGTGCGCAGGCGGAAGTCGATGCTCGACTGCTGGCACTCGATGTTGAGCGACACCGCGCCGGCGAGCGTCGCGGCCAGCGGCTGCGCGCCGCCCATGCCGCCGAGGCCGGCGGTGAGGATCCACCTGCCCGAGAGATCGCCGCCGTAGTGCTGGCGGCCGGCCTCGACGAAGGTCTCGAAGGTGCCCTGCACGATGCCCTGGCTGCCGATGTAGATCCAGCTTCCTGCCGTCATCTGGCCGTACATGAAGAGGCCCTTGCGGTCGAGCTCGTTGAAGTGCTCCCAGTTGGCCCACTTCGGCACCAGGTTGGAGTTGGCGATCAGCACGCGCGGCGCATCGGCGTGCGTCCTGAACACGCCCACCGGCTTGCCCGACTGGATCAGCAGCGTCTCGTCGTCGTTCAGTTCCCTGAGCGTGGCGAGGATCTGGTCGAAGCAGGCCCAGTCGCGTGCGGCGCGGCCGATGCCGCCGTAGACCACCAGGCTCTGCGGGTTCTCCGCCACCTCGGGGTCGAGGTTGTTCTGCAGCATGCGCAGCGGCGCCTCGGTGAGCCAGCTCTTGCAGCTGAGCGTGCTGCCGCGCGGCGCGCGGATCACGCGGTCCGGGTCGTAGCGGGGATCGGCCTTGGCGGCGGCGAGCAGCTTGTCGGAAGCGTTCATGGCGGTGTCCTTTCGTGTGACGGAGCGGGTGCGTGGGATCAGGCGCGGCTGGGGAGCATCGAGCGCACGGCTTCGGGCCATTCGCTGCGGCGCGCCCAGGTGCGCATGGCCTCGATGGAGGGCGCGAGGAAGCGGTCCTGGTCGATGAAGGCGACGCGCTCGCGGATGGCGGCGAACTCGGTCTCGAGCAGCGCAGACGACTTCGGGCCGCGCTTGAGTTCGATGCCCTGCGCGGCGGCCATCGCCTCGATGCCGACCACCACGGCGGTGTTCTGCACCATGTCTGCGAGGCGGCGGCCCGCGAAGGTCGCCATCGAGACGTGGTCTTCCTGGTTGGCCGAAGTGGGCAGGCTGTCGACGCTGGCCGGATGCGCGAGCGACTTGTTCTCCGACGCGAGCGCCGCGGCCGTGACCTGCGCGATCATGAAGCCGGAGTTGACGCCGCCGTCGCGCACGAGGAAGGGCGGCAGGCCCGACAGGCCGCTGTCGAGCAGCAGCGCCATGCGGCGCTCGGAGATCGCGCCGATCTCGCTCACCGCCAGCGCGATGATGTCGGCCGCGAAGGCCACCGGCTCGGCGTGGAAGTTGCCGCCCGAGATCACGTCGCCGTTGTCGAACACCAGCGGGTTGTCCGACGCGGCATTGGCCTCGGTGCGCAGCACGCGCGCCGCATGCGCGAGGTTGTCGAGGCAGGCGCCCATCACCTGCGGCACGCAGCGGATGGAGTACGGGTCCTGCACGCGGCCGCAGTCGGCGTGCGAGTCCACGATCCGGCTGCCTTCGAGCAGCGCGCGCATGGCGGCGGCGACGGCGATCTGGCCGGGCTGGCCGCGCGCGGCATGGATGCGGGCGTCGAAGGGCTTGATCGAGCCCTGGATCGCCTCCAGCGAGAGGGCGCCGGCCATCAGAGCGGCGGCGAACACGTCCTCGGCGCCGAAGAGGCCCGCGAGCGCGAGCGCGGTCGACACCTGCGTGCCGTTGAGCAGCGCGAGCCCTTCCTTCGGGCCGAGCACGAAGGGCGCGAGGCCGATGCGCCCGAGCGCTTCGGCGCCGCCGATCACCTCGCCCTGCGGCGTGGTGACCTCGCCTTCGCCGATCAGCACGCAGGCCAGGTGCGCCAGCGGCGCGAGGTCGCCCGAGGCGCCGACCGAGCCCTTCGACGGGATGCGCGGCAGCAAGCCCGCATTGCCGAGCGCCAGCAGCGCGTCGACGATCTCGGGCCGCACGCCCGAGTGGCCGCGCGCCAGGCTCACGGCCTTGGTCGCGAGCACCAGGCGCACCACGCCGGCGTCGAGCGGCTCGCCGGTGCCGGCGCTGTGCGACAGCACGAGGTTGCGCTGCAGCTCGGCGAGGCGCTCGGCCGGGATGATGGTCTGCGCCAGCTTGCCGAAGCCGGTGTTGATGCCGTAGACCACCGCGCCGGCCTCGACGATCCGGCGCACCGTGGCCTGCGCAGCGGCGAGCCCGGCGCGCGCCGCGGGATCGAGCGCGAGCTGGACACCGCCGGCATGCACGCGGCGCAGCGTCGCGAGGTCGACGTCGCCCGGCGTCAGCACGATGGGCGCGTGGGTGGAAGAAGCGTTGGCCATGAAGATCCTGTCTATACAAGTAGGGGCGTCAAGAGACGGCTGGCGGGCGTCGCGGGCGTCAGCCGATGCTGGGCTTGCCGTCGGCGCGGAACCGGCTGCCGAGCCGGTAGCGCGAGGCGGGGTGCAGGCAGCGCACCATCGTCACCGGCACGGTGCGCGTCCAGGTGCGGCGCGTGAGCAGCAGGCAGGGGTCGGCCGGCGGCATGTCGAGGCGTTCGGCCTGCTCGGCCGTCGGCAGCACGGCGTCGACCACATGCTCGATCTGGTCGAAGGGCACGTTGCGCACGAGGTATTCGCTGGGCGGGATGGTCGAGAAGTCCTGCTCCAGGAAGTCGGGCACCACGCGCGGGTTGACGTAGCGGTCTTCCAGTTGCACCGGCACGTCGTTCTCGAGGTGCAGGCACACGGTGTGGAAGGCCGATTCGCCCGGCCGCAGGTCGAGCCATGCCGCGACGTCGGGCGAGGCCGCGATGCGTTCGGCCACGAGGAACTCGCAGCGGTAGTCGTGGCCGCGCGCGCGGATCTCGCTCGCGATGTTGGCGATCTGCAGCAGCGTGGACTGCGGCTTGTCCTCGGCCACGAAGCTGCCGACGCCGGCCACGCGCACGATGCGGCCCTGCTCCACCAGATCGCGCAGCGCGCGGTTGACCGTCATGCGCGCCACGCCGAACTGCGCGACCAGCTCGCTTTCCGACGGCAGGCGATGGCCGGCGGCCCACGAGCCGTCCCGGATCTTGTGGGTGATGAAGGCCTTGATCTGCTCGTAGAGCGCCATCGCGGGCATGGCCGAGTTCGCGGCGGGGCCCGTCGTGCGGGCCTCCGTCGTGCGGGTCTCGGCGGTCTTGCGAAGGGGGGTGGCGCTCATGGTTCTTTGGGATGCGAAGAGGGGCTCAGTGCTCGGCGGCGGCCATGGATTCGGCGCGGATCTCCTCGGTGAGGCGGGCCTTGATGTCCATGAACTCGGGCGAGGTCTTGATCGTGTAGTGGCGCGGATGCGGGAAGTCCACGGGGATCTCGGACTTGATGCGGCCCGGACGCGCGCTGAACACCGCGACGCGGTTGGCCATGAAGATGGCCTCGTCGATGTCGTGCGTGACGAACAGGACCGTCTTGCGCGCCGACTCCCAGATGCCGAGCAGCAGTTCCTGCATCAGCACGCGGGTCTGGTTGTCCAGGGCGCCGAAGGGTTCGTCGAGCAGCAGCATCTTGGGGTCGTTGGCGAGGGCGCGCGCGATCGCGGTGCGCTGCTGCATGCCGCCCGAGAGCTGCTTGGGGAAGTGGCTCTCGAAGCCGCGCAGGCCCACCTTGGCGATGAAGAAGTCGCTGCGCTCCTTCTGCTCGGCCTCGCCCATGCCGCGCTCGCGCAGGCCGAAGCGGATGTTCTGCGCGACGGTGAGCCACGGGAAGAGCGTGTAGCTCTGGAACACCACGCCGCGGTCCGCGCCCGGCCCCTCGATGGGCTGGCCGTCGAGCAGCACGCGGCCCTCGGTCGGGTAGTCCAGGCCCGCGACGATGCGCAGCAGCGTGGATTTTCCGCAGCCCGAGGGGCCGAGGATGGTGACGAAGTCGTTCTCGCGCACCTCGAAGTCGATCGGCAGCAGCGCCTGCGTCTTCTGCCCGCGCGTGCCGGTGAAGGTGCGCGAGACGCCGCGGATGGAAAGCTGGTTCATCAGATCGTGCTCCATGCGAACAGGCGGCGGTTGACGGCCTTGAAGGCGAAGTCGGAGACGAGCCCGATCACGCCGATGACGATGATCCCGAAGATGATCTGCCCGGTGTTCAGCAGCGCCTGGCTGTCGGTGATCATGTGGCCGATGCCCGAGGACGAACCGATCAGCTCCGCGACGATCACGTAGGTCCAGGCCCAGCCGAGCACCAGCCGCAGCGTCTCGGCGATGCCCGGCGCGGCGCCCGGGATCAGCACGCGCAGGACGATGCCGCGGCTCCCGGCGCCCAGCGTGCAGGCCGCCTCGACCAGGTCGCGGCGCGCACTGCCGACGGTCACGGCGACCATCAGCGTGATCTGGAACACCGAGCCGATGAAGATCACGAGCAGCTTCTGCGTCTCGCCGATGCCGGCCCAGAGGATGAGCAGCGGGATGAAGGCCGAGGCCGGCAGGTAGCGGCAGAAGGAGACGAAGGGCTCGAAGAAGGCCTCGACGCTCTTCCAGGTGCCCATCGCGATGCCCAGCGGCACGGCGACGACCGCGGCGAGCAGGAAGCCGCCGAAGACGCGCCACACCGTCATCCCGATGTCGTGCAGGAAGTTGAACTCGGTGAAGAGGCTGATGCCTTCCTTGACCATCGTGACCGGGCTGGCGAGGAAGGTCGGCGACACGAAGCCGCCGAGCGTGAAGAAGCCCCACACGACCACGAAGACCACGAAGAAGCCCAGGCCGAGCATCCAGCGCGCCTGCGCACTGACGGGCTCCAGCGGAACGAAGGCGCGGCGCCGGCGGGGCGCCGCGGCAACAGCGGCGGGCCCGGCGGCGATCACCGGCTCGGATGAGTTCATGGCTGGCGTCGCGCTCATGATGGTGCCGCTCGTCACTTGATGAAGCTGGTGTCGAAGGTGGCGTTGAGGTCGGCAGGCGCCTTGCGGATCACGCCGGCCTCGAGCAGGATCGCCTGCGCGTCCTTCATGAAGGGCACGAGGTCGTTCGCGAAGAACTGCTGGTTGGCGGCCTTGTCGGACCAGCGCAGGTAGGCCGCCGACTTGGCGAACTGCTCGCCCGACTGCTTCACGGCCGCACCCATGATCTCGTGGGACCTGGCGGGGTCGGCCTTGATCATGTCCACCGCCTCGAAGTACGAGTCGGCCAGCGCCTTCGCTGCCTTCGGGTTGGCCTTGAGCCACTTCGGTGCGCAGCCGACGGTGTCCATCACCATCGGGTAGTCCAGCGTGGTCGCGAGGATCTTGCCGGCGGCCGGGTTGGCGCGCACGGTCGACAGATACGGCTCGTAGGTCATGGCGGCGTCGTTCTGGCCCGAGACGAAGGCCTGCGCGGCGGGCTGCGGCTCGAGCGAGACCAGCTTCACGTCCTTCATGCTCATGCCGTTCTTGCTGAGCATCCACGCCAGGCCGAAGTACGGCGCGGTGCCGGGTGCGCTCACGCCGATCGCCTTGCCCTTGAGGTCGGCGAAGCTCTTCACGTCGTTGCGCACGGCGAGGCCGTCGGCGCCGTAGGACTTGTCCATCTGGAAGATCTGCACGATCGGCACGCCGTTGGCATTCCAGGCCACGTGCGTCTCGACGGTGGTCGCCGCGCACTGGATGGCTTCCGACGCCAGCGCGAGGTGGCGGTCCTTCTGCGGAATCATGCGCAGTTCGACGTCCAGGCCGTTCTTCTTGAAGATGCCCGCCTTGTCCGCGAGCGTGAGCGGCGCAAAGCCGGTCCAGCCCGACATGCCGAGGGCGATCTTGGTTTCCTGCGCATTGGCATTCGCTGCCATGCCTGCGGCACAGGCGGCTGCAGCGATCAGCGAAGCGATTTTTCCCACCGACTTGACCATCAAGGTTCTCCTGTTGCGTTTCAAAGGGGTTCGGCCGGCTGGACGCCGAAGGACCGGATTCCAGCAACGCGCCGAGTTTTAGTCGCCGCCGTGAACCTGTATATACAGGTTAACCCGAGAAGACAGACTGAATCAAGAGACCGGCGTGCCCCGCCCTGGTGCGAGAAAGCGGTTCCGTGCACCGAAAGCTGTCTAGACAAGGGTGCCTGGCGACGATCGGCGATGAAAGCGAGATCCGTGCCTCCGCTTCGTTCACGCTGCCGGGGAGACCGCGCCGCGACCGCTTCGGAGACAATGGCGGCCCGCGTGCTGGGGAGGTGCGCGGGCCGTTCACGCCGCCACAAAAAGCACCGAAGCCTTGTCAGCCCAGCCGTCCGAAACCCTTGCCGCCACGCCGGAGCAGATCCTCCAGGACGTC
This sequence comes from Rubrivivax sp., assembly GCA_044506225.1. GTDB lineage: Bacteria > Pseudomonadota > Gammaproteobacteria > Burkholderiales > Burkholderiaceae_C > JAKFDI01. The sequence goes on along the minus strand of JBIQKU010000067.1, from coordinate 886 downwards.
TTCGGCTATGCGCAGTTCCGCGGCGCGCAGCGGGACATCGTGCATCACGTCACCGCCGGCGGCGACGCGCTGGTGCTGATGCCCACCGGCGGCGGCAAGTCGCTGTGCTACCAGATTCCCGCGATCGCGAGGCATCGGGCGGGCAGGGGCGTGACGGTGGTGGTCTCGCCGCTGATCGCGCTGATGCACGACCAGGTCGGCGCGCTGCACGAGGCGGGCGTCGATGCCGCCTTCCTCAACTCCACGCTCGACTGGCGCGAGACGCAGGAGATCGAGGACCGCCTGGCGCGCGCCGATATCACGCTGCTGTACGCCGCGCCCGAGCGGGTGACCACGCCGCGCTTTCTAGAACTGCTCGACGGCCTGGCCGCGCGCGGGCAGCTCGCGCTGTTCGCCATCGACGAGGCGCACTGCGTGAGCCAGTGGGGCCACGACTTCCGCCCCGAGTACCGCCAGCTCGCGCTGCTGCACGAGCGCTACCCGCAGGTGCCGCGCATCGCGCTGACGGCCACCGCCGATGCGCTGACGCGCGCCGACATCGTCGAGCGGCTGCAACTGCAGGAGGCCGGCCAGTTCGTCAGCAGCTTCGACCGGCCCAACATCCGCTACGGCATCGTCGAGAAGAAGGACGCGACCACGCAGCTGCTGCGCTTCATCGAGCGCGAGCACGCCGGCGAGGCCGGCGTCGTCTACTGCCAGTCGCGCAAGCGCGTGGAGGAAGTGGCGCAGGCGCTGGTGGAGGCCGGCATCGACGCGCTGCCCTACCACGCCGGCCTGGACGCCGCCGTGCGCCAGCGCCACCAGGACCGCTTCCTGCGCGAGGAGGCCGTCGTGATGGTCGCGACCATCGCCTTCGGCATGGGCATCGACAAGCCCGACGTGCGCT
>JBIQKU010000296.1:0-2483 GCA_044506225.1 Rubrivivax sp. | reverse complement strand
AACGTGCAGGGCGAGGCGCAGAAGAAGCTGGACGTGATCGCCAACGACGTGCTGCTGGAGGCCAACGCCTGGGGCGGGCACCTGGCGGCCTGCGCGTCGGAGGAGATGGAGCATTGCCACCCGATCCCCGACGCGTTCCCGCGGGGCAACTACCTGCTGCTGTTCGATCCCCTGGATGGCAGCTCCAACATCGACGTCAACGTCTCGGTGGGCACGATCTTCTCGGTCCTGCGCTGCCCGGAGGGCGTGACCGACGCGCGCGACGAGCATTTCCTGCAGCCCGGTTCCGCGCAGCTCGCGGCGGGCTACTGCGTGTACGGGCCGAGCACCACGCTGGTGCTGACCATCGGCCACGGCACCCACGAGTTCACCCTCGACCGCGAGCAGGGCTCGTTCGTGCTCACCCGGGCCGACATCCGGATTCCCGAGGAGACGAAGGAATTCGCGGTCAACATGTCGAACCAGCGCCACTGGGAAGCGCCGATGCAGGCCTACGTGCAGGACCTGCTGGCCGGCAGGACCGGACCGCGCGGCAAGGACTTCAACATGCGCTGGATCGCGTCCATGGTTGCCGACGTGCACCGCATCATGACCCGCGGCGGCATCTTCATTTATCCGTGGGACCGCAAGGATCCGTCCAAGCCGGGCAAGCTGCGGCTGATGTACGAGGCCAACCCGATGGGGTTCCTGGTCGAGCAGGCCGGCGGCGCGGTGAGCGACGGACGCGGGCGCATCCTGGACATCGCGCCGACGCAGCTGCACCAGCGCGTGCCCGTGTTCCTGGGCAGCCGCGCGGAGGTGGAGGCCGCCGAGCGCTACCACCGCGAGTACGACGCCGCGACCGCGGCGGCGCCGGGCGCGGTCACCGCCTGACCCGATGGGCGCCGCGCCGACGGACTTCATCGAGGTCTACGACGGCGCGCTGGATGTCGCGGCGTGCGAGGCGATCGTCGCGCGGTTCGCGGGCGCCGGGGACGCGCAACCGGGCCGCGTCGGCGGCGGGGTGCTGCCGGAGCTCAAGGACAGCACCGACCTGACCATCAGCGGGCGCGCGGGCTGGGAGGCTGTCGAGCGCCAGCTCAAAGACGCGGTGCTGCGCGGCCTGCTGCAGTACCTGCGGCGCTACCCGCAGGCGCTGGTCTCGCCGCTGATGCTGCAGCACACCGCGCCCGACGGCACCACTTCCCGGCTGTCGGCCGACGATGTCGCCGCGCGCGACGATGCGGGGTTGCTCGACCTGGTCGCCGCGACCCTTCGCCCCGGCGCGATCAACCTGCAGCGCTACGCCGCCGGGCGCGGCGGCTATCCCTACTGGCACTGCGAGCTCTACCCGCGCGACGCCGGTGGCGAGACACTGCACCGGCACCTGCTGTGGACGCTCTACCTCAACGACGGCTTCGCCGCGGGGGAGACGGAGTTCCTGTTCCAGCAGCGCAAGGTCGTTCCGAAGGCCGGCACGCTCCTCATCGCGCCCACGGCGTTCACCCACACGCACCGCGGCAACCGCCCGGAGGGCGGCGACAAGGTGATCGCGACCAGCTGGATCCTGTTCCAGCGCGCCGAGCAGCTGTACGCCACCGCATGAACGCGCATCTGCTGGGGTGCATCGCGTTCGTCGCTGCCTTGGCTGCGGGGATCGCGCATGGGAACGAGCGCACGCCACCTGCGCGGAAGTTCGAGACAACCGCCGAGGCCGTGGCGACGTGGCGCGATGGCCTCGACCAGGTCGTGACGTCGATCGCCAGCGACGACCAGCGCACGGCAAGACTGGAACGGGTGTTCACCGAGGCATGGCCGAATCTGGCTTGGGGCCACGTGCGCGTGGATGGTGTGATCGTTTCGACGACGCGCGGAAGCAAGTCGGGATTCTGGGCCATCATCATCCATCCGGAATATCCCGCGCTGGCGCAACCCGGTCCAACGTTGAGCACCGGGGTCGACAACCAACTGGCGCTTGTCTACATCAGGCCAGACCAGGTCACGGTGCGATGGGCGGGCATTTTCCTGCTGCACGAACTCTGGCATCTCGCGGACCTGCGCACGCCGCAGCTGGACGGATGCACGGCCGAGTACGGCGCGTATGCCGTGGAGCGGGACGGGTACGACCGGCTCAACGGCGGTCGTTTTGGCGAGGTCATGGACGACGTGACCGAGCGCCTTGGGTTCACGGACGTCGACGCGGTGCTGGTCGCCGCGACCGCCGATTCGAACGACCCGGTCGCCGACGCCATTGCCGCCATCGAGCAGGCATTCGGGGAGCCCTCGGCGCTGAGCATGGCCGAACGTGAGATGCGGGACGGCTTCTACGTCGTTTCCATGCTCGACCGGATCGCCGAGCGCGCAGGAGCGGATGAAGCGGAGCGTTGTCGCCTGCTCGAGGCGAGCCTGGAGCGTCTCTCGAAGTTCTGACGGTCAGGGCGTCGTGCGCGCCGGCTGGTTGAGGACCAGCCAGTACAGGCCGACCTGCTTGACGGCCCAGACGA
>JBIQKU010000295.1:0-2492 GCA_044506225.1 Rubrivivax sp. | reverse complement strand
CGCGCCGCCGTAGCGGCCGAAGGGGGTGCGGATCGCGTCGCAGATGAAGGCGTGTGGGCTCATGGTGTCTGTCCGTGTGGCTGAAATCGGTCGCAAGTTTGCCTGAGCGGCTGCCCGCGCCTGGCCGCCGCATGGGCCTCACCGGCGTGCTGCGGGGTCGACACGGTTGCGAAAACTACCTCAGTGATAGCCCGCTCGGTGCTTTCCCGAGACGGTAGTTCTCACCCATGACATGCGCGTCGGCTGTGCCTAGACTGCGTTCCGCGGATTGAATCCGGTTCAGTATGTTGAACACGCCGTCGCGCCGTCGCTTGAACGACTCGCGAACGCCCAAGCCGCCACCCCGAACCAGCACCTGCCATGACACGCCCCGCCGCCCCCCGCACCAGCGCCCCGTCCACGACGGCGCGCGCGCCCATGGTGCCGGCCGTCACGCGTGCGCTCACGCTGCTCGAACGCCTGGCCGAACTGCGCGAACCGATGACGCTGGCCCGGCTCTCGGCCGACCTGGCCTTGCCCAAGAGCAGCGTGCACGGCCTGTGCGGCACGATGCTGTCCATGGGTTATTTGCGGCGCCGGCCCGATGGTGCCTTCCTGCTCGGCCCGCGCGTCATGGGCCTGGCCGAGGCCTTCGTCGCCGGCACGGACGTGGCGCAGGAATTCAACGCGCTGTGGGCCACCGCACCCACGCCCGACGAGACGGTGATCCTGTCGCTGCTCGACGGCACCGACGTCATCTACATCGCCGTGCGCAACGGCTCCCGCCCGCTGGGCCTGGCGTTCAGCGTGGGCATGCGGCTGCCGGCGCATCTGGCGGCCACCGGCCAGGCCATGCTTGCCTTTCTCGAGCCGCAACGGGTGCGCGAAATCATGCCGGCACGCCTCCCGCGCATGACCGGCCACGGCGCGGCCACGGTCGACGAACTCGAACGCGAGCTCGCCCAGGCGCGCCAGCGTGGCTACAGCATCGACGACGAAACCGTGCGCGAAGGCGTGTTCTGCTACGGCGTGCCGGTGTTCGATGCCTCCGGGCGGCCGGTGGCCGGCATCGGCATGCCCATGCACAAGCCGCTTCTCGGCGCCGACCGCGGCCGTCGCCACCTCGAGCACCTGCTCGAATGGGCGAACACCCTGTCGCAGCGGCTCGGTGGCACCGGCGTGCCGGCTGCCGTGCCCGCCGTACCTCCCAGCAAGACTGCCCGCCGCGGTTCCGCCCGCGCCTTGACCGAATGACTGCCGACCACATCCTCGAGACACGCAGCCTGACGAAGGAGTTCAAGGGCTTCGTCGCGGTGAACAACGTGAACCTGCGCGTCAAGCGCGGCACGATTCACGCCTTGATCGGCCCCAACGGCGCCGGCAAGACCACGTGCTTCAACCTGCTGACGAAGTTCCTGAAGCCGAGCTCGGGCCAGATCATCTACGACGGGCACGACATCACGAACGAGGCGCCCGCGCCCATCGCGCGGCGCGGCGTGATCCGCTCGTTCCAGATCTCGGCGGTCTTCGGCCACCTGACCGTGCTCGAGAACGTGCGTGTGGCGCTGCAGCGCAAGCTCGGCACCGCGTATCACTTCTGGAAGCCCGAGCGTTCGCTGGACCAATTGAACGCACGCGCCATGGAGCTGCTGCGCGCCGTCGACCTCGAGCCCTATGCGCAGCTCGAGGCGGTGGAGCTGAGCTACGGCCGCAAGCGCGCGCTCGAGATCGCCACCACGCTCGCCATGGAGCCCAAGCTGATGCTGCTGGACGAACCGACGCAGGGCATGGGCCTGGAAGACGTGGACCGCATCAAGCAACTGATCAAGAAGGTCTCGGCCGACCGCACCATCCTGATGGTCGAACACAACATGAGCGTCGTCTCCAGCATCGCCGACACCATCACCGTGCTGCAGCGCGGTGCCACCCTGGCCGAAGGGCCCTACGCCGAGGTCTCCAAGAACCCGGCCGTCATCGAGGCCTACATGGGCAGCGCGAGCAACCAACTGGTGGGAGCGCACTGATGGCCAAGCGCTTCATCGAGATCAAGGACCTGCACGGCTGGTACGGCGAGTCGCATGTGCTGCACGGCGTGAACCTGCACGTCGACGAAGGCGAGGTGGTGACGCTGCTCGGGCGCAACGGCGCCGGTCGCACCAGCACCCTGCGCGCCATCATGGGCCTGATCGGCAGCCGCAAAGGCTCGATCAAGGTGCTGGGCGAGGAAACCACCGGGCTGTCCACGCACCGCATCGCCCGCCTGGGCATCGGCTACTGCCCGGAGGAGCGCGGCATCTTCTCGAGCCTGTCGGCCGAGGAGAACCTGATGCTGCCGCCCAACCTCGGTGCGGGCGGCATGAGCATCGAGCAGATCTACACCATGTTCCCCAACCTGCGTGAGCGCGGCGCGAGCCAGGGCTCGCGCCTGTCGGGCGGTGAGCAGCAGATGCTGGCGGTGGCGCGCATCCTGCGCACCGGCGCCAAGCTGCTGCTGCTCGACGAGATCTCCGAGG
>JBIQKU010000066.1:0-16828 GCA_044506225.1 Rubrivivax sp. | reverse complement strand
TCGATGCGGCTCTTGATCAGTTCGGAAATTTCAGCGGGATTCAGTTGCATTGCTTGCTCCCAGTCTCGTCCGCGGCCATGCCGCAACGGCTGTGCGGGCTCACACCCGAATGTCCCCGGACGGCGCTCGCGCGTCGGCCAGGTCCTGTGTACATCTTTGGCGTGACCCTTACGTGGTCAGCGCGACCTTCATGCGCTCCAAGCGTGCTTTCACCGAGGTGTCCAGCACCTCGTCGCCCACCACCACACGCACCCCGCCGATGAGCTCGGGGTCGATCTCGACGGACGGCTGCAGCTTGCGGCCGAAGCGCTTCTCGAGCGAGGTCGCGAGCTCCGCCAGCTGGGCCGGCTCGATCGGGAAGGCGCTGTAGACCTTGGCGTCGGCCACGCCCGAATGCGCGTTCTTCAGCGCGTGGAACTGCGCGGCGATCTCGGGCAGCGCGACCAGGCGGCCGTTGTCGATCAGCGTGCGAAGAAAGTTCTTCACGCCGTCCGACAGCGGCGTCGCTGCCACCGAGGTGACGATGTCGAACACACGGTCCGCCGACACCTTGGGATTGGCGGCGAACTGCTGCAGCTGCTCGTCGGACGCCACGGCCGCCAGTTGATCGATCTGGGCGGCCCACTGGTTCAGGTCGCCCTTGCTGGCCACCTCGAAGAGGGCCTCGGCGTAGGGACGCGCGATGGTTGCGAGCTCAGCCATGGTCAAAGCTCGGTTTTCAGGCGGCTCAACAGATCGGCATGTACGCCGGCGTTGACCTCGCGCTTGAGGATTTGCTCCGCGCCCTTCACGGCCAGCGCAGCGACCTGCTCGCGCAGCGCTTCGCGCGCCTGGATCATCTGCTGCGAGGCTTCCGCCTTGGCTTGCGCGATGATCTTGGCGGCCTCGTCGTCGGCGCGCTTCTTGGCCTCCTCGACGATGGCCTGGGCACGCTTGTCGGCGTCCGCGATCCGCTTGGTGGATTCCTCGCGGGTCTGGGTCAGCTGCTCCTCGACGCGCTTGTTGGCGGCCGACAGCTCCAGTTTGGCCTTGTCGGCCGCGGCCAGGCCGTCGGCAATCTTCTTGGCGCGCTCATCGAGCGCCTTCGTGATCGGCGGCCACACGAATTTCATCGTGAACCACCAGAGGATCAGGAAGACGACGATCTGCGCGAACAGCGTTGCGTTCAGATTCACGGCTTCGACCTCTCTCGGTTAGGAACTTGGAAAGTTGCTGAAGAGAAGAGGCGCGCTCAGGCAATGACGAACGGGTTGGCGAAGGCGAACAGCATCGCGATACCGACACCGATCAGGAACGCCGCGTCGATCAGGCCGGCCAGCACGAACATCTTGGTCTGCAGTTCGTTCATCAGCTCAGGCTGACGGGCCGAGGCTTCGAGGTACTTGCCGCCCATGATGGCGATGCCGATGCAGGCGCCGATGGCACCCAGACCGATGATGAGACCGCAAGCCAGCGCGACGAGACCCAAGACGTTTTCCATGATTGCTCCTATGAGGATTGAGAACTGAGTTGACGAACGGAAAAGAAATCCAGAACCGGTACGGCAGCGACGCGTCAGTGCTTGTCGTGCGCCTGACCGAGGTACACGAGGGTCAGCATCATGAAGATGAAGGCCTGCAGCGTGATGATCAGGATGTGGAAGATGGCCCAGATGGTGCCGGCGATGACATGGCCGGCGAACAGCATCGAGCCACCCAGCGACAGCGCCGCGGCACCGCCGAGCAAGGCGATCAGCATGAACACGAGTTCGCCGGCGAACATGTTGCCGAACAGCCGCATGCCGTGCGAGATGGTGTTCGCGCTGAATTCGATGATCTGCATGATCAGGTTCACCGGCGCAAGCACGATCGCCATCGGGCCATGGGCATGGAAAGGTGCGGAGAACAGCTCCTTCACCCAGCCGCCCGCGCCCTTGATCTTGAGGTTGTAGTAGATGCGCGCCAGCAGCACGGTGATCGCCAGGCCCATCGCGACCGACAGGTCCGCCGTCGGCACCACACGCATGTAGGCCTCGTGCGGATCACCACCGGCCGCGCCGTAGATGCCTTCCCAGATGCGCGGAATGCCGTCGACGGGCAGCAGGTCCATCGCGTTCATCAGGAAGATCCAGATGAAGGCGGTCAGCGCAAGCGGCGCGATCGAGCGGCGCGAGGCCTCGTTGTGGATGACGGTCTTGGCCTGCGTGTCGACCATCTCGACCATGACCTCGACGAAGCTTTGCATGCGCCCGGGCACGCCGGACGAAGCCGCACGGGCCACGCGCCACAGGAAGAAGCAACCGGCAATGCCGAGCACGATGGCCCAGAACAGCGAGTCCAGCTTGAACACCGGCTCGCTGAGCGAGAAGTTGGCGATGCTGTCTTGCGCGCGGTTCTGGAAGTGCCCCAGGTGATGCTGGATGTACTCGCTCGGGGTCGGTCCGTGTCCTTCGGCAGCCATGGTCTTGTTACTCTCGAACTGTCGCTACGACGTTTGTTTCGCCCGACCCCGCCGCAGCAGGATCAGCCAACTGACTTTCATGCACACGACCATGCTGACCAGCAACGCCGGCCAGCTCAGATCGGGCACCACCTTCGCTGCCGCCAGCAACATGGCGACCGCCAAGGCGATCTTCATCGCCTCCCAGAACATGAACCCGAGCACCGCGGCGCCGGGACTGGCTCTGGAGAAGCGACTGGTCATCCCGCGAACCATCAAGGCCCCCGGGAGCACCACGGCGGCAGCTCCGTAGAGCGCCGACCACGCCGCCCCGCCTTTGCGCGTGAAGGCAAACCACAAGGCCGCCATCGCCACGCCCGCCACGGCCTGAGCCATGACCACCCGCCAAGGCGAAAGAGGCGGGTGTTGCGCCATCAAGGCCTGCGCTTCTTCGCGGCTCAGGGTCTTGAAAGGTGCTTCCTCTTCCGCATCTGACGTCGAATCGCGCGCGCCGCGGTCGTCAGGTCTGGCAATCACGGCGCTCGGGTTCGGGTTGGTTGCGGCAAACCGCGGGATTATACGAGGTCGCCCGAGCGCGACCGGGTCAATCCCGAAGGGCGTGACAAGGCGCTGCGTTCGAATGCGGTGCGCGCTCGATGCGCGCGCTTGCGGCGCTCAGTGCGCGCTGACGTTGACGGGCAAGCCGGGCACGTCGACTTCCAGCCGCAGCACGCAACCGGCCCACGGCTCGGCAGCCAGCTCCTCGGCAGGCCGCTTGGCGCGGGCGGTGGTCACATAAAGCGTGCGCAGATCTGCGCCGCCGAAGCAGGGCATGGTCGGGCAGCGCACCGGCAACGCCACTTGCTCGAGCACCACGCCCTGCGGCGACAGGCGAAGCAGGCGCGCGCCCTCGTACATCGCCACCCAGTAGCAGCCCTCGACATCGACCGCCGCACCGTCGGGCCGCCCGCCGTAGTCGGCCAGCGCCTGGCCGGACGCACGCGCCGGGAAGCTGGCGAAGGTGCGACGGCCCGAGATCTCGCCGGTCGATGGGTGCACGTCATAGGCGTAGATGCTGTGCGCCCGCGTATCGCTGACGTACAGGGTGCGGCCGTCCGGGCTCCAGGCGAGGCCGTTGCAGGTGGTGAAGCCCTGCGCGCGGCGCTGCAGCAGGCCGTCGCTCAGGCAGTGCAGCGCGGCGAGCGCCGGCTCGCGCGGCTCGTAGATGGTGCCTACCCAGAAGCGGCCTTGCGGATCGCACTTGCCGTCGTTGAAGCGCTCGACAGCGGGGTCGTAGGGCGGCGCGGCAAGCGGCGTGCGGCTGCCGGTGGCCGCATCGAAGCGCCACAGGCCATCGCGCATCGCCAGCAGCAGCGCGCCATCGCGCATGGGCGCGAGGCTGGCCGGCTCGCAGTTGAAGGACCACTGCGCGAGCGCACCACTGGCCGGATCGAAACGCCGCACCCGCATGCCGTCGATGTCGCACCAGTAAAGCACCTGCTCCTGCGGATGCCACACCGGCGACTCGCCCAGTTCGCTCGGCGCCTCGACGGCACGACTCACCTCGTCGAGCCGGCGCTGCCGTGGTGATGCATGGCTCATGGCAGGCTGACCTCCAGCTTCATCCAGGCGTCGAAGGTGGCGCCGGGCGCCAGCGTCACCAGCCCGTGCGCGGCCGGTTCGGCCATGTTGATGGCGTTGTTGACGTGGCTCACCGGCTCGACGCAGAACGCGTCGCGCTGCGGCCGTGCGTAGACCACGAGGTAGGGCAGGGATGACGTGAGCTGCAGCGACAGCCGCTCGTCGCGGATGCGCACCGGCCCGCGCCAGCCTTCGAAGCAGTGGTCGAAGTCCAGGTGCGCGACATCCGCATCGATGCCCGGCTGGGCCACGCGGCGCGTGGGCAGGCGCGTCGCCTCGGACTCCCAGCGGTGGCTCAGCTCCGCATGCAGGCGGCTGCGGGCGCGCCGCGGAAAGAAGGGATGCCAGCCGAGCCCCACCGGCTGCGCCTCCTCGCCGGTGTTCGTGACCTGCATCTGCAGCGTGAGCGCCTGCGGCGTCAGCGCGAAGAACTGCCGCGCCTCGAACGCGAAAGGCCAGTGCGCATCGGGGCGGTGTGTCATCGCGAGCACCATGTCGAGCGCGCTGTGCGAGACCACCTGCCAGGGCCGCATCCAGCCGACGCCGTGCAGGGAATGCGGCTCGTCGTTGAAGCCGGGCTGCGTCGTGTGGTCGCGTCCGCCGAAGCGAAAGCGCGCAAGGCCGATGCGGTTCGAATACGGCACGAGCGGATACGCGGCCGAGTCGCGGGCGTCGGCCAGCAGCGCCGGCTCGGTGGAACGCAGGATCGGCGTGTGGCTGTGCCAGAAGCCGGCGATGCTGCCGCCAAGGTCGGCGCGCACCGCAAGGCGCAATGCGCCGGCGTGCAGTTCGCACGTCGCGGCGGCGATGTCGGGCGATGTGACGGCCATGGAGCTCCTGCAGCGCTTGGATGACGGTGAACAGTGGGATCAGGCAGCAGATCGCGTGCCGCCGGCAAGCGTGTGCACATGGTCGCTGTCACGCGTGCGCAGCGCCGCCAGCGCAAGCCGCGCGCTGTGCATCATCAGCCCGAGGTCGGAGCCGATGGCCACGAAATCGAAACCGGCGGCCCGGTACTGCGCCACCTGCTCCGGCGTCTCGCCCGTCGTGCCCACCGGCATGCCGACCGCCTTGCAGCGCTGCACGCCCTGCGTCATCGCCGCCAGCACCTGGGCATGCAGCCCCTGGCCGGGCAGGCCGAGTGCGGCCGCCAGCTGCGCCGGGTCGATGAAGAGCGCGTCCACGCCAGGCACTGCGGCGATGTCCTCGAGCGCCGCCAATGCCGCGGGCGTCTCGATCTGCACGATCACGCCCATGTGCCGGTCGACCTCGGCCAGGCGATGCGGCGCGTTGCCGTAGCGCGAGGCGCGGCCGATGCCGGCGATGCGGCGCACGCCCGCCGGCGGATAGCGCGTGGCGGCCACCGCCTGCGCGGCCTCGGTGGCATCGCGCACCGCGGCGAACATCAGCGTGGTCGCGCCGGCATCGAGCATGCGGCCGGTGCCCAGCGTGTCGTGCCAGGCCAGGCGCAGCACCGGCAGCATGCGGGTGCCGGCGATGGCCTGCAGCAGCTGCACCGCCTGCACGCCGTCGGTCGGTGCATGCAGCATGTCGACCACCGCCCAGTCGAAGCCGGCGCAGCCGATGGCTTCGGCGACCAGCGGGCTGGCCGAGGAGATCCAGGTGCCGAGCGGCGGGTGGGCGCCGGCGGCGCTCAGCAGATGCTTGAAGGCGTTCATCGCGAAACCCTCGGCGGTGGTGCGTCCATGATGACAGCCGCGCGTCGGGTGGCCATGGGTGCAAACGCCCCTAAGGGATCCTCAAGGCCGCAAGCCGCCGCGGTTGAGCTGCGCGCGCAGGTAGTGGGCGCCCGGTACCGGGTTGTAGTAGTACGGCGGGACTTCCTCGAAGCCGAGCGAGGCATAGAGCTCGCGTGCGGCTTCCATCTCGTCGAGCGTGTCGAGGAACATCATCGAGTAGCCGGCGCGCGCGCCTTCATCGAGCAGGGCCTCGGCGAGGCGGCGCCCGAGGCCAAAGCGGCGAAACGCCGGGCGCACGTACAGGCGCTTCATCTCGCAGGCGTTGGGGTCGTCGGCATCGGGCAGCGGCCGCACCCCGCCGCAGCCGGCCGGTGCACCGTCGACCAATGCGAGCAGCAGCGCCCCGCGCGGCGCCGCATATTCACCGGGCAGCGCCTGGAGTTCGGCCTCGAAGTTCTGGAAGCACAGGTCGATCGCCAGGCTCGCGGCGTATTCGACGAACAGCTCGTGCACCATGGCGAGCGACTCGGGGCCGTCCACCGAAACAATGCGTATGTCAGGCAGGTCCATGGTCACCGGGGCGCCGCCACCGGCCGCGGGCAAGTCCCGGGCGGGCGCTCGCATCGGCGGGGCGCTCGGGGCAAGCGGTCGTGCGGGCATCTTCGTCCATCGCGAGTGCAACCATAACCGCAAAGGCGGCCCGTGGCGCCACGCGCCGGTCGTGGCACCTGCCACGGATCGCCGCGGGTCGCAGCCCGCGCGCCTGCCGCATCCGGGGCGAAGGCGCAACCCCATCCAGTACCATCGCGGCCTTGCCGAGCCGGCTGCCGGGCATTGCGGGAAACCCCTTGCACACGCGGCTTCCCGGCCGTTCGGGCCTGACGGCCCGACCCGCTCCCGACGCCCGGCCTCGACCGATCACGCACTCCAACCGCGTCGCCCTTCGCATGAGCTTGCGCCACTTCTTCGTTCTCGTCGCCACGGCGCTGGGCATGGCCTGCGCCGCGGCCCAGCCGCTCGACCCCGCCTCCCGCGGGCTCGGCGGCTCCGGCTTTCTCGGCTACGGCAACAACACGCCCGCCAACAACAGCTACGGCAACCCGCCCTACGGCACACCGCCCGCGGGCCTCGGCACGCAGGGCCTGCCCGGCATGGACAGCACGCCGTCCATCCGCTCGCAGGACCCGAACCGACCGTTCGACGCGACCCTACCGCCGAACGAGCGGCTCGACACGCTGCAAAGCCGGCCGATGCGCCACATGGACCGTCCGCCGCCGCCGCCCAGCGAGTTCCAGAAGTTCGTCGCCAATGCCACCGGCCGGCTGCTGCCGGTGTTCGGTTCGCGCTTCTTCGCCTCGGCGGCCAACCCGATCGATGCGCTGCACAGCGTGCCGGTCAGCGGCGACTACGTGGTCGGCGCCGGCGACGAACTGCTGATCCGCGCCTGGGGCAGCATCGACGTGGACTACCGCGCCACCGTGGACCGCAACGGGCAGATCAGCCTGCCGCGGGTGGGCACCTTCAGCGTCGCCGGCGTGAAGGCCTCGCAGCTGCAGGAGCACCTGCGTGCGCAGATCGGCCGGCTGTTCACCAACTTCCAGGTCAACGTCACGCTGGGTCAGCTGCGCTGGACAAAGGTCTATGTGGTCGGGCCGGCGCAGTGGCCGGGCTCGTACACGCTGCCCAGCCAGTCGACCCTGCTGTCGGCCGTGGTGGCCGCGGGCGGTCCGTCGGCCACGGGGTCGATGCGGCGGGTCAGCCTGCGCCGCGACGGCAAGATCGTCGCCGAGCTCGATATCTACGACTTCCTGGTGCAGGGCGACAAGTCCAAGGACCTGCAGCTCGCCAGCGGCGACGTCATCGTGTTCTATCCGGTGGGCCCGCAGGTGGCGCTCAACGGCGCGATCGACACCTCGGCGGTGTTCGAGCTCGCCGGGCCGGAGGAACCGACCTCGCAGGTGCTGCGCTATGCCGGCGGCGCACCGGTACTGGCCAACCCGAACCGGGTGCAGCTCGAACGCATCGACCCGAGCCGCCGCGCGGCACGCTTCGTCGAGGAGTTCCAGCTCGATGCGGCCGGCCTCGCCAAGCCCATGCGCGACGGCGACGTGCTCACGCTGCTGCCGATCTCGCCGCAGTTCGCCAATGCCGTGACCCTGCGCGGCCACGTGGCCCAGCCGCTGCGCTACCCGCACCAGCCGGGCATGCGCATCACCGATCTCATTCCCGACAAGGAAGCGCTGATCTCGCCCGATTTCTACCGGCGCAAGAACCTGCTGGTGCAGGTGATCGAGGACCGTGAGCTGCCGGGCGACGGCGTGGCCCGCTTTGCGCGTGGCGAACGCGATCCACGGCGCTGGCGTGAGCGCGACGACTGGCGCGACGAGCCCTTCGACGACATGCGCCGCGACAACCACAACGGCCGCCCCATGGCGGACGACCGCGAGCGCACACGCGCCATGGACGGCCGCCTGCTACCGCCCGTCGAGCGGCGTGGCGACGAGCGCGACCTGGACCGCTCGCGTGACCGCTACGGGTACGACGAACCGACGGGCCGCGACCGGCGCCTGGCGGAGCAGCGCGAGGAGCGCCAGCGCCCGCCCGGCCCGCTGTTCGACGAACTCAACTGGGACTACGCCGTCATCGAGCGCCTGAACCGCGAGGAGCTGCGCACGCAGATCATCCCGTTCAACCTCGGGCGTGCGGTGATCCACAAGGACCCGACGCACAACCTCGAACTCCAGCCGGGCGACGTGGTCACCATCTACAGCCAGAAGGACGTGCGCGTGCCGGTGGCACGCCAGACGCGGCTGGTGTCGCTGGAAGGCGAGATCGCCGCGCCCGGCGTCTACCAGCTCGAGCCCGGGGAGACGCTTCGCGGCCTGATCGAGCGCGCCGGCGGCTTCACGCCCCAGGCCTATCCCTATGGCTTGGAGTTCAGCCGCGAAGAGACGCGCCAGCGCCAGCGCGAAAACCTCGCCACCGCGCTCGCGCGGCTGGAGGCGCTGTCGGCCACCCAGGCCGCACGCGACGCCGCCAACCGCGACCGCGACCGCGGCAACACCGTCGTCAGCAACGCCGCCACGCATGCGCAGATCGCGCGCCTGTCGCGCATGGAGCCGAATGGCCGCATCGCGCTCGAGCTCAACCCGGGCATCCAGACGGTCGAGGCCCTGCCCGACGTGCCGCTGGAGCACGGCGACCGCATCAGCGTGCCGGCACGACCCGGCTTCGTGACGGTGGCCGGCGCGGTGGTCAACGGCAACGCCTTCCTGTGGAAGAACGGCCGCACCGCCGGCGACTACGTGCGCCTGGCCGGCCTGGACATCGGCGCCGAGCCGGAGCACATGTTCATCCTGCGCGCCGACGGCACGGTCACGCATGCCAACGAGCAGCGCGGCTTCTTCGGCTACGGAGGCGTCGATTCGCAGGTGCTGCAGCCGGGGGACGCGGTCATCGTGCCCAACCAGCTCGACTACGAGACCTTCGGCACGGCGCTGGTGCGCAACCTCAAGGACTGGTCGCAGATCTTCTCGCAGTTCGGCCTCGGCATCGCGGCGATCAACGCCATCAAGAACGATTGAGCCCGCGCGCCATGACATCGCCCGACGCACAAACTCCCTCCCCGCGCGACGAGTACGAGGACGACGGCCCGGAGGTCGGCCTGCTGGACCTGCTGACCTGGATCGGCGAAGGCAAGCGGCTGGTGGCCACGGTGACGCTGCTTGCGCTGGTCGCGGCCACCGCCATCGCCTTCAGCCTGCCCAAGGTCTACACCGCGCGCACCGCGCTGCTGCCGCCCGGTGCCCAGCAGCAGGGCGCGGGCGCGGCGGCCATGGCCGCGCTCGGTTCGCTGGGGGGCTTGGCCGGCCTCGCCGGCATCTCGAGCAAGACGCCGGACGAGCTCTACATCTCGCTGTTGAAGAGCGACAGCATCGTGCGCATGCTCGACGATCGCTTCGACCTGCAGGAGCGCTACGACGTGAAGAACTTCGAGGCGCTGCGCCGCACGATGCCCAAGTACGTCAAGGTCTCGGCCGAGAAGAAGAGCGGCATCATCAACCTCGATGTCGACGACGAGGACCCGCAGTTCGCCGCCGACCTGGCCAACGGCCATGTGGAGGCGCTGACGCAGGTGCTGGACCGGCTCGCCGTCTCCGAGGCGCAGCAGCGCCGCGTGTTCTTCGCCAAGCAACTGCACGAGACCAAGGAAAACCTCATCAAGGCCGAGCAGTCGCTGCGCCAGGTGCAGGAGAAGTCGGGCCTGATCGTGCTCGACCGCCAGGCCGAGGCGCTCATCGGCGGCGCGGCGCAGATCCGCGCGCTGATCGCCGAGCGCGAGGTGCAGCTGAAGGTGCTGCTCACCAGCGCCACCGCGCAGAACCCGGCAGTCATCCGTCTGCAATCCGAGCTGCGCGCGCTGCGCAACGAGCTGGCGCGCATGGAGTCGGCGGAGCGCGAGGGCAGCGGCAGCCCGCTGGACCTGCCCGTGGGCGGCATCCCGGCCGCGGCGATCGACTACATCCGCGCGGCGCGCGAAGTGAAGATCCAGGAAGCCATTCTCGAGACCATGATCCGCCAGTTCGAGGCGGCCAAGCTCGACGAGGCCAAGGAAGGCGCGGCGGTGCAGCAGATCGACCGTGCGCTGCCGCCGGACTACAAGTCCAAGCCGTCGCGGGCGCTGATCATGCTGGCCGGCCTGCTGCTGGGGCTGCTCGGCTCGAGCCTGTGGGTGGTGTGGCGCGGCTACGCGCGCCTGGTGCGTGAGCAGGACCCGAACGCCGAAGCCGCCTGGCAGGCAATGACACGCGCCTGGCGACTGCGCAGCTAGTTGGAATCCTCGCCGGCGAGCACGCCGGCGAACACCGCGCTGTCCACATTGCCGCCGCTGAGCGCCACCCCGATGCGCTCGCCGGGGCGGCGCCCTACGAACGCGATCGCGCCCGCCAGGGCGGCCGCGCCTGCGCCTTCGGCCACGTTGTGGGTGTCATGGAACAGCGCACGCATGGCGGCGGCGACCTCGTCGTCGCTCACCGCGATTACGTCGTCCACCTCGCGGCAGATCAGATCCAACGCCTCGGCCTCCGGCAGACGGCAGGCCATGCCGTCGGCCAGCACGGTGCGCACCGGCGCCTCGATCACCCGCCCCGCGCGAAACGATTGCTGGTAGGCCGGCGCATGCGCCGACACCACGCCGATGATGCGGCTGCGCGCGCCGGCGTGCGCCCGGGCCGCGGCACAGGCGCAGATGCCCGAACCCATGCCGATGGGCACGAACACGAGCTCGGGCTGCACCGCGGCGAAGAACTCGAGCCAGTACGTCGCCACACCACGCACCAGCTCGCGGTGGAAGGACGGCACCATGTGCAGGCCGCGTTCGGCGGCCAGGGCCACGGCATGCTCGCGTGCCGCCTGGAAATCCTCGCCATGTTCGATCAGCTCGGCGCCGAGCGCGCGCATGGCCGCGTTCTTCTCGACCGAGTTGCCGCGCGGCACCACGATGGTGGCCGACAGCCCGTGGCGGCGTGCGGCGTAGGCGACCGACTGGCCGTGGTTGCCGCGTGTGGCGCTGATCACGCCGGTGCAACCAGGCTCGCGTGTGCGCAGCGCCTCGAAGTAGGTGAGCCCGCCGCGCAGCTTGAACGCGCCCACCGGCGTGTGGTTCTCGTGCTTGACCCAGACCTCGGCGCCAAGCCGGGCATCGAGCAGCGGCCAGCGCTGCTGCGGCGTCGGCGCGAACACGGCGCGCACGCTGCGCTGGGCGGATTCCATCTCGTCGTGGGTGAAGTGCATCGTCGCCTCCTCCTGTTCACAGCCGCGGCGCGTCCAGCATCACTTGTCCGCGCGGCCCATCGAGCACCGCGCGCAAGGCGGCGCCGTCCGTCGCGCGCTGCACGCCTTCGGGCGAGAGGGCATGCCACAGGGCATCGTCCAGCGTCACCTGCAGGCCGGCGAGCGCCAGCTGCGGCGGCGCCATCGCATCCACCGGGTGCGGCCCCTGCCATTCGATGAGCGCGGGCAGCGCACCGCCGGCGAGCCGCACACCGTCCGCCCGCAGGCTGATGCGCCAGCGCAGCGGGCCGGCGGCCGAGGCGCGCTCCAGGGTGACGATCTCGCCGACATCGGCACCGAGCGCGCGCAGGCGCTTCGCCGTCGTGTCGATGGCCGCGCAGCGGGCCACCCAGTGCACCAGGCGCGGTCCCTGGTCCAGCGCCTGCTGCATCGCCGGTGCGTCCAGGTCGAACCAGCGCCTGCGCGCCGGCGGCGGGGCGTCAGGGTCGATGGCAATGAGTTCGAGATAGGCCGGTGCGCCGCTCGCCACGGCCAGCGGCAGCACACGGTTGTGCGTGCCCATCAGCGCATGCTTGCCACCGGCGCCCGGCGCGACACCCAGCGTGGCCTCGCACCAGGCTGCGGCCTCGTCCAGCGAGCGCGCCGCGACGACGAGGTGGTCGAGCGTTGCCGCCGCGTTCACAGCGACACCGTGCCGCGGATGCAGCTCACGCTCGCGCCGCCCACCCAGAGTTCGCCGTCGGCGCTGTCGATGTGCACCCGGCCGGCCCGCCCCAGCCGCCGGCCTTGCGCCGCGACGTACTGCGGCGGGGCGACACCTTCGGCGATCAGCCATTGCGCGAGGCTCGCGTTCAGGCTGCCGGTGACCGGGTCTTCGGGGATGCCGATGGCCGCGGCGAAGGCGCGCACCTCGAACGCACAGTCCTGGCCCGCTGCATGGGCGCCGACCACGCCGACCTTGGCCAGCGGCTTCAGTGCCGCATGGTCGGGCTCGAGCGCGAGCACCGTCGTCGCATCGGCGAGCCGAAGGGCCAGCCACTGCGGGCCGTTGTCCAGCCAGGCCGCCGCGAGCACCTGCTCGGACGACAGGCCCAGCGCCGCACATACCCGCGCCAGCAGGCCGGCATCGACCTCGCGCCGGCGCAGCGGCGGCGCGGCAAACGCACTGCGTGCGCCGTCGCGGCGGATGCGCACCCGGCCGACGCCGCACTCCTGCACCACCTCGTCCGAGCGGCGCGGCACGCCGCCCTGCTCCAGCCACGCATGGCAGCTGCCGAGCGTCGGATGGCCCGCGAAGGGCAGCTCGCCGCCGGGCGTGAAGATGCGCACGCGATAGTCGGCCGCGGCATCGGTGGGCGGCAGCAGGAAGGTGGTTTCCGAGAGGTTGGTCCAGCGTGCGAAGTCCTGCATCTGCGCATCGATCAGCCCGTCTGCCCCGTGCACCACCGCGAGCGCATTGCCGCGCAGCGGCACGTCGGTGAACACATCGACCTGGGTGAAGGCATGGCGGCTCATCGCAACTCCTCCAGCGCCTCGGCCAGCACGCCAGCCAGCGCGGCAATGCCTTCGTCGATGCGCGCCGGCGGCACGGTGACGAAGGACAGGCGCAGGCTGTTGGCGCGGGCCCCGTCGGCGAAGAACGCCGCACCCGGCACGAAGGCCACGCCGCGCTGCACCGCACGCGGCAGCAGCGCGAGCGCATCGACGCCGGCCGGCAGTTCCAGCCAGAAGAACATGCCCCCGCGCGGCGTCACCCAGTGGCAGCCGGCCGGCATGTGCCTGACCAGCGCCTGCTGCATCGCATCGCGCTGCGCCTTGTAGCGTGCGCGGATGGTGGGCACGTGGTCGCGCAGAAAGCCGTCGCGGATGACCTCGTGCACCAGCCGCTGGTTGAAGCCGGGCGTGTGCAGGTCGGCCGCCTGCTTGGCCTGCAGCAGCTTGGGGAACAGCGCCTTTGGTGCGGCGACGTAGCCGAGCCGCAGGCCCGGCGCCAGCACCTTGGAGAAGGAACCCAGGTAGAGCACGCCCGCCGGCCAGTGCGTGGCCAGCGGCGCGGGCGGCGGCTCGTCGTACCAGAGCTCGCCATAGGGGTTGTCCTCGACCAGCGGCAGGCCGATCTGCACCGCTCGCGCCACCAGCGCCATGCGCCGTGCTGCACTCATGCAGCGCCCGCTCGGGTTCTGGAAGTTGGGCAGGGCGTAGAGGAAACGCGCGCCGCGCGCCGCGTCCAGCGCCTCGGGCAGCGGGCCGTCGTCGTCGCAGGCGAGCGAGACGAACTCCGCCTCGTAGGGCGCGAACGCCTGCAGGGCGCCGAGGTAGGTGGGCGACTCCACCGCCACCCGGCTGCCGCGGTCGATCAGCACCTTGCCGGCAAGGTCCAGGCCCTGCTGCGAGCCGGTGGGGATGGGCACCTGCCCCGCCTCCACCGCACTGCCCTGCGCAGCCAACTCCTGCGCCACCCATTCACGCAGCGGACCGTGCCCTTCGCTCGCCGCGTACTGCAGCGCTTCGGCCGGCGTGTCGCGCAGCACACGCTCGCTGGCGGCGCGCATGGCCTCGATGGGAAAGCTCTCGGGCGACGGCAGGCCGCCGGCCAGCGAGATCACGCCGGGCTGCTCGGTGAGCTTGAGGATCTCGCGGATGAGGGACGGGTTCATGCGCTCGGCGCGCCGGGCCAGCTCGAAGCTCATCGGGATCTCCTGGTGAGAGGGTCAGGCGCCGGCGGCAGCGCGCGTGTCCACCGGCATGCGCTTGCCAGCGAAGACCACGGCGATCACCGCCAGCGAGAACAGCACGGTCGGCGCGTCCAGCGTCTCGCCCAGCACCGGCACGGCAAACAGCAGCGCGAGAAACGGCTGCAGCAGCTGCACTTGGCTGACCCGCACCGTGCCGCCCAGCACCAGCGCGCGGTACCAGGCGAAAAAGCCCAGCCACATCGAGAACAGCGCCACATAGCCGAAGCCCCACCAGGCGGAGGCGCGCACCGGCTGCTCGGGCCAGCTCGCCAGCATCAGCGGCAGGGTGACGGGAAGGCTCCCCACCAGCACCCAGGAGATCACATGCTCGGCGCGCATCTGGGCCGACAGCCGGGCGCCGGCCACATAGCCGATGGCGGCGCTCGCCACCGCGGCGAGCAGCAGGCCGTCGCCCGCGACGAGCCGGCCGCTGCCCTGGAGGGCGGCGAAGGCCAGCACCACCGCGCAGCCGGCCACCGCGCACCCCCAGAAGCCGGCGCTCGGCCGCTGGCGGTACGCGACGGCAGCGGCCGCCGCGGTGGCCAGCGGCAGCACGCCGGTGATGACGGCCGCGTGCATGGCGTCGACCTCGCGCAGCGCCCAGGCCAGAAAAAGCGGAAAGCCGAGCACCGTGCCCAGCGCCGACACGGTGAACGCACCGAGCTGCGCACGCTGCGGCCGGGGTGCGCGCGTGACCCGGAGGTAGGCGAGGCTCAAGAGCCCGGCCACGGCCGCACGACCGGCGGTGACGAACAGCGGCGGCAGCTGCGGGTCGCCCTCCGGGCCGACGGCCAGGCGCGTCATCGGCAAGGTCATGGCGAAGATCGCCACGCCGAGCGCGCCCAGCCACAGGCCGCGTGTTTCGTCGGCCGGCGTCACGCGATGCCCATCCAGACCGCGACGGCCACCAGCACGACGGCCATCACCCGGTTGAACCACAGCAGCCGCGTGCCCTGGGCCAGCCAGTGGCGCAGCATGGAGCCGACCGCGGCGTAGGCGAAGTTGCTGCTGAAGGCGAACACCACCATCACCATGCTGACGATGGCCAGGCGCTCGCCCGGGTTGGGTGCGGGCAGGCCGTTCGCGCTGGCCACCCAGCCCGCCGCCAGGGTGAGCGCGAGCATCCAGGCCTTGATGTTCACGAACTGCAGCGCCACGCCCTGCCAGAAGCCGACCCGCAGGCGGTCCGCATCGGCCTCGCCGAGGCGCGCGGTGCGCGACAGTTTCCACGCGAGCCACAGCAGGTAGCCGACGCCGACGATCTTCACCGCCCAGCGCGCGGGCGGCAGCGCCAGCACCAGCGCGCCCAGGCCCAGGCCGCAGGCGAGCATCAGCACCGTCCAGCCCGCCGGCACGGCGACGACGAAACGCAGCGCGCGTCGCAGCCCGAAGTTGGCGGCCAGCGCGGTCGCCAGCGTGGTGTTGGGGCCTGGGGTAAAGCTCATCGCGGTGGCGAAGGCGAGCAGCGCGGTGAACTCGTCGGCAGTCATCGGCGCAGTCTACGGGTTGGCGCCATCACAAGGCCGATACACTGAGCCATCACACACGACGATCTGTACCGGTTGTGCGCACCGCACAGCCGGGCCCGGAGGCATCGCGCCATGGACGAATCCCTTGCCCGCAGCGCCGTGCTGTCGCGCGGCGCGGACACCACGCTCACCGAACAGCTCGCCGCCCGCTTCGCCGGGCGCATCCGCCAGCGGCTGCTGGCGCCGGGCACCCGTCTGCCCTCGGTGCGCGAGTGCGCACGGCGCCACGGCGTGAGCCCGTACACCGTGGTCGCCGCCTACGACCAGCTGCTGGCCCAGGGCCTGGTCGAGGCCCGCCGACAACGCGGCTTCTTCGTGCGCGAAGCCGGCGGTGAGACTCGCCGCCCGGGCCCCGGTGCTGCTGCGCAGGCGCCGCGGCCGCTGCCCATCAGCGCCACCACGCTGGTGCGTGGCATGTTCCAACCGCCGGGTGCCCTGCCCATGCCGGGCCTGGGCACGCTGCCCGTGGAATGGCTGGACCTGCCGATGCTCGCGAGCGCCGTGCGACGCGCCACCGGCGGTGCCCGCCTGGCCGAGGTGTCGCTGCAGTACGGCGAACCGGCCGGCGACCCGCGGCTGCGCCGTGCGCTGGCGCTCAAGCTGGCCGAACACGACATCCAGGCGGCACCCGAGCAGATCGTCACGACGGTCGGCGCCACGCATGCGCTGGACATCGTCACCCGCACGCTCGCACGCCCGGGCGACGCCGTGCTGGTGGAAGAACCCGGCTGGCCGCTGGAATACGCCCGCCTCGCCGCCATGGGCCTGCGGCTGCTGCCGGTGCCGCGCGGCGAGGCCGGGCCGGACCTGGCGGTGATGCAGCGCTTGATCGAGGCCCACCACCCGCGCCTGTACATCAGCGTGTCGGTGCTGCACAACCCGACGGGCGCCTCGCTGTCGCTGGGCGCGGCGCACCAGCTGCTGAAGCTGGCGCAGGCGCACGACCTGCACATCATCGAGGACGACAGCTACGCCCACCTCGCGCCGGCGCACCTGCCGCGGCTGTCGGCGC
>JBIQKU010000294.1:0-2512 GCA_044506225.1 Rubrivivax sp. | reverse complement strand
TGATCATCGCGATCTCGGCGCGCGCTTCCTTGTTGCCCACCGTGTCCATCTTGTGGGCGGCGTTGAGCGTGAGCAGGCGCGCCTGGTCGATCATGCAGCGCGACTCGGCAATGCGCTCGTGCCAGATGCTCTGCTCCGACAGCGGCTTGCCGAAGGCGATGCGCTGCTGAAGCCGGTCGACCATCATCTCCAGCGCACGCTCGGCCGCGCCGATGGAGCGCATGCAGTGGTGGATGCGGCCCGGGCCGAGCCGGCCCTGCGCGATCTCGAAGCCGCGGCCTTCGCCGAGCAGGATGTTGGACGCCGGCACGCGCACGTTGTCCAGTGCGATCTCCATGTGGCCGTGCGGCGCGTCGTCGTAGCCGAAGACGCTGATGTAGCGCACGATGGTCACGCCCTTGGTGTCGCGCGGCACGAGGATCATCGACTGCTGAGCATGCCGCGGCGCGTCGGGATCGGTCTTGCCCATCACGATGAAGATCTTGCATTCCTCGGCGCCGGCACCGCTGCTGAACCACTTGCGGCCGTTGATGACGTATTCGTCGCCTTCGCGCCGGATGCTGCACTGGATGTTGGTCGCGTCCGACGAGGCCACCGCGGGCTCGGTCATCAGGAAGGCGGAGCGAATCTCGCCGGCCAGCAGCGGCACCAGCCACTGCTTCTTCTGCGCCTCGGTGCCGTAGCGCTCGATGGTTTCCATGTTGCCGGTGTCGGGCGCCGAGCAGTTGAACACCTGCGACGACCAGCTCACCCGGCCCATCTGCTCGCACAGCGGCGCGTAGTCGAGGTTGGAGATGCCGCCGTTGCCCTCGTAGGCATGCGGCAGGAACATGTTCCACAGGCCCGCCTTGCGCGCCTTGGGCTTGAGCTCCTCGATCAGCGGCAGGTGATGCCAGGGCTTGCCGCTGCGGCGCAGCTCGTCGAGCTCACGGTGATGGCGCTCTTCGTTCGGATAGATGTGCTCGTCGAAGAAGGCCCGCAGGCGTTGCAGCAGGTCCTGGGTCTTGGGGGAATAGTCGAACGACATGGCCTCTCCTGGCAGTGGGGTTCGCATCGCCGCGCGGCTCGGCGGCACGTGGCGCGGCCTCTCGCCGCGCGGTGCCTCATTGAAGCACCGGCGGGCTCATCATGCGGTCTCCCACGCGACAAGGCGCAATGCCCCCATGCGCGGTGTCGTCGCTTGGCTTCTCAGCGCCCGCTGAATGCCGGGGCGCGCTTCTCGGCCCAGGCGGCCGCACCTTCGCGCATGTCGTCGGAAGCCGCCGCGCGGGCGATGTCCGCGCGCAGCGCATCTTCATCCAGCACACCGCGCGCGATGCGGTTCAGGTGCTTCTTCATGCCCAGCAGCGCGAGCGGCGCCATCGATGCGAGCGTGGTCGCGAGGCGATCGGCCGCGGCATCGAGTTGATCGGCGGCGAGCAGGTCGGTGAGAAAACCGCAGGCCTTCATCTGTTGCGCGTCCAGGCGCTCCGCGGTGAGGAAGAGGCGCTTGGCGGTGTCCAGGCCGAGGCGGCTCACGAACCGCTCCAGGCCGCGCTGGTAGAAGTGCAGGCCGAGCCGCGCCGCCGGCATGAACATGTCGACCGCCGGCGTGCCGAGGCGGAAGTCGCAGGCCAGCGCCAGGTCGGTCGCGCCGCCGTAGACGCCGCCCTGCAGCCGGGCGATGGTGACCGGGCGCGCATCCTCCAGCGCGTTCACCATCTCGTCGAAGGCCGTCACCTGCGAGGCCTGGATGCCGCGGAGGTCGTAGCCGCTGCAGAAGTAGCGGCCCTCTGCCGCGAGCTGCAGCACCAGCACCGGCTCGGCGGCATTGACGGTGGCGATGTGCTCGGCCATGGCGGCGAGGTCGTCGGCACCGAGGCGGTTGGCCTGGCGCGGACGGCGCAGGGTGATGGTGGCGATGCGGCCGTCGATGCGCAGCTCGGGGGTCGTGGACGTCATGTTTTGTGCCGTCGAGCGCCCCGCGGCCGTGTCGGAGCTGGGCTTCGGCGCACAGCAGCCGGCGTGGTCGTGAATCGGTCGCGATTGTAGGAAGCCCGCCCGTGCGCGCCCCGCCTGTGGCGTGCCGCCGCCGCTATCCTTGCCGCGCGCTCGGCCAGGGCGCCCAGAACACGATTGCATTGGGGACAGCGATGACTCAGACCTGCGCCAGCTGCGGGACCACCAACGACAGCACCGCCCGCTTCTGCAAGCGCTGCGGGACCGGGCTCACCGGCCTCGCGGATGGGCCGGACGACATCGTCTGCGCGAGCTGCGGCCACGCCAACGCGCCCGGCGCGAAGTTCTGCCGGCTGTGCGGCACGCGCCTCGTGCCCGCAGCAGCAGCACCAGCAGACCCGGCGGCGGCGGCCGATGCGCCAAGCGCACCGCCCACACCGCAGCCACCCGTCGACGAGCCGGTCGATGCCTTCGCGCCCACGGTGCCGCCGGCACCCGAGCCGGCGCAGCCGCCGCCCCCCGCCCCGGCGCCGCGCGCCGAAGTGGCGGACGCCCGCGCCGCTGCACGCGCGGC
>JBIQKU010000065.1:0-16937 GCA_044506225.1 Rubrivivax sp. | reverse complement strand
CGAGATCTACACCGACAAGGCGAGCATCGTCGGCTCCATCGGCGTGCTGATGGACGGCTTCGACCTCACCGGTGCGATGGAGAAGATCGGCGTGGAGCGCCGGCTGCTCACCGCGGGCGAGAACAAGGGCATCGGCGACCCGTTCTCGCCGATGACCGAGGAGCAGCGCGCCTTCACGCTCGCCATGCTCGACAGGATCCACCAGCAGTTCATCGCCGTCGTCAAGGAAGGCCGCGGGGATCGGCTGAAGCAGACGCCCGAGACCTTCTCCGGCCTGTACTGGAACGGCGAGCAGGCGATCGCCATGGGTCTGGCCGACAAGCTCGGCAATCTCGGCCATGTGGCGCGCGAGGTGGTGAAGGCCGAGGACATCATCGACTACACGCTCAAGGAGAACGTGGCCGAACGCCTGGTCAAGCGCTTCGGCGCATCGATCGGCGCCGGCGCGGTGAAGGCCTTGCGCGAACTCGCGCCGCTGCGCTGATCAGTCGTCGTTGACGGCCTCGAGCGCCAGCAGTTCGGCCACCGTCTGGCGGCGGCGGATGAGCGTCGAGCGGCCGCCGTCCACCAGCACCTCCGCGATCAACGGCCGCGTGTTGTAGTTGCTCGACATCGACGCGCCGTAGGCGCCGGTGTCGTGGAACACCAGCAGGTCGCCCACACGCGCCTCGGGCAGCTTGCGCGTGAGCACCACGCCACCTTCGCCCTGGGTGAACACATCGCCCGATTCGCACAGCGGGCCGGCCACCACCACGGCCTGGGGCGCGCGCGGCGTGTCATCGGCCGGCAGCAGCTCGATGCCGTGGTGACTCGCGTACATCGCGGGGCGCATCAGGTCGTTGAAGCCGGCGTCCACGAGCACGAAGCGGTTCGCGCCCATCTGCTTGGTGGCCCGCACTTCGGCCAGCAGCACGCCCGATTCCGCGACGAGGTAACGCCCGGGCTCGATCTCGAGGTGGATGGAGCGCTGCAGCCGCGCTTCGATCTTGCGCCGCGCCGCGTCCCAGAGGCTGAAATAGTGCGCGGTGTCGATCACCGGCTCGCCGGCGCGGTAGGGGATCGACAGGCCGCCGCCGGCGGAGATGGCCTCGATCGGCAGGTCCACCTGCGCGACCAGATCGACCATCGCGCTGCACACGGTCCGCAGGTGCGCATAGTCCACGCCCGAGCCGATGTGCATGTGCAGGCCGACCAGGGTGAGTCCATGCTGGCGGACCGCCGCGAGCGCGGCCGGCAGGTCGGCGTGCCAGATGCCGTGCTTGCTGTGCTCGCCGCCGGTGTTGGTCTTGTTGCTGTGGCCGTGGCCGAAGCCGGGGTTGATGCGCAGCCACACCCGGTGGCCGGGCGCGCGCGCGCCGAGCTGGTGCAGCATGTCGATGGAGCCGGCGTTGACCGGGATCTCCTCGGCGACCACCTTGTCGAGCGTGGCGCGGTCCAGCAGGTCGGCGGTGAAGACGATGCCCGAGGCGCCGCCGCGCGAGGAGAAGCCGGCGGCCAGCGCGCGCTCGATCTCGCCGAGCGACACCGCGTCCACCGACACGCCTTCGCCCTTCATGAGCCGCAGCAGGTGGAGGTTGGAGTTGGCCTTCTGCGCGAAGCGGATGGTGTCGAAGGCGCGCAGCGCGGCGATGCGCGCGCGGATGGTCGCGGCGTCGTACACCCACAGCGGCGTGCCGTGGCGCTGCGCGAGGGTG
Source organism: Rubrivivax sp. (assembly GCA_044506225.1). Taxonomy (GTDB): domain Bacteria; phylum Pseudomonadota; class Gammaproteobacteria; order Burkholderiales; family Burkholderiaceae_C; genus JAKFDI01. Next base: position 15,243 of record JBIQKU010000065.1, on the reverse strand, counting down.
CGCAAGGTGGCGGGATCGAAAGGATTCATGCCGCCATCATCGGTGCGGCCAGCCATTCAGGCCAGTGCGAATTCGTCGGTCGACGATTCAGCCTTGATATGCTGGCCGCATGAAGCTCACCCACCGCCAGCTCGAGGTGTTCCGCGCCGTGATGTCCACCGGCAACGTCACCCGCGCGGCGCTCGCGCTGCACACCTCGCAGCCCACCGTCAGCCGCGAGCTTGCGCGGCTGGAGCAGGTGCTCGGCTTCGCGCTCTTCGACCGTGTGCGCGGGCGGTTGCAGCCCACCGCACGCGCGCTCGCGCTGCAGGACGAGGTGGAGCGTTCCTGGCTCGGGCTCGAGCGCATTGCCGACACCGCACGCGCGCTGCGCGAGTTCGCGCAGGGGCGGCTCGCCATCGCCTGCCTGCCGGCGCTCGCGCATGCGCTGCTGCCCGAGGCGACGCGGCGTTTCGTCGGGGCCTATCCGCAGGCGAGCGTGGCCATCACACCGCAGGATTCGCCGCTGCTGGAAACCTGGCTCACCGAGCAGCACCACGACCTCGGCCTCACCGAAGGCCGTGAAGCGCCCGCGGGCACGGCCATCGAGCCGCTGCTGGAAGCCGACGAGGTGGCCGTGCTGCCCGAAGGCCATGCGCTGCTGGCCAGGCGGGTGCTGCAGCCGCGGGACTTCGCCGGCCAGGCTTTCGTCAGCTTCGCGCCCAGCGACCCGTACCGCCAGCAGATCGATGCCTTCTTCGCCGAGCGCGGTGTCGAACGCCGCCTGTCGCTGGAAAGCCGCAGTGCGGTGTCGGTGTGCGCACTGGTGCGCCAGGGGCTGGGCCTGGCCATCGTCAATCCGCTGACGGCGATGGAGCTGGCCGGCCCGGGCCTGCAGGTGCGGCCGGTCGGCTGGTCGATTCCGTTTCATGTGTCGGTGGTCACGCCGCAGTTCCGCCCGGCCAACCCGCTGCGCGAGCCCTTCGTGGTCGCCTTGCATGCGGCGGCCACCGGGCTGCGCGGGCGGCTGCGGGCGCTGGCGCGCCGGCCGAAGGACTGAGAAGCTTCGAGCGGTTCAGGCGCCGCGCCGCCACGGCAGCAGTGCGCGCAGGCGCGGGTCGCGCAAGCACAGGCCGCCCCACATCAGCACGCCGAGGTAGACGCCGAACAAGGTGTGCGACACCAGCGGATCGCCCACCCGCAGGTGGCTGGCGATGGCGCCGCCGAGCACGGCGGTGAACAACAGCGCGCCCAACAGCGCTGTGCGTGGAAAGAGCAGCAGCAGCACGCAGGCGAGCTCGATCAGGCCGATGCCGCGCGCGATCGCCGGTGCGTAGCCGAGGTGCATCATGGCCGCCACCACCGGCTCGATCGGCACCAGCTTCATGGCGCCGTCGACGGCGAGAAAGAGCAGGACCAGCGCGGTGATGCCGCGCCCGGCCCAGCGCATGGCCGCGGCCGTGGGAGCTGCATGGGCGACGTCGTCGGTCTTCATGTGGCAGGTCTTTGTCATCGTGATCTCCTGTCGGGTGGGTGGTGTCACCCCATGGGTTGCGTCGTGGTGAGGAAGGCGGTGGTGAACAGAATGGCCGCGAGCGCCGCTTCGATACCGGCGAACAGCAGTGCGCGCCGAGGCAACCGCCGCTCGGCGGCCCACGACACGAGGCGGCCGAGCAGCATGCCGGCCATGGCAGCACCGATGGCCACCGCGACGCCGGGCAGCAGCGCGCGCCAGGCGAGCGCAGCCAGCAGCAGCGCGCCCATCGCGAGGCCGTATCCGCCGTAGACGGCGCGCACCTCGCTGAGCGCGAGCGCGCTGGTGGCGTCGAGTTCGAGCCGACGCGCAAAGCCGCGCGGGCGCCAGAGCGCGGCGGCGCCCATGCAGACAAAAAATGCGGCACACAGGACGATGGATGCGTTCAGCATGGACGAAGCCTCGGCGTCAGGAACAATGCGCTGCGTTGTACGCAGCTTCCTGCGCCACGACTTTCAGGAACTGGCTGTGTTGGCCGCCGCCCATTCACGACTGTTCGCCTGGGGTGCGAGGTCGCTGTTCATCGGCCCTTCGTTCGCCCTCAGCGCCCACACCAACACGGTGGCAGTGCTCGCCTGTGGGCTCGACGGCAGCTTCGCCGCCGCGGCCGGCGAGGCGCTGAGGGAGGGGCGTCTGCGCCGCACGCGTTCGCTGTTCGTGCCTGCGGGAACGCTCCACCAACTCGACTGCGGCGCCACGCACATGGCCTTTTTGTACGTGGATGCGCTCAGCCTGGACAGCAGCACCTTGCAGGCCTCGATGACCGACCGTGACGGTCCGCTTCTTTTCGGCCTGCGCCACGAGGCCGCTGCGCTGGCGGTGCTGCAACGTGCGGCGCAGGAAGCGGCACCTCGGCGGAACACGCGCGAGGAACTGCTGGCGGTGCTGGGCATGGACCGCGCGCGGTTCGGCGACGAACGGGTGCGCCGCAGCCTCGCCATGCTCACGGCTGACCCGGCCGGACGGCATTCCATGCAGGCGCTGGCCGCGTCCGTCAACCTCTCGCCGTCGCGCTACCTGCACCTGTTCAAGCAGACCACCGGCGTGCCGCTGCGTCGCTATCGGCTGTGGGTGCGCATGGGTGCAGCGGTGCGGGCGATGGCGCGCGGCGGCAGCCTCACCGAGGCGGCGCTGGAGGGCGGCTTTGCCAGCTCGGCGCACTTCAGCACGGTGTTCCGGCAGATGTTCGGCCTCGCCCCGTCGGCGTTGCTGCGAAGGGGGTTCCGTGTCGAGGCGCCGGCGCCCGACGCTCAGCCGCCGACACGACTCAAATGAGAATCATTGCGGTTATCATTTTTCGGCCTGTCGACCGGCTGATGCCCGCCGGGCGATCTCCCACCCACCCACCTACCGTTCCGCGAGGCCGTTCCATGATCCACCGTCGTCACGCCCTGAGCCTGGTGCTCGCCTTGTGTGCTGCCAGCGCGTCGGCGCAGACGCAGCCGCAGCTCAACCTGTACTCGGCCCGTCACTACCAGTCCGACGAGCAGCTGTATGCCGACTTCACCAAGCAGACCGGCATCAAGATCAACCGCATCGAAGGCAATGATGCCGAGCTGATCGAGCGCATCCGCAACGAAGGCGCGAACAGCCCCGCCGATGTGCTGCTGACGGTGGATGCCTCGCGCCTGGCGATCGCCGACAGCATCGGCGCCTTCCAGCCCATCCAGTCCAAGGTGATCGAGGAGCGTGTGCCGGCGCACCTGCGCACGCCGAACTGGGTGGCGTTCTCCACGCGCGCGCGGGTCATCGTCTACAACAAGGTGGCGATCAAGCCCGAGATGGTGCAGACCTACGAGGACCTCGCCCACCCGCGGCTGAAGAACCAGATCTGCGTGCGCTCGGGGGCGCATCCGTACAACCTGTCGCTGGGTGCGGCCATGATTTCGCACCACGGCGAGGCCAAGACCGAGGAATGGGCGCGCGGCCTGGTGGCCAACTTCGCGCGCACGCCCAAGGGCGGCGACACCGACCAGCTGCGTGCCGTGGCCGCCGGCGAATGCGGCGTGGCCATCGCCAACAGCTACTACGTGGCACGGCTGATGCGCTCCACCAAGCCGGAAGACCAGAAGGCCGTGCGCGCGTTGCGGGTGGTGTGGCCCAACCAGGAGACCTGGGGGACGCACATCAATGTGTCGGGTGCGGGCGTGGCCAAGCATGCGCCGCACCGCGAGGCGGCGGTGAAGTTCCTCGAGTACCTCACCAGCGACAGCGCGCAGCGCTACTTTGCCGACGGCAACAACGAATGGCCGGTGGTCAAGGGCGTGAAGGTCGACAACCCGGCGCTCGATGCCCTGGGCGAGTTCAAGGCCGACGAGCTGCCGATCGGCACGCTGGCGGACAACACGGCGCTTGCGCAGAAGGTGTTCGACCGGGCGGGGTGGCGTTGAGGGGGTGAAGGGAGGGGCGTCCGCGGCCCCTCACCCCAGCCCTCTCCCCAGAGGGGAGAGGGAGTGACGGCACTCAGCGCCGGTCGCGGGTGATCTGGCGGCTGATGATGATGAGCGGCAGCAGGCCGACCGCGACGATGGCCAGCGCGGCGGTCGAGGCCTCGGTCAGGCGCTCATCGGCCGCGAGGTTGAAGACCTGGGTGGCCAGGGTGTCGAAGTTGAAGGGCCGCATCACCAGCGTGGCGGGCAGCTCCTTCATCACGTCGATGAACACCAGCAGCGCCGCGGTGAGCAGGCCGCGGCGCAGCAGCGGCAGGTGCACCCGGCGCAGCGCGGCAAGGGGCGACAGGCCGAGGATGCGTGCCGCATCGTCCATGTGCGGCGTGACCCGGTGCAGCGCCGAATCCACCGCATGCAGCGCGGCGGTGAGGTAGCGCACCAGGCAGGCGTAGACCAGCGCAGCGATGCTGCCGGTCAGCAGCAGGCCCACATCCCAGCCCAGGGCCTGCGCGAAGAAGTCGGCCAGCAGGTTGTCCAGCCGCGTCACCGGGATGAGCACGCCCACCGCGATCACCGAGCCGGGCAGCGCATAGCCCATGCCAGCGGCGGCATGCGCGAGCCGTGTGGACGGGCGGGGCTGCAGACGGCGCGCATAGGCCACGAGCAGCGCCATGGCCACCGCCAGCAGCGCGGTGAGCGCCGACAGCGTGAAGCTGTTGCCGGCGAGCTGCAGGAAGCGCGGGCCGAACTGGGCATCGCCGTCGAGGATGGCCATGCGCAGCAGCACGGCCGCCGGGATCAGGAAGCCGCACAGCAACGGCAGCGCGCAGCCGATGAGCGCCAGCCAGGCGCGCACGCCGGCCAGCGGAACCGCCGGCGCATGCAGGCGCAGGCCGGTGCCGTGAAAGCGCGCCCGCCCGCGCGTCACGCGCTCCAGCGCCAGCACCAGCAGCACGAAGCCGAGCAGGCTCATGGCGAGCTGGGCGGCGGCCGCGCGGTCGCCGAGCGAGAACCACGCGCGGTAGATGCCGGTGGTAAAGGTGTTGACCGCGAAATAGGCCACCGTGCCGTAGTCGGCGAGTGTTTCCATCAGCGCGAGCGCGGTGCCCGCGGCGAGCGCCGGGCGCGCCATCGGCAGCGACACCCGCAGAAAGCTGCGCCACGGCGTCAGCCCGAGCGACCGGCCGGCCTCGAACACCGCGCCGCCGCGCTCGAGGAACGCGGTGCGCGACAGCAGGTAGACGTAGGGATAGAGCACGCCGGCGAACATCCACACCGCGCCGCCCACGGAACGAATCTCGGGGAACCAGTAGTCGGCACGGCTCCAGCCGAAGGTCTCGCGCAGCCAGGTCTGCACCGGGCCTGCGAACTGCAGCAGGTCGGTGTAGCAATACGCCATCACGTAGGCCGGCATGGCCAGCGGCAGCACCAGCATCCATTCGAGCGTGCCGCGCAGCGGGAACTCGAAGTGCGTGACCAGCCAGGCCGCGCCCACGCCGATGGCGGCGGTGAGCACGCCCACGCCCAGGCACAACCACAGCGTGGCCCCCACGTACTCGGGCAGCACCGTGGCCGCCAGGTGCGCCCAGGTGTCGCGCGTGCCGCCGGCAAACAAATTGGTGGCCACCGACACCACCGGCACGGCGACCAGCGCCGCCACCGCCAGCGCCAGCAGCACCAGCCAGCCCGGCGGCATCCAGCGGCGGTGCCGGCGGGCGGCCAGGGGCAGGGCGATGTCGGACAGGGTGGACGCAGCAGGCATGAAAGAGGGCGCCGACGCGCCCGCAAGGAGGCCCCGCCTTGCGCCGGATCAGGTGCCGGCGGTCTGGCGGGGGCAGTGCGAATGAGATTGGTTCGCGAACAGTGTAAGGTGCGGGGCTGGTCGCAGCATGCGGCCGGGTCATCCCCGCTTGATGACGCACAAGCGGCGGCCCGGCGGGCGGGCCCCCAGGGTTTCTTATCGCCGGCCCCGACAAGGGCCGATCATCTTCATGTCCGCCAGCGCTTCGCCCGTTCTCCAGTTGTCCGGTGTCCACCACGCCTATGGCGGGCGCCCCACGGTCGAAGGCATCGACCTGTCGCTGGCCGCCGGCACCATCTGCTGCCTGCTCGGGCCCTCCGGCTGCGGCAAGACGACAGTGCTGCGCTGCATCGGCGGCTTCGAGCCGCTGAGCGGCGGCAGCATCCACGTGGACGGCCAGATGGTGAGCGGCCCCGGCGTGCATGTACCGCCCGAGCGGCGGCGTGTGGGCATGGTCTTCCAGGACTACGCGCTGTTCCCGCACCTGACGGTGGCCGACAACGTCGGCTTCGGCATCGGCCGCAGCGCGGCCGACCGCGAGCGCGTGCGGCAGCTGCTCGCGACCGTGGGGCTGGAGGCGGCCGCACTGCGTTATCCGCACGAGCTTTCCGGCGGCCAGCAGCAGCGCGTGGCGCTGGCGCGTGCGCTCGCGCCGCGGCCGCGGCTGCTGCTGCTCGACGAGCCCTTCTCCAACCTCGATGTCGAGCTGCGCGAGCAGCTCGCCGCCGAAGTGCGCCATGTGCTCAAGGACAGCGGCACGACGGCGGTGTTCGTCACCCACGACCAGAACGAAGCCTTCGTCATGGCCGACGAGATCGCGGTGATGGCTGACGGCCGCGTGCAGCAGTTCGACACGCCCTACCGGCTCTACCACGAGCCGGCCACGCGTTTCGTCGCCGACTTCATCGGCCAGGGCGTGTTCGTCAAGGGCCGCATGCTGGACGAATCGCGCTTGCGCATCGCGCTGGGCGAGGTGAGTTCGCCCGAGCCGGTGCGCTGCGCGCTGGACGGCTGCAACTGCCGCCCCGGCAGCGAGGTCGACGTGCTGCTGCGCCCCGACGATGTGGTGCACGACGACGCCAGCCCGCTGCGCGCCACCGTGCTGCACAAGGCATTCCGTGGCGCGCAGATCCTCTACACGCTGCAGATCGACAGCGGCGAGCGGGTGCTGTCCATGGTGCCTTCGCACCACAACCACCGGCTGGGGGAGCCCATCGGCATCCGCCTGGACATGGATCACCTGATCGTGTTTCCGCGGGATGGGGCGGGGCATCCGGCGGTGGCGAGCGCGGCGACGCCAGTGGGGCCAGTGGGTTGAGCCAGCGGGGAGGTCCCTTGCGTCGTCCTGCGCTGCGATGAAGGCAAGGGCAGGTTGCCACGGGCCCCTCACCCCAGCCCTCTCCCCAGTGGGGAGAGGGAGCGCGTCGCGCGGTCGCGAGAGCGCCGGACCCTCGGCCGAAATTCGAGCCGCCGCGGATCAGTCCACCGTCACCGGCAGATAACGCACCGCCAGCACGCCGTCGATGGCCGCGAGTTCGGCGAGCACCGCGTCCCGCACCGGGCTGTCCACGTCGACCAGCGTGTAGGCCATGTCGCCACGCGACTTGTTGACCATGTTGTGGATGTTCAGCCCCGCACGCGCCATCGCGGTGGAGATCTGGCCCAGCATGTTGGGCACGTTCGCATTGGCAATGCCCACGCGGTAGGCCGACTCGCGCGCCATCGTCACGCCGGGGAAGTTGACGGCGTTCACCACGTTGCCGTGCTCGAGGAAATCGCGCAATTGGTCCACCGCCATCAGTGCGCAGGTTTCCTCGGCTTCGCGGGTGGATGCGCCCAGGTGCGGCAGCAGGATCACGCCGGGGCGGCCGATGAGTGACGCGCTCGGGAAGTCGCACACATAGGCGCCGAGCCGCTCGCGCGCTAGCGCGGCGAGCACCGCCGCTTCGTTCACCACGCCTTCGCGCGAGAAGTTGAGCAGCACGGCGCCCGCGCGCATCAACGCGATGTTGTCGGCGTTCACCAGGTCGCGCGTGGCCTCGACCAGCGGCACGTGCAGGCTCACGAACTGCGCATGCCTGAGCACATCGGCCACGCTTTGCGCCTGCTTCACCTGCGACGGCAGGCTCCAGGCGGCTTCGACCGTGATCTCGGGATCGTGACCCAGCACGTTCATGCCGAGCCGGATGGCGGCGTCGGCCACCAGGCAGCCGATCTTGCCGAGGCCGATGATGCCCAGCGTCTGGCCGGCGAGTTCCATGCCGGCGAACTGTTTCTTGCCCTGCTCGACGGCGTGTTCCAGGTCGGGCCGTGAGGCGTCGAGCGTGGCCACGTAGTGCATCGCCGCCGGTAGCCGGCGCGCGGCCATCAGCATGCCGGCGAGCACCAACTCCTTCACCGCATTGGCATTGCCGCCGGGCGTGTTGAACACCGGCACGCCGCGGCGGCTCAGCGCCTTGACCGGGATGTTGTTGGTGCCGGCGCCGGCGCGGGCGACGGCACGCACGCTGGCCGGAATCTCCATGCCGTGCATGTCGGCCGAGCGCAGCAGCACCGCATGCGGCTCGGCCAGGTCAGTGCCGGTGCGGTAGCGCTCGCTGCCCAGGCGGGCCAGGCCCGCGGGCGAGATCTGGTTGAGGACCAGGACGTCGAAGCGCGCGGGCGGCGTGTGCATGGGAATCCTCGCGGTGGCGGCCGGGGATTCTTGGCGGCAGCGCCCGCGCGGCGCCACCCTGGCAGACCCTAGCCGGGCCGCCAGCTCAGCCCTTTTGCGCCTCGAAGTCCTTCATGTAGGCCACGAGCGCGCGCACGCCATCCAGCGGCATCGCGTTGTAGATGGACGCACGCATGCCGCCCACCGAGCGGTGGCCCTTGAGCTGCAGCATGCCCCGCTCCTGAGCGCCCTTCAGGAACTCGGCATCCAGCGATTCGTCGTGCAGCTTGAAGGGCACGTTCATCAGCGAGCGGTCCGCCCGCGCCACCGGGCTCTTGTAGAAGTCGGTGGCGTCGAGGTAGTCGTACAGCAGCGCCGCCTTCTCGCGGTTGTGGCGCTCCATCGCCGCCAGCCCGCCCTGGGCCTTCAGCCACTGGAACACCAGGCCGGCGATGTAGATGGCATAGGTGGGCGGCGTGTTGTACATCGAGTCCGCTTCGGCCTGGACCTTGTAGTCGAAGGCCGAGGGCGTGGCCGGCAGCGCCTGGCCGATCAAGTCCTCGCGCACGATGACGATGGTCAGGCCCGCCGGACCGATGTTCTTCTGCGCGCCCCCGTAGATCAGGCCATAGCGGCTCACGTCGACCGGGCGGCTGAGGATGTTGCTCGACATGTCGGCCACCAGCGGCACATCGCCGGTGTCGGGCGTCCAGTGGTATTCCACGCCGCCGATGGTCTCGTTGGCGCAGATGTGCACATAGGCCGCGTCCGCATCCAGTTGCCATTCGGCCTGCGGCGGCACATGGGTGAAGCCGCTCGCCTCGGCACTGGCGGCGACCTTCACCTCGGCGTACTTCTTCGCTTCCTTGATCGACTTCTTGGACCATTCGCCGGTGTTCACGAAGTCGATGCTGCGGCGCCCGCGCAGCAGGTTCATCGGCACGATGGCGTTCTGCCCGATGGCGCCGCCCTGCATGAAGATCACCTTGTAGTTCGCGGGGATCGCGAGCAGCTCGCGCAGCGTCGCTTCACACTCGGCATGGATGGCGATGAACTCCTTCCCGCGATGGCTCATCTCCATGACCGACATGCCGCTGCCGCGCCAGTCGAGCATTTCCTCGGCCGCCTGGCGCAGGACCGGTTCGGGCAGGGCGGCGGGGCCGGCGCTGAAGTTGAAGACGCGGGTCATCGAGGAGGCTCCCTGGGGTGAGTCGGCAAAAGAGGGCAGCCAGCATACCGAAACCGACCGGGCTGCGCGGCCGTGTACGGGTGTGGCGCGCCCAGGAGCACTGTTTGCCAAGGCAGCGGGCGCTGCATTGCGTCCATCGCGGCTTCGGGCTTGCGGGGCGACGACCACCACCACAGGAGAACACCGCATGCTCGACCGCATCCGCCACGCCACTTTCCGCCGCGCGCTCGGCGCCCTCGCCGTGGTGCCGCTCGCCTTGCTGCTCGGCGCCTGCGGCGGTGGCGACGACGAGGAGTTCGCGCCCGAGACCACCATCGCCGACGGCAAGCTCATCGGCCGCGACAGCCCGGGCATGTACAGCTACCTCGGCATTCCCTATGCCGCGCCGCCGGTGGGTGTGCGCCGCTGGCAGCCGCCGGCGGCCCCCGCGGTATGGCAAGGGCGCCGCATGGCGCGCGACTACCAGCGCCACTGTGCGCAACCGGCGAGCTTCTACGGCAGCCCCAGCTCCAGCGAGGACTGCCTGTACCTCAACGTCTTCACGCCCAAGACGCCCGGCCCCCACCCGGTGATGGTGTGGATCCACGGCGGCGCGTTCTTCCTGGGGCAGAGCGATGCCTACATCCCCACGCGCCTGGTTGCCCAGGACGTGGTGGTCGTCACCTTCAACTACCGGCTGGGGCTGCTCGGTTTCATGGCACATCCGGCGCTGGGCGCGGCGCAGGGCGGCCATTCCGGCAACTACGGCCTGATGGATCAGCAGGCGGCCTTGCGCTGGGTGCGCGACAACATCGAGGCCTTCGGCGGCGATCGCAACAACGTGACGATCTTCGGCGAGTCGGCCGGCGGCTTCAGCGTGCATGCCCACCTGGCGGCGCCGGCATCGGCCGGGCTGTTCCACAAGGCCATCATCATGAGCGGCGCCTACACCTGGGCCACGCCGCAGCCGACGCTCGCCGAGGCCGAAGCGGCCAACACCGAGGCGCTGGCCGCCGACTGCGCCGCCCCGCAGACGCTGGAATGCCTGCGCGACCAGCCGGTCGGGGCCTTGCACAACGCGTTTGCGCTGGCCTATCCGGCGGGCATCGTGCCGCCGGTGGATGGTGAGGTGCTGCCCACCAGCGTCAAGGCGGCGCTCGAGTCGGGCAACTACCACCGCGTGCCGGTGCTGCAAGGTGCCACCCACGACGAATGGCGGCTGTTCGTGGCGGAGGCGGAAATCCGCAGCGGCACGCCGCTCACCGAGGCCGCCTATCGCCCGACCATCGAGGCCACGCTCGGCGGGCCGGCCATGGCGGACGTCGCCGAGGCTGCGTACCCGGTGGCCAGCTACGCCAGCCCGAGCCTTGCGCTGGGCGCCTTCGGCACCGACCTCGTGTTCGCCTGCCCCGGGCGCATCTCCAACCAGTTGCAGGCCGATGCCGGCGCCACCGTCTACGCCTACGAGTTCAACGACCCGACGGCGCCCGCGGTGCTGCCGGGCGGCGATGCCCTCAGCTTCCCCATGGGCGCGGCGCACACCAGCGAACTGCAGTACCTGTTCCAGATGCGTCCGCTGGACGCCTCGCAGCAGGCGCTCGCCGATGCCATGGTCGGCTACTGGACGCGCTTTGCCCGCAGCGGCAATCCGAACGATGCGGCCACGCCCGGCGCCTGGCCGGCCTTCACCCGGGCCAACGACACCTACCTGTCGCTGACGCCGGGGGCCATCGCGCCGACCACCGGCTTTGCCGCCGACCACAAGTGCGACACGGTGTGGGCCACCTTGGGGACCTGATGCGCTGACCCCTGCGTGCAGGGCACGGTGCCAAGCGCGCGGCGGCCGGCGCCCCTAAGATCCGGCGGCCATGACCGCCGCCCCTGACGCCGCATCGCCGTGGAAGCTCGTCGTGGCGCTGGGCGTCACGCAGATCGTCTCCTGGGGCACGCTGTACTACGCGATCGCGCTGCTGATCGATCCGCTGGCCGCTGCGGTTCAGGCCACGCCCGCCACCGTGGTGGGCGCGTTCTCGGTGGCCTTGCTGGTGGCCGGGCTGCTGTCCTCGGTCATCGGTGCGCTGATCGACCGCCATGGCGGGCGGCGCGTGATGACCGCCGGCTCGCTGCTGTGCGCGCTGCTGCTCGCGCGCCTGCCCCTGGTGGGCAGCGTGACCGAGCTCTACCTGCTGTGGGCGGGCCTCGGCGCCGCCATGGCCGCGACGCTGTACGACCCGGCGTTCGCGGTGCTGGGCCAGGTGTTCCGCGAACGCCAGCGCAAGGCCATCACCATGCTCACGCTCTTCGGCGGCTTCGCCAGCACCGTGTTCTGGCCGCTCACGCAGGCACTGGTCGCCTCGCTCGGCTGGCAACAGGCGGTGTGGGTGCTGGCGGCGATCAACCTGCTGGTGTGCGTGCCGCTGCATGCGTGGATGCTGCCAGGCGACGCCGGCGCGCCGCGGCACGAGGCACCCGCCGCAGCACCGCGGCGGGGGGACGGCGCCTTGCGCGAGGTGCTGCGCGACCCGTCCTTCTACTGGCTGTGCGCCGCGTTCACCGGCAATGCGCTGGTGTTCTCGGCGATCTCGTTGCACCTCATCGGCGTGCTGGAGAGCAAGGGCCTGTCCACCGCCGAGGCCGCGTGGATCGGGGCGCTGGTCGGACCCATGCAGGTGCTGGGGCGCATTCTCGAGTTCACCTTCCTGTCGACGGCACGGCCGTCTCGCGTGGGCATCCTTGCCATGTGGCTGCTGCCGGCCTCGCTCGCGCTGCTGGCCGCGGGCAGCGGGCAGGTGCTGCTTGGCGTGTTTGCCCTGCTTTACGGCATGGGCAACGGCGTGATCACCATCGTGCGCGGCGCGATTCCGGTGGAGCTGTACGGCGCGGCGCACTACGGCGCGGTCAACGGCGCCATGGCCACGCCGGTGCTGCTGGCCAAGGCGGCCGGGCCGATCGCGGCGTCGCTCGCCTTTGCCGGCGTGGGCATCGGCACGGCGCTGGTGGCCACGCTCGCGCTGATCGCCGCCGCGGCCGCGGTCCTGTTCACGCTGACGGTGATGCGCGCCCAAGCCCGGCCGCAGGCAACCTCGGCCTGAGGCCCGCGCGGCTCAGCGCACGGCGAAGCAGTAGAACAGCCCCGCGCCGCCGGACGACTGCAGCGCCTGTTGGCTGCAGCCGCGCGAGCGGTGCGACGAGTTCCACGACTTCGCGGCGTCCGACTCGTCCAGCCCGCGGCGGTCGTGGTGGCCGACCATGGCGGCGCCTTCGCCGCTTTGCGTCCAGTTGCCGCAGGTGGCGTCGCTCGCGCGGCCATCGGGCGTGGAGCCGGTGAGGATGTCGTGCTGGTTGGGCGTGTCGCCGCGGCCGAGCACCACCAGGCCGTCCTGCGTCAGCGCGGTTTCCTTGGTGATGTTGTTGCTGCCGTGAAGCATCTCCACGTTGCTCGCAATCACCACGCCCTTGGCATTGCGCCACGGACCGCTGCCGATGCGCTCGCGCGCATGCACTGCCGGCGCACGACCCTGCGCCTGCGTGCTGAGGTAGGCGCGCCAGCTGCGGTGCCCCGCGCCGGCGGCCGCGGCGAGCGACTGGCAATGCCGGTCGGCCCCTGCCAGGCCGCCGAGGTCGGCGCCGTTGCCGACCCCATGGCTGGTGACGAAGAAGGTCATCGGGTTGTCGTCCGACGTGGTGCCGCAGGCGGCGACACCGGCAGCGGCCACCGCGGCCGCCAGCAGGAGGTGCAGGCGTGAAGGCATGGTTGTTCTCCCAGGATGCGGCGCCGCACCGGCGCGGGCCGCAGGGAAGGCACGCTAGCGGCGAGCGCAAGCCATCACTGTGAGCACGCGTACGCGTGCACGCGCGCCTGGGATCGCGGCGGCCTCTCCCGCTCGCGGGAGGGGGCGGGGCGGTTGAGGGCGCGTGGAGAACGCGCGGCCTCGTGAAGGCCGCTCAGCCCTTCGCCACCCCGTCCAGCGCCCGCTCCAGCTGCTGCACCGTGCGCTCCAGTTGGTGGAGCTTGTCCAGCCCGAACAGCCCCAGGCGGAAGGTCTGGAAGTCCGCACCTTCGTCGCATTGCAAGGGCACGCCGGCGGCGATCTGCAGGCCTTCGCCGAGAAACTTCTTGCCCGACTGGATGCCGGCGTCCTCGGTGTAGCTCACCACCACGCCCGGCGCCTGGAAACCCTCGGCCGCCACGCTCGGAAAACCCTTGCGCACCAGCAGCGCACGCACCGCATCGCCGAGCGCCTGCTGCTCCGCGCGCACCTTGTCGAAGCCGTAGGCCCGGGTCTCGAGCATCACGTCGCGCACGCGGGTGAGCGCGTCGGTGGGCAGCGTCGCGTGGTAGGCATGTCCGCCGCCTTCGTAGGTCTCCATGATCTGCAGCCACTTGCGCAGGTCGCAGGCGAAGCTCGTGCTGGTGGTGGATTCGATGCGCTCGCGCGCCGCGTCGCCCAGCATCACGAAGGCCGCGCACGGCGGGCCGCTCCAGCCCTTTTGCGGCGCGCTCACCAGCACGTCGATGCCCAGCGCCTTCATGTCCAGCCAGATCGTGCCCGAGGCGATGCAGTCGACCACGAACAGCCCGCCCACCGCATGCACCGCGTCGGCCACGGCACGCAGGTAGTCGTCGGGCAGCAGCATGCCGGAGGCGGTTTCCACGTGCGGGGCGAACACCACGTCGGGCTTCTCGCGCGCGATGGTGGCCACCACCTCGTCGATCGGCGCCGGCGCAAACGGCGCCTGCTTGCCGCCATTGCCGACGCGCCGCGCCTTGAGCACGGTGGACGACGCGGGAATGCCGCCCATCTCGAAGATCTGCGTCCAGCGGTAGCTGAACCAGCCGTTGCGGATCACCAGCGTCTTCTTGCCCGTGGCGAACTGCCGCGCGATGGCTTCCATGCCGAAGGTGCCGCTGCCCGGCACGACGATGGCCGATCGTGCGCCGTAGACCTCCTTGAGCACCGACGAGATGTCACGCATGACGCCCTGGAACTTCTGCGACATGTGGTTCAGCGCACGGTCGGTGTAGACCACCGAGTATTCGAGCAAGCCATCGGGGTCGACGTCGGGCAGCAAGGCAGGCATGGCGGATATGCAGGCAGCGTTGAGACGCGGGGCAGCTTAGCAGTGACGGCAAAGCCGCATGGGGCGGGCGGCGGTCTGCTTCGCTCGGGCCTGGGGGCGGGCGGCGGATCCGATCGGTCGCTGGGGCTTGGTCGGGCCTGGCGAAGCGCGTCCTGGTGCAAACGCGTTGGCGCCTTCGACACGCTGAGGACCGAAGGCAAGGCTGCGCGCTATCGAGCGCTCCTTGCACAAGCCCGGATTTCGCAACCCGTTCGCGCTGAGCCTGTTGAAAAGCACCCAGCCCGAACCCGTTTTCCAGAATCAGTTCGCGCTGATCGAAGCGCTCGTCACCAAAATCCCGTTCGTGCTGAGCTTGTCGAAGCACATTGCGCGGAGGGCGGTTTGGTCATTGATAGATTGCCTGCTCTCCACCCAGCCGGGTCTCGCCCCGGCAGGCGAGTTACCTTTCTTGCTTGCCCAAGAAAGGTAACCCAAAGAAGGGCACCCCGACCTCGGCGGTCCGCTTCGCGGACTGCTCTGCGGTGCTCGATCTTTGGCGCTCGCGCAAAACTCGCTGCGCGGCCTGCGGCCGCTACGCTCAGACAATTGCGCGAAGTTTGATGTGGAGGGGCGCTGACGCGCCCTGCGCCAAAGCCC
>JBIQKU010000293.1:0-2532 GCA_044506225.1 Rubrivivax sp. | reverse complement strand
GGGTGGCCTGGTAGATCATCACCAGCGCCAGCGCGAGGCTCGCGTAGATGCCGCCGGTGGCGAGACCCGAGAGGATTTGATGCAGCAGCAGGTCCATCGTCGAGGGCTCCGTGGGCAGGACGCGGTGGCGGGTGCCGTGGTCGGGCGCCTGGGTCAGTGGCCGAGGTAGGAGCGGCGCACCGCTTCGTTGTCGCGGATCTCCTCGGCGCTGCCGGCGATCACCACCCGGCCGGTTTCCAGCAGGTAGGCGCGGTGGGCGAGCTCGAGCGCCAGCGCCGCGTTCTGCTCGACCAGCAGCATGGCGACCCTGTCCTGGCGGTTGATGGCCGCGAAGATCTCGAACAGCTCGCGCACGACCAGCGGTGCGAGGCCGAACGAGGGCTCGTCCAGCAGCAGCAGCCGCGGGCGCAGCATCAGCGCACGCGAGACGGCCAGCATCTGCTGCTCGCCACCCGACAAGGTGCCCGCCTGCTGGCGCCGACGCTCCTTGAGCCGGGGGAAGTAGCCGTACATGCGCTCGAAGTCGGCCGCCACCGCGGCCTTGTCGCGGCGGGTGTAGGCGCCCAGGCGCAGGTTCTCCTCCACGCTCAGGCTGCCGAAGGTGCCGCGGCCGTCGGGCACATGGGCCACGCCCAGCCGCACGATGCTCTCGGTGGCCAGCCCATCGATGCGCTTGCCGCCGAGCAGCACCTCGCCCTGCGCCTTGACCATGCCGCACACCGCACGCAGCGTGGTCGTCTTGCCCGCACCGTTGGCGCCGAGGATGGTGGTGATGCCGCCTTCGTCCAGCACGAAGTCGATGCCGTGCAGCACGCGCGTCGGCCCGTACTGCGCATGCAGCCCGCGCACGTCCAGAAGAGGCTGTGCCATCAGGCCTCCGTGCCGAGGTAGGCGCGGATCACTTCGGCGTCCGCCTGCACCTGCGCCGGCGTGCCGTCGGCGATCTTGCGCCCGAAGTTCAGTGCCACCACCTGGTCCGACACCCGCATCACCAGGTTCATGTGGTGCTCGACGAGGAGGATGGTGAGCGCGAGCCGCTCGCGCAGCTGGCGCAGCAGATCCATCAGCGCGCCGACCTCCTCGTGGTTGAGGCCGCCGGCCGGCTCGTCGAGCAGCAGCAGCTGCGGCTGCGAGGCCAGCGCGCGGCCGAGCTCCACGCGCTTTTGCGTGCCGAAGGGCAGGTCCATCACCGGCGCGGCGGCCACGCTGCGCAGGCCCAGCAGGTCCAGCAGCTCGTCGGCATGCTGCTCGAGGCGCTGCTCCTCGCGCCGCACCAGCGGCAGGCGCAGGGCGTTGGCGAGGAAGCCGCTGCGCGTGCGGGTGTGGCCGCCCAGCATGATGTTCTGCCGCACCGACATCGTGCGAAACAGCGCCAGGTTCTGGAAGGTGCGGCCGATGCCCAGCGCCGCGATGCCGTGCGGCGGCGTCTCGGTGAGCGACTTGCCCTGGTAGAGGATGCGCCCGGCGCTGAAGCTGTACAGCCGCGACAGGCAGTTGAAGAGCGTGGTCTTGCCGGCGCCGTTCGGGCCGATCAGGCCGACGATGTCGCCGCGCTTCATCGAGAACGAGATCTTGTCGAGCGCGGTGATGCCGCCGAAGCGCACCGTCACGTCCTCGACCTGGAGCAGCGCCGCCGTGCTCATTCACGGCTCCTCGAAGCATCGACGTGGACAGCCCGTGTCTTCGTGTGCATCGCGCTCGCCCTCCGGAGGGGACTGCGCGCCGGGGAGATGCCCGACGCGCGGCCATCTTGCGCGGCCCGTTCGGCGGGCGTCAATCGGGGCGAGCGGCGTTTGGCCTGCAGCGCGGAACAACAAGGGCAAACACTGACACGCGAGCGACACCCGGGGTCGCGCCGTCCTCGCGGGGGCCGGCTTCTTCGCGCTTCTGCGCGGGAGTTGCGGCGAACCGAGGACGAGCCGTGGCGGGCAGGGTGCAGCGGGCGGGCGCGAACAATTCTGTTTCGCGCCCGGCTGTTCCGCTGTGCGGAGCGGATCAGATGTGTCGACGCCCACGAAAAAGGGCCGATGCGCCCAGCGCACCGGCCCTCGAAGCCGCGGGAGAAGCGAGTGGCTTAACGCGCGTCCAGCAGGGACGACAGCCGCACTTCCTTGACCGTGCCGCCTTCGACCACCGCGCCGCGGGTGTTGGCCAGCGAGCCGCCGCGCTCGTCCACCCCGTTCAGGTCGTGCGGGTTGTTCACCGGCGACAGCGCCTTCATCGCCTTGTCCAGCGCGCCGCGGATGGCCATGGCGTCGGTGGTCGTGCCGGCCAGTTCCATCGCCTTGGCGGTGGCCCACACGGCGGTGTAGTTCAGCGAGACCTCCGAGCTCGGCGTGCGGTCCGGATGCAGCTTGCGGAAGCGCTCTACGAAGGCCTTGGCGTCGGCGTTCTGGTCGTCGACCAGGGGCAGCACGCCGATGGAGCCTTCCAGCGGCTCGTAGCCGCCGATCACCTTGGCGATCTCATCCATCTTCGCCTGGTCGAGGATGATGAAGCCGCCCTTGAAGCCGAGCTCGCGCGCCTGCTTGA
>JBIQKU010000064.1:0-17301 GCA_044506225.1 Rubrivivax sp. | reverse complement strand
CCATCACCGAGTGGTCGGCGCTGCCGGCCACCGAGATGTTCCTGCGCGACAACCGGCACGACAGCGATTTCAGCGCCTTCATGAGCGTGTGGTTCTTCGAGGAACAGAAGCACTCGCTGGTATTGATGGAATACCTGCGGCGCTTCCGCCCCGACCTGCTGCCGACCGAGGCCGAACTGCACGACGTGCGTTTCGAATTCGACCCCGCGCCTCCCCTGGAGACACTGATGCTGCATTTCTGCGGCGAGATCCGGCTCAACCACTGGTACCGGCGGGCGGCGCAATGGCATTCGGAGCCGGTGATCAAGGCGATCTACGAGACGCTCGCGCGCGACGAGGCCCGCCACGGCGGTGCCTACCTGCGCTACATGAAGCGTGCGATGCACAAGTTCGGCGACGAGGCACGCGCCGCCTTCGCCAAGGTGGGCGTGCTGATGGCCAGCGCCCGCCGCACCGCCCAGGCGCTGCATCCGACCAACCTGCATGTGGCCGAGAAGCTCTTCCCGCGCGACACCATCCAGAGCCGCCTGCCCGACCCCGACTGGCTGGAGCAATGGCTGGACAAGCAGATCCAGTTCGACGCGGCGTGGGAGACCAAGGTGGTCGAGCGCATCCTGCACAACCTCAGCCTGCTGATGGAGCGCAGCTTCGCAAGCGTCCAGGAGCTCAACCGCTACCGCAAGGAAGTCGTGGCCTCGCTCGCGCGGCGCGAGGCGGCCGAAGCATCGCTGCGCCCGGCCTGACCGCCACGGCCACGCCCAACGAAAAAGGCCCGCCTCATGGCGGGCCTTGTCGTTGGTACGCGTGGTTCAGCCCTTGGCCAGCGCCGCCTTGCGGTCGGCCGTGACCTGCTGCGCCGCCGGACGCTCGCCGATCAGCTTCGAATAGCCGCGCACGTCGACACCGGCCGCGGCCAGCAGGTCTTCGCCGTAGCAGGCCTTGGTCGCCATGCCCACCAGCGGCAGGCTGACCCAGGCGGCGCAGTCGGCCATGGTGAAGCGGTCGCCCGCCACATAGGGCGAGAACTTCGCGAGGCGCTTGAAGGCCGGGATGTTCTTGTCGAGCTGCTTGCGCACGCGCGCAAGCGTGCCCTCGCTCACCGTGCCGCCGAAGAAGGCCTGCGGGTAGAGATCGCGCGCCACCAGCTCGAGGTGCAGGTCGATGAAGGCGATGAGCTCGCGCACCTTGGCCGCCTGGAAGGGATCGGCCGGCAGCAGCGCGGGGTTGGGGTGCGCCGCCTCGATGTACTCGAGGATGACCTGGCTTTCGCACAGCGCGCCGTCGGGCGTGCGGATGTAGGGCACCTTGGCCAGCGGCGAAGCGGCCAGCACGGCCTCGTCGGTGCGGCCGGTCTTCACCTCCTCCTCGGTGAAGGGCACGCCTTTTTCCAGCAGCGCGAGCTTGACCTTGTTGTAGTAGTTCGAGACGGCAAAGCCGCACAGCGTGATCATCGGTTGCTCTCCGGAGTGGCAAAAGCGGCCAGTCTATGGGGCCGCGACAGCGCGGCGTTGCCGCCAAGGTGACAATGCCCGTCCATGGCCGACTTCCTCGACAAACTGTGTCCCCGCCACGAGCTCGCCGAGCGCGTCGCCGCGCTGCCGCGGCCGGTGGTGTTCACCAACGGCGTCTTCGACATCCTGCACCGCGGCCATGTGAGCTACCTCGCGCAGGCGCGCGCGCTGGGTGCGAGCCTCGTGGTCGGCCTCAACAGCGACGCATCGGCCCGGGGTCTCGGCAAGGGGCCGGACCGGCCGCTGAACCGCGAGGCGGACCGCGCCTGCGTGCTGGCCGCGCTCGAATCGGTGAGCCTGGTGACGCTGTTCGACGAGCCGACGCCGCTCGCGCTGCTGAATCTCGTGCGCCCGCAGTGCTATGTGAAGGGCGGCGACTACGACATCGAGGCGCTGGAAGAGACGGCGCTCGTGCGCAGCTGGGGCGGCGAGGCGCGCGCCCTGCCCTTCGTCGACGGCTACTCGACCACGGCCCTGGTGCGGCGCATCCGCGGCTGAGCCGGCGGGCGCCGCGCTCAGCGGCGGTTGACCATCACGATGCCGGTGGCCACCGCGGCCAGGGCCAGCATCAACCGTCCGGTGATGGGCTCGGCCAGCAGCAGCGCGCCGAAGAGGAGGCCGAACACCGGCGTGAGCAGGGTGAAGGACGACAGCCGGGTCGCCGGGTAGCGCGCGATCAGCCAGAACCACAGCAGAAAGCTGGCGAAGGCGACGATCACCGTCTGGAACCCCAGCATGCCCCAGGCGACGGGCGACAGGTGGGTCGCCACCGGCTGGCCGCCCAGCGCCACCGCCAGCGCCAGCAGCACGCCTGACAGCGCGAGCTGGTAGAGCAGCGTCTTCTCCGCCGAGGCCGAAGTGAGCCGGCTGCCGCGGATCGCGAGGGTGGTGGCGCCCCACAGCGCGCCGGCGATCACGCCCAGCGCGTCGCCTATCCATTGCTGCTCGCCCACGGCCGGCTGGGTGAAACCTTCGGCGAATGCCCAGGCGACACCGGCGAAGGCGACCGACAGGCCGATCAGCTGCGTCGCCGACAGCCGCTCGGCGCGCGAGATGAAGGGCATGCCCAGCGCGACGACAAAGGGCGCGATGTAGATGAACACCACCATGCGCGAGGCCGAGGTGTACTGCAGGCCGATGAACATGCAGGCGAACTCGGCCGCGAACAGCGCGCCGGCGAGCATGCCGCCCGGCATGGTGCCGTCGCGCTCGAACAGGCGAATGCCGCGCCAGCGCGCCCATAGCCACACCAGCAGCGCCGCGCCGAGCGAACGCGCGGCCGCCTGCTGCAGCGCCGGCATCTCGGCCAGCAGCGACTTCATCGCAATCTGGTTCAGGCCCCACAGCGCACAGCAGCCGATGAGGCCGGCAATGGCGAGGGTGTCGAGGTGATGTTTCCGTTCAATCATGGGAGGCGCGCCGCGCGCGGGACGACGAGAGTTCAGCGAAGAGGGCACACAACAGGCCGGTGGCCAGGCCACTCGCATGCGCGGCCGGCGCGACGGCGATGTCCCAGCCGGGCAGCGGCCGCAAGGGCCCGGCCCAGGGCGCTTCGAGCAGCACCTTGAGCAGCAGCCCGCCAAGCACCGCCGTGCCGATGGCGCGCCGCAGACCGGTGGCGGCCACGAGCAGGTGCCCACCGGCCACCGCCGCGCCCGCATGCAACACGCCGGACAGGCCGCCGTAGTGCAGCAGCGCCGGCTGGAGCAGGAGCCCGAGCTGGGTGAGCGGCCAGGCGAGCAGCCAGGCGAGCGCACTGCGACGCGGCAGTCGCGCCGCGGCGCCGAGCGCAAGCAGCACGACCAGGCCGGCGAGATTGGCCGCGAGATGCAGCGTCCCGTAGTGCACGAAGACCGCCGTCCATGCGCGCCAGGGCTGCACGAGCGCGAGCGCCGGCTGCCAGTCGAGCGCGGTGCGCGGCAGCAGCGCCGCGCCCAGGCTGCCGGCCGCAAGCACGACGCCGATCAGCGCCCAGCCGCCCGCGCCGGCACGCCGCTGTGCCTCAGCCGAAGACGGCACGCCACAGCGCCAGCACGGCCTCGCGCTGTGCAGCCAGCGACTCGGGCGGCACCTGCGTGGGCTGTTCGTCCAGGCGCGCGCGGTGCTGGGCGCGGCGCAGCTCGCGGTAGGCATCCGCCGCCGCCGCGCCGACGCCGGCCGGCAGCAGCCCGGCGTCCTCGGCGCGGTGCAACAGCGCGATGTTGCCGACGTTGTCCATCAGCGGCGCGTGCGCCCCGCTGTGTGCCAGCACCAGGTACTGCACCGCGAACTCCACGTCCATCATGCCGCCGGCGCTGTGCTTGACGTCGAAGAGCCCGCTCTTCACCGGCCGCGACTCGCGCACCTTCTCGCGCATGGCCTGCACCTCGGCGCGAAGCGCGGCGGCGTCGCGCGGTGCGGCCAGCACGGCGCGGCGCACCGCCTCGAAGCGCGGCGCCAGCTCGACCAGCCCCGCGCAGTGGCGCGCCCGCGTGAGCGCCTGGTGCTCCCAGGTCCAGGCGGTGTTGCTGCCGCGCCCGGTCTGGTAGTTCTCGAAGCTGGTCAGCGAGGTCACCAGCAGCCCGGAGTTGCCGTTGGGCCGCAGCGCCGTGTCGATCTCGAACAGGCTGCCGGCGGCGGTCGGCAGCGTCAGCCAGCCGATGAACTTGCGCACGAAGGCACCGTAAGCCTCGGGCGCACGTTCGTCCTCGTCGTCGTAGAGAAAGACGACGTCGAGGTCGCCGCCATAGCCGAGCTCCTTGCCGCCCAGCTTGCCGTAGGCGATGACCGCAAACCGCGGTTGTGGCCGGTGCCGCTGCTTCAGATGCAGCCACGCCCAGCGCAGTGCGCAGTCGAGAGTGGCATCGGCCAGCGCCGACAGGTCGTCGGCCGACTGCTCCACCGTGATGTGCCCTTCCACGTCGCGCACCAGCGTGCGAAACACCTCCGCATGGTGGGCGCGGCGCAAGGTGTCGAGCAACGACTCCTCGTCGGCCTGGCCGGAGCGCTGCCACGCCTGGTGGCGCGCTTCCAGATCGCCGATGTACTCGGCGGCATCGAAGCGGCCGTGCAGCAGGCGCTCGTCGGCGAGTTCGTCGATCACGCCGGGATGGCGCATGAGGTAGCGCATCGGCCAGCGGGCCAGCCCGATCAGCTGCAGCAGCCGGTCGTGCACCTCGGGGCGCTCGACCAGCAGCGCGAGATAGCTTTCGCGGCGCAGCAGCGGCTCGAGCCAGTCGATGAAGCGGGTCGCCGCTTCCAGCGTGCAGCGCTGCTCGTCCACCGCCTGCGCGGTGCGCTGCACCACGCGCGACAGGCGCAGCTTGCTCTCGTCGCGCAGCGCACGCACCCTGAGCTGCTCGCTCCACGGCCGCACGCGGCTGGCCAGCGCCTCCGGCAGGCGCTCGAGAAAGGCTTCGCTGTCGATGGGCTGCGGCGCCGTGCCGCAGCGCTGGCAGCCGGTGCCGGGCGTGGGCGAGCGGCCGTCGTGCAGCAGCGCATCGAACTCGGTGGCGACGAACTCGCGCGTCTCGCACAGGCGGTCCAGCAGCTCGCAGGTATCGGCATCGCAGGACAGGCCCAGCGTCGCGGCGATCCAGGCGAGGTCGCCGTCGCCGGTGGGCAGCACATGCGTCTGCTGGTCGTCCAGGTACTGGATGCGATGCTCCACGCGCCGCAGCAGCGTGTAGGCCTCGGCCAGGCGCTGCGCGTTGGCGGGCTTCATCAGACCGCCGGCGGCGAGCTTGTCGAGCGCGCGCAGCGTGGAGCGGGTGCGCACCTCGGGGAACTGGCCGCCGCGCACCACCTGCAGCAGCTGCACGATGAACTCGATCTCGCGGATGCCGCCGCGCGAGAGCTTCACGTCGTTGGCGCGCTCGGGGCGGCCGGCGGCGCGGCGCTGGGCCTCGTCGCGCACCTTGCGGTGGAGCTGGCGCAGCCCCTCGAACACGCCGTAGTCGAGATAGCGGCGGTAGACGAAGGGCGTGACGAGGTCGCGCAGCGCCATCACGCGGCCGTTCTCGAGGCTGGCGCGCGGCGCGACCACGCGGCTCTTGAGCCAGGCGAAGCGCTCCCACTCGCGGCCCTGCACCATCAGGTATTCCTCGAGCATCGCGAGGCTCACCACCGGCGGGCCGGAGTTGCCGTTGGGCCGCAGCGCCAGGTCCACGCGGAACACGAAGCCGTCTTCTGTGGTCTCGCCGATCAGCGTGTACAGGCAGCGCGCCACGTTGGAGAAGTACTCGTGGGCCGAGACGGGATGCGGCCCGGTGGTCTGGCCGTCGTCCTCGTACACGTAGACGAGGTCGATGTCCGACGAGACATTGAGCTCGCGCCCGCCGAGCTTGCCCATGCCCACGACCCAGAAGTCGATGTCGCCGCCTTCGGCATTCAGCGGCGCGCCGTGGCGTTCGTCCTGCTCCCGGCGGGCCGCGGCCAGCGCGATGTCCAGCGTGGTCTCGGCGAGCTCGGTCATGGCGAGCGTGATGTCGGGCATGGGCGCGTGCTGCTCGACATCCAGCACCGCGAGGCGCTCCAGCACGAGCTGGCGCGCGACGCGCAAGGCGCTCGCCAAGGAGCGGCCATCGTGCTGCAGGCGCTCGATCAGCGCGGAGATGGTGTCGCGTGTGGGCAGGCCCGCGCTCAGCAGCGGCAGCTCGGCCGCATAACGGCGGCGGATGCGCTGCACGAAGCGGCTGTGCGCGGCCTCGGCCTGCACAGCCGACAGGTCGTGGGAAAAGCTCGGCGACGGGGGGAGGGAGTCGCTGAAGGAAGGCGTGGAACCCATGAGAGGCGGCAGGGGTCTGTGCTAGATTGCCGCGGCGCCGGACACCGTGGTCTCGATCGCCTGCCGCATGGCCCGCCGCGCCATCGGGGCCTCCACATCGTTCATGTCCATTGTTGCGCCCGTCCCCGCCGCCCCATCGCACCGTGCCCGGCACGTCGCCATCGCGATACGTCTGTGGCGGCTTGCCCGCATCGTCAGCGTGCTTGTGCTCGCGGCCTGGAGCTTATTGCTTGTCGCTTGGCTGACTCTGCACTGGGGAATTCTCCCGCACATCGAACAATGGCGGCCGCAGATCGAACGCCGCGCGAGCGCCGCACTGGGTGTTCCGGTGCAAATTGGCAACATCACCGTGCGTTCCGGCGGCTGGATGCCATCGGTCGAATTGCGCGACGTGACGCTGCAGGACGCGCAAGGCCGCACCGCGCTGCATCTGCCGCGTGTGTACGCGGCGCTGTCGGCGCGCTCGCTGCTGACGCTGACGCTGCGCTTCGAGCAGCTGCTGATCGACGGCGCGCAACTGGAGGTGCGGCGCGACGCGGACGGGCGGCTGCACATCGCCGGCCTCGCCTTCGGTGGCGACAGCGCCGAGGACGACAACGATGCCGCCAACTGGTTCTTCCAGCAGCACGAGTTCGTGGTGCGCGACGGCGCGCTGCGCTGGATCGACGAGCAGCGCGGCGCACCGCCACTGGAGCTGCGCGATGTGCAGTTCGTCGTGCGCAACAGCCTTCGCCGCCACCTGCTGCGCCTGGACGCCACGCCGCCCGCCGAATGGGGTGAACGCTTTTCGCTGCGCGGGCGCTTCACGCACGCGCTGCTGGACAGCGCCGGCGACTGGCGGCGCTGGAGCGGCGTCGCCTATGCCATGCTGCCACGCGTGGACGCAAGCCGGCTGCGGCATCACCTGACGCTGCCCTTCGAGCTCCACGAAGGCGAAGGTGCGCTGCGCGCCTGGATCGACCTGCGCGAAGGCGAGGCCAGCGGCGCCACCGTGGACCTGGCGCTGGACCATGTGGACCTTCGCCTCGCGCCCGAGCTCGAGGCGTTGCAGGCGTCGCAGATCGAGGGCCGCGTGAGCGCCCAGCGCAGCGCCACCGGCTGGCGGGTGGCGGCGCGGCAGTTCGGTTTTGTCGCAGGCGAGTCGCTGCGCTGGCCGCGCGGTGACATGGCCTTGTCGGTCACGCAGCGTGCGGACCAGCCCGCCACCGGCGGCGACTTCAGCGCCGAACACCTGGACCTCGAGCTGATGGCGCAGATCGCCGCCGCGGTGCCGCTGGGCAGCGGCCTGCGCGAGCTGCTGGCGGAGCTGCAGCCGCAAGGCACGGCCAGCGACCTGCGCCTGCGCTGGGAGGGCGCGGTCGCGCAGCCGCGCAGCTATCGGCTCGAAGGCCTGCTGAGCGGGCTCACACTCGCCGCGCGCTCGGCAGACGACGGCGGCATGGGCCGCCCGGGCGTGCGCAATGCCGACCTGCAGCTGCGCGCCAACGAGCGCGGCGGCCAGGCCACGCTCACGATGGCCGGCGGCGCGCTCGAGTTTCCCGGCCTGCTGGCCGACCCGGTGATCGTGTTCGACCAGCTCGGCGCCGAGCTGCAATGGCGGATCGACTCCGGCAGCACCGGCGCACCGAAGATCAGCGTGCAGGCGCGCGAGGCCAGCTTTGCCAACGCCGATGCACAGGGCCGCCTCACGCTCGACTGGCGCACCGGCGCCGGCGACGGCGAAGGCCGTGGCGGGCGCTTTCCCGGCGTGATCGCGCTCGAGGGCAGCCTGTCGCGTGCCCTGCCACAGCGTGTGGCGCACTACCTGCCGCTGGACATCCCCAAGGACACGCGCGACTACGTCGCCCAGGCGCTGCGCGGCGGGCGCGTGAGTGGCGCCACCTTCCGCGTCAAGGGCGACCTGTGGGACTTTCCCTTCGCCGACGCGCGCAACGCCGATCAGGGCGAGTTCCGCGTCGTCGCGCAGGCCGAGGACCTGACGCTCGCCTATGTGCCCGACACCGCGGCCGAGCCGTTGTCGTGGCCCGTGTTCACGCAGGTCAGCGGCGAAGTGATCTTCGACCGCAGCGCGATGCAGATCCGGGATGCGCGCGCGCGGGTGTTCGGCGTGGAGCTCGCGGGTGTGTCGGGCGGCATCCGCGACCTGGACGAACGCCCGGTGCTCGCCCTCGAAGGCCAGGCCCACGGCCCGCTGGCCGACATGCTGCGCTTCGTGAACACCTCGCCGCTGGGCGAATGGCTGGACGGCGCGCTGGCGCAGGCCTCGGCCAGCGGTGGCGCGGCGCTGGACCTGGCGCTGGCGCTGCCGCTGTACGACCTGGACGCAAGCACGGTGAAGGGCCGGCTGACGCTGGCGGGCAACGATGTGCGCATCGACCCCGGCACCCCGCTGCTTGGCGCGGCGCGCGGGCGCATCACCTTCACCCACCAGAGCTTTGCGCTCGCCGACGCGAGCGCGCAGGTGCTGGGCGGCGAGGTGCGCCTGGCCGGCGGCATGCAGGCCGACGGCAGCCTGCGCTTCAGCGCCAGCGGCAGTGCGACGGCCGAGGGCCTGCGCGCCGCCGGGGAGCTCGGGCCGCTCGCGAACATGGCCGCCTCGCTGCAGGGCCGCACCGACTACCGCCTGACGTTCGACCTGCTGCACGGCCACAGCGAGTTCGAGCTCACCAGCGACCTGGCCGGACTGGCGCTGGACCTGCCTGCACCCCTGCGCAAGAGCGCCAACACCCCGCTGCCGCTGCGCATCGCCGCCACGCTCGAGCCGGCGGCCGGCGACGGGGCCATGCGCGACCGACTGCGCATCCGCCTGGGCGATGTGCTGCAGGCCGAGTACCTGCGCGAACTGCGGGGCACGGGCACGCCGCGTGTGCTGCGCGGCGCCATCGGGGTGATGGAACCGGCGCCACCGCCGCTGGAAGGCGTGGCGGCCCAGCTCACGCTGCCCACGCTGGACGTGGACGCCTGGCAGGCCGTGATGGACCGCTGGTTCCCGGCGAGCACGGCCGCCTCGGAGGGCGACGACGCACCGACCGAAGGCGCCGACGCCTACCTGCCCACCCGCATCGCCCTGCGTGTGCAGGACCTGGCCATCGGCTCGCGCCGGCTGCAACGCGTGCTGGCCGGCGTGTCGCAGGAAGGGCGGGTGTGGCGCGCCAACCTCGATGCCGAGCAGCTCAACGGCTATGTGGAATACCGCCCGCCGCGCGGCAGCGTCGGCGCCGGGCGCCTGTTTGCGCGGCTGTCGCGCCTGTCGCTGCCCAAGACGGAGGCCGACGTAGTCGGCGGCCTGCTCGATGAACAGCCGACCACCGTGCCGGCGCTGGACATCGTGGTCGACGACTTCGAGCTGCGCGGCAAGTCGCTCGGCCGGGTGGAAATCGATGCGGTCAACCGCGGGCGGCGCCAGGGCCGACCCGAATGGCGGCTGAACCGGCTGGTCATGACGACCGCCGAAGCGCGGCTGGTGGCCACGGGCAGCTGGGCCGCGGCCGAGGACGGCGCGCGCCGGCGCATGGCCATGGACTTCGACCTGGAGCTGCTGGACAGCGGCCGGCTGCTCGAGCGCCTGGGCAGCGGCGGCACGCTGCGTGGCGGCAAGGGCCGCATGGCCGGCGAGGTGTCCTGGGTCGGCTCGCCGCTGGCCATCGACTACGAGAGCCTGTCCGGGCGGGTGCACCTGGCGCTCGACGCCGGCCAGTTCCTCAAGGCCGAGCCGGGTGCCGCACGGCTGCTGGGCGTGCTCAGCCTGCAGTCGCTGCCCCGGCGGCTCGCGCTGGACTTCCGCGATGTGTTCCAGGAAGGTTTTGCCTTCGACAACATCGTCGGCGACGCCACCATCGACCAGGGCGTGGCCAGCACCAACAACCTGCGCATGCGCGGCGTGCAGGCCGTCGTGCTGATGGAAGGCAGCGCCGACATCGCCCACGAGACGCAGGACCTGCGTGTCATCGTGGTGCCCGAGATCAATGCCGGCACCGCCTCGCTGGCCTATGCCGTCATCAACCCGGCGGTGGGGCTGGCGACCTTTCTCGCGCAGGCGCTGCTGCGAAAGCCGATGATCGAAGCGGGCACGCGCGAGTTCCACATCACCGGCTCCTGGGCGGATCCGAAGGTCGAACGCGTGGACCGCACGCCGCCCGCCACGATGTCGCCTGACCCCGCCTTGCCCGCCGCACCGGCCAACCCCGCACCCGCCAGCCCGCCCCGATGAAGATCGCCGCCGTGCAGATGGTCTCGACGCCCGATGTCGAGCGCAACCTCGCCACCGCCCGCCGCCTGGTGGCCGATGCCGCCGCCCAGGGCGCCGCACTCGTGGTCCTGCCCGAGTACTTCTGCCTCATGGGCCATGCCGACGGCGACAAGCTCGCCATCGCCGAGACGGCCGGCGACGGCCCCATCCAGCGCATGCTGGCCGAGACCGCACGCGACCATGGCGTGTGGCTGATCGGCGGCACGCTGCCGCTGCGCACCGATGCGCCCGAGCAGGTGTTCAACGCGAGCTGCGTCTACGCGAGCGACGGCCGGCTGGCCGCGCGCTACGACAAGATGCACCTGTTCCGCTACGACAACGGCCGCGAGCGCTACGACGAGGGTCGCGTGCTGCGCGCCGGCGACGCGCCGGTGGCCTTCGAGGCGCTGGGCCTGCGCATCGGCCTCAGCGTGTGCTACGACCTGCGCTTTCCCGAGCTGTACCGCGCGCTCGGCCGCCCGCCCTGCGACCTCATCGCCGTGCCCTCGGCCTTCACCTGGCCCACCGGCCAGGCGCACTGGGAGCTGCTGCTGCGCGCGCGGGCGGTGGAGAACCAGTGCTACGTGATCGCGCCGGCCCAGGGCGGGCGCCATGAGAACGGCCGGCGCACCTGGGGCCACAGCCTCATCGTCGATCCCTGGGGCGAGGTGCTGGCGGTGCGGCCTGAAGGCGAAGGTGTGGTGATCGCCGAGGTCGATGCGGCGCGCATTGCCGCGGTGCGCACCCAGCTGCCGGCACTCACGCACCGGCGCCTGGGCTGAACGATCAGGCGGTCGCCTTCTTGGCGGCTGCCTTCTTCGCCGGCGCCTTCTTGGCCGCGCGCGGCTCGAACTCGAACATCACCTTGCCTTCCTTCTTGTCGTAGGCGAGGTAGGCCTTGAACTTGCGCCGCGTCTTGTTGGAGACGAAGTTCTCCAGCAGTTCGGTCTTGCCGGTCTGAAGCAGCTTCGTCATCTGCTCGGGCGGCACCGGCTGCTGCAGGATGATCTTGCCGCTCTTGAAGTCGCAGGTGACATGCGCGCCCACCGCGTGCTCGCACACGTAGTTGCTGCCGTGCTCGAAGACACGGCCCTGGCACTTGGGGCAGGCGCCCAGAGACGCCTGGCCGGAGAAGTCCACCGGCTCGCCGGACTCGCCTTCCTTCTTCGCATCCTCGCCGAAGTCGAACTCCAGCTTCCAGTTGCGGATCTCGTCGTCGTAGCTGAGCTTGAGCTCGGCGGTGAACGGCCAGCCGGCCTTGGAGCGAAAGCCTTCCAGCGGGCCGATCTTCTTGTCGGCGAGAAAACGCTCCACCTCGTGCAGCTCGAAGCTGCGCCCGCCGGGGATCTTGCTGATGGAAAAGCCGCAGCCCTCGCCGCCGGGGCGGCCGACGCAGGTGAAGCGCCGGTAGTTCTCCTTCACGACGCCGCTGCAGTTCGGGCAGGGTGTCGAAAGCGTCGCGTAGTCACCGGGAATGGTGTCGCGGTCGTATTCCTTGGCCTTGGCGACGATGCGCTGCGTCATCGCCGCGATCTCGTCCATGAACTTCTCGCGCGAGAGCCGGCCCTTTTCCATCTGCGACAGCTGGTACTCCCAGTTGCCGGTGAGCTCCGGCTTGGTGAGCTCTTCCACCTGCAGCCCACGCAGCAGCGTCATGAGCTGGAAGGCCTTGGCGGTGGGCATGAGCTCGCGGCCCTCGCGCAGCATGTACTTCTCGGCGATCAGCCCTTCGATGATGGCCGCGCGCGTCGCCGGCGTGCCCAGGCCCTTCTCCTGCATGGCCTCGCGCAGCTCGTCGTCGTCGATCAGCTTGCCCGCGCCTTCCATGGCCGACAGCAGCGTGGCCTCGGTGTAGCGCGCGGGCGGCTTGGTCTTGAGCGCGTTCACGTCCACACGTTCGGTGTGCACCTGCTCGCCCTTGGCCACGGGCACCAAGTTGGCATCGTCCTCCTGCGCCTCGCGGCCGTACACGGCCAGCCAACCGGGCTTGACCATCACCTTGCCATTGGTCTGGAAGCTGTGCGTCGCACCCGCAGACTCGACGCTGGAGATGCGCGTCGTGACCATGAACTCCGCCGGCGGATAGAACACCGCCAGGAAGCGCTTGACCACCATGTCGTAGAGCTTGGCCTCGACCTCGGTGAGGCTCCTGGGCGCCTGCAGCGTGGGGATGATGGCGAAGTGGTCCGACACCTTGGCGTTGTCGAAGATGCGCTTGTTGGGCTTCACGTAGCCCTCGGCGATCGCCTTGTGCGCATGCGGCGACAGCGCGCGCAGCGGTCCGGGCAGGTCTTCGCCGGCGATCATCTGCAGCGTGTTCTTCGCCACCGCGACGTAGTCCTCCGGCAGGTGCCGGCTGTCGGTCCGCGGATAGGTGAGCACCTTGTGCTTCTCGTACAGCGCCTGCGCGATCGACAGCGTGGTCTTGGCGCTGAAGCCGAAGCGCGAGTTGGCCTCGCGCTGCAGCGTGGTCAGGTCGTACAGGCCGGGCGAGCTCTGCGTGCTCGGCTTGGCCTCTTCGGTGACGCTGGCGGGCTGGTTGCGGCAGGCCTGGGCGATGGCCTGTGCGTCGGCCTCGTTCCACACGCGGTCGGCGCGCAGCTCGGCGTCGTCGGGGTTCTTCTTCCACTTGGGATCGAACCACTTGCCCTCGTACTCGCCCGCCTGGGCCGCGAAGGCGGCCTTGATCTCCCAGTAGGGGCGCGCCACGTGCCTGCGGATCTTCTCCTCGCGCTCGACCACGATCGACAGCGTGGGCGTCTGCACCCGGCCGACCGTGGTGAGGAAGAAGCCGCCGTCGCGCGAGTTGAAGGCCGTCATCGCGCGCGTGCCGTTGATGCCCACCAGCCAGTCGGCCTCGCTGCGGCTGCGCGCGGCGTCGGACAGGCCGCGCAGCTGCTCCTCGGTGCGCAGCTGCTCGAAGCCGTCGCGGATGGCCTGCGGCGTCATGCTCTGCAGCCACAGCCGCTGGATGGGCTTGTCGATCGGCTTCTTGCCGCCGGCGGCGTACTGCACGATGAGGCGGAAGATCAGCTCGCCCTCGCGGCCCGCGTCGCAGGCGTTGATGAGCGCGGAGACGTCCTTGCGCTTGACGAGCTTGACCACGGCGTTCAGCCGCGTCTTGGCCTTGTCGATGGGCGCCAGGTCGAAGTGCGGCGGGATGACCGGCAGGTTGGCGAAGCTCCACTTGCCGCGCTTCACGTCGAATTCCTCGGGCGCCTTGATCTCCACCAGGTGGCCCACGGCGGAGGTGACGATGTAGCGCTCGTTCTCGAAGTACTCGCTCTCCTTGTCGAACTTGCCCGCCACGGGCGTGAGCGCGCGAACGATGTCCTGCGCGACGCTCGGCTTCTCGGCAATGATCAATGTCTTCGTCATGGTTCCTCGTGCCCCCGCCCTCGTGAGGCGGAGCGTTGATGCGTCAATACAATCCGGGCTCCTCGCGCGCATGCACGCGCGCGCGCCCACCAATTCAATGTACCCAAAGAAGTCGATGAAGCAATCCGACGGCGCCAAGACCGGCAAACGCGAGGCCAGCCCGTCGGACGACACCCCACCGCGCAAGGCCCGCGGCCGGCGCATCCAGGTGCGGCGCTCCGGCGTGCATGGCAAGGGCGTGTTCGCCGTGCAGCCCATCGCCAAGGGCGAGGTCATCATCGAATACACCGGCGAGCGCATCGACTGGCCCGAGGCGCTGCGCCGCCATCCGCACGATCCGGACGATCCGCACCACACCTTCTATTTCTCGGTGGGCGAGGACCATGTGCTGGACGCGCTGCATGGCGGCAACGCCTCGCGCTGGATCAACCATTCGTGCGACCCGAACTGCGTGGCCGACGAAGACGAGAACGGGCGTGTGTTCATCAAGGCGCGGCGCAAGATCCGCCCGGGCGACGAACTCTTCTACGACTACGGCCTCGTGATCGACGAGCCCTACACGCGCAAGCTGAAGAAGCAGTACGAATGTCGTTGCGGCGCCGAGAAGTGCCGTGGCACGATGCTGGCTCCGAAGAACTGAGGACGCAGCGCCGCGACGCCGGCGCACAGCAAGGCAGGAACCACCGTGAGCACCGACACGCCACAACCGCTGCAATGGGGCGCCGAAGCCCTGTGGGAACAGCTCGAACCGCTGCTGCCGGGCCTGAGCGTCGAAGTGGTGGCGCGCATTCCCTCGACCAACACCGCCCTGCAGGAGCGCGCCCGCCTGGCCACGGCGGCGGCCGTGGTCGACGACGAGGCGGCGCTCGTGCGCCGCAGCGTGGAGAGCACGGCCTTCGGCCGCCGCTCGGCCGACTTCCAGCCCTGCCTGCTGGTGGCCGAGCACCAGACCGCCGGCCGCGGCCGCCAGGGCCGCACCTGGCAGGCGGCCCCCGGCGCCTCGCTCACCTTCTCGCTCGCGCTGCCGCTGGCGCCCGCCGACTGGTCGGGGCTGTCGCTGGCCGTGGGCGTGGCCATCGCCGAGGCGCTGGACCCCACGCCCGGCGACAAGCGCATCGGCCTGAAATGGCCCAATGACCTGTGGCTGGTGGACGCGGCCGACACCGGAGGCCTCGGGCGCAAGCTCGGCGGCATCCTGATCGAGACCGTGCCGGCCGGCCAGCGGCGCCTGGCCATCGTCGGCGTCGGCCTCAACGTGATGCCGCTGTCGGTGAGCGACCCCTCGACCGGCTTCGCCAGCCTGCACGAACTCGACGACCAGCTCAGCGCGCCGGCCGTGCTTGCGCGCATCGCGCGCCCGCTGGTGCTGGCGCTGCAGCGCTTCGAGCGCGAGGGCTTCGCCGCATTCGCGGGCGCGTTCGCCAGCCGCGACCTGCTGCGCGGGCGCACGGTACGCACCACCCTGCCCGGGCTGCTCGAAGGCGTGGCGCAAGGCGTGGCCGACGACGGCACGCTGCGCGTGCAGACGGCCGACGGCGACATCGTGCCGGTGGCCAGCGGTGAAGTCAGCGTGCGCCCGGTCGCGGCGCGCAACGCCTGATGCTGCGTTTCGTCGTGCTGCTGCTGGTGCTGGCCAACCTCGGCTTCTATGCCTGGACACAAGGCTGGATGGATCCGCTGGTCGGCGTGAGCCCGCACGGCGAGCGCGAACCCGAACGTTTCGCCCGCCAGGTGCGGCCCGAGGCGGTGCGCATCCTCCCGCCGCAAGGCAATGCGCCGACGGCAGCGGCCGCGCCGCTCGAGGCCGGGCTCGCCTGCCTGGAGGCCGGACCGTTCACCACCGCGCAGCTGCCGCTGGCCGAGGCCGCCATGGCCAACGCCGTGCCGGCGGTCGCCTTCTCCATCGTGGGCAGCGAGCGCCCCGGGGTGTGGCTGGTCTACCTCGGCCCGCTGCCGAACCGGGAGGCGCTGGCGGCGCGCGCCGCGGCGCTCGAGCGCATCCGCATTCCCTACGAAGAGGTCGCCGGCACCGGCGAGCTGGAGCCGGGTATCGCCATCGGCCGCTTCGAGGACCGGGTGGCCGCGGAATCGGCGCTGGCGCAGTTCGCGCTGCGCGGCGTGGCCGATGCACGCGTGGTGGAGCTGCGCTCGCCCGCCACCTTGCACCGCCTGCGCGTGCCGCGGGCCGATGCGGCCACGGCCGCCAAGCTGACCGCCCTGCGCCTGGATGCGCTGGGGCGCGGCTTCGGCGCCTGCTGAGCCTCAGGTCCGGCGCTCGCGCCGCTCGGCCAGCCTGAGCGCGGCGGCCGCCGCCGCGAGGCCCAGCAGCCAGCCGATGCCGAGCGCGCCGCCGCCGCTGCCGTCGTCCTCCGCGCCAGGCTCGGGCCCCGCCCCGGCCACGGCCACCGAGTGCACGGTCGCGGTCGTGCGGCCCTGGTCGTCGACCACGGCGAGCCGCACGTTGAAGTGCCCACCGGCGCCCGGCACGGCGCTCACGGTGCTGGCATCGGCCGCCGAGGCAAAGTCGCCGACGATGCCGCCGCCGTCCACCAGCTCCCAGCGGTAGGACATGATGGTGCGCCCCGGCGGCACGACCGAGGCCTGGGCGCTCAGGCTCACCGTCTCGCCGGGCTGGGGCGTGGCGGGCGAGACGCTGACGCGCGGCAGCACGCTCGGGTTCGGCACGGCGAGCGCCGCCTGGGTCGCACCGCCCGCGTCCAGCATGCCGGCGCCGCAGGTCGCGGTGGTGCAATAGCACTGGAGCTGGTCGACCGGGTTGCTGGCCTGCGGCACGCTGCATTGCGGCACCGGCCCGCTGCCGTCTTCCGCGCCGGTCGTCGGGAAGGCGCGCGCCGAGCTGCGCAGGGCCGCGAGCAGTTCGGCCGGCGTGAGCGCCGGGTTCGCCGACAGCATCAGCCCCGCCACGCCCGACACCAGCGGCGCCGAGAAACTCGTGCCGAAGGACGCATCGAAGCTGTCGCTGTAGATCGAGCTGCCCGCCACCGGTGTGGTGGTGCCGGCGTTGGTGGTGGTGGTGATGGGGTACAGGCAGGGCTCGTTCTGGCCCAGGTTGACGCAGTTGCCGCCCGGCGCGGCGATGCTGATCTCCGGCCCCAGGTCCGAAAAGCCGACCTTGGTGCCCGCATGGCGCAGGCCCGCCACGCCGATCACGCCCGGGCAGTTGGCCGGCACGCTGACCGGATGGCCGACGCTGTTGCCGGCCGAGGCCACCACCACCGCGCCCATGGCGTTCACCGCCTGCACCGCCTCGGTGTAGGCCGTGGTGCAGGTGCCGGGGCCGCCGAGGCTCAGGTTGATCACACGCGCCGGCGTCGGGTTCGCCGGCACGCCGGGCACCGCCAGGCCGGCGGCCCAGCGCATGGCGGCGATGATGTCGGAGTCGTAGCCGCCGCAGCGCC